>NZ_JAYGHH010000005.1:10173-34520 GCF_034931045.1 Nodularia sp. UHCC 0506
AAAATATTCTTCACCACCACAGAGCAGCAACTCATGGAAAAGCCCATACATGATATTTTGCGAACTCAAAAGCGAAATCCTCTGGATGCTATTTTTGCGCCAAAAAGTGTAGCGGTAATTGGTGCGAGTGAAAAACCTCATAGCGTTGGACGCAATCTACTATGGAACTTAATCAGTCATCCTTTTGGTGGAACCGTTTTCCCTGTCAATCCCCACCGTCACAGCATACTGGGAATTAAAGCTTACCCGACTATCTTTGATGTCCCCGAACCAGTGGATTTAGCAGTTATTGCTACCCCAGCCTCAACAGTTCCAAGTATTATTGCTGAGTGCGTTGATGCAGGTGTCAAAGGTGCAATTATTCTCAGTGCTGGTTTTAAAGAAACTGGTGCTGAAGGTGTCATCTTAGAACAGCAAATACTAGAACAAGCCCATCGGGGTAAAATGCGGATTATTGGCCCTAACTGTTTGGGTGCAATGAGTCCGCGCACAGGTTTAAATGCGACTTTTGCCAGTGCAATGGCACGTCCTGGGAATGTCGGCTTTATTAGTCAAAGTGGAGCGCTCTGCACCGCTATCCTGGATTGGAGTTTCCGAGAAAACGTTGGTTTTAGCGCCTTTGTTTCCCTTGGCTCCATGCTTGATGTCGGTTGGGGAGATTTAATTGACTATCTTGGTGATGACCCGCACACCAAAAGTATTATTATTTACATGGAATCAATTGGGAATGCCAGATCATTTCTGTCAGCAGCGCGAGAAGTTGCTTTAACTAAACCAATTATTGTGATTAAAGCCGGACGTACCGCAGCCGCAGCTAAAGCCGCAGCCTCTCACACAGGTGCATTAACCGGCAGCGATGAAGTTCTGGATGCAGCCTTCCGGCGTTGTGGAGTGTTGCGGGTTAACAGTATTTCTGACTTGTTCGATATGGCGGAAGTATTAGCAAAACAACCCCGTCCCCAAGGTTCACGCCTGACAATTTTGACTAATGCAGGTGGTCCCGGAGTGCTGGCTACTGATGCTCTAATTGCTTCTGGTGGAGAAGTTGCACCAATTTCTCAGGAAACTATCGCCTCTCTTAACCAACTATTACCCACACATTGGAGTCATGGTAATCCCATTGACATTCTCGGCGATGCTGACCCCCAGAGATATACTCAAGCGTTAGAAATTGCGGCTCAAGATGCCAATAGTGATGGCTTATTGGTAATTCTTACTCCCCAAGCCATGACAGACCCCACCCAAACAGCCGAACAATTAAAACCCTACGCGCAGATAGCTGGTAAACCTATCCTTGCTAGTTGGATGGGAGGCGCAGATGTAGCAGTCGGTGAAATGATTCTGAACCGCAATCATATTCCCACATATCCTTATCCCGATACTGCGGCGCGGATGTTTAGTTATATGTGGCAATCTAGTTATAATTTGCGTGGTATCTACGAAACTCCTATAATATCTGCACTTGATTCTGCTTCAGGAATACCCGACCGTAACTGTGTTGAGAAAATTATCAAATCAGCACGTCAGGCGCAGCGAACTATTCTCACAGAGTTTGAGTCAAAGCAGATTTTAGCAGCTTATGGTATTCCGGCGGTAACTACTTGCGTGGCTGAAAGTGAGAATGAGGCAGTTCAGTGTGCTGAAAATATTGGCTATCCCGTGGTATTAAAGCTTTTTTCCCACACAATAACCCATAAAACCGATGTTGGTGGCGTGCAGTTAAATCTGCGAGACGCTGAAGCCGTTAGACGAGCTTACCGCACCATTAAATCGTCGTTATATGAGAAACTCCAAGACCCTCATTACTCAGCACTCAGCACTCAGCACTCAGCACTCTTCCTCGGTGTAACTGTACAGCCAATGGTCAAAATGGCTGGTTATGAACTAATTATTGGCAGTACACTTGATGCCCAATTTGGCCCTGTGTTGCTTTTTGGCACTGGAGGACAACTTGTAGAGATTTTTGGCGATCGCGCGATCGCACTTCCCCCTTTAAATACCACTTTAGCACGACGCATGATCGAGCAGACACAAATTTACAAAGCGCTGCAAGGAGTCCGGGGACGCAAAAGTGTTGATATTACCGCCCTGGAAGAATTAATGGTTATATTTAGCCAATTAGTCATAGAACAGCGTGAAATTAAGGAAATTGATATTAATCCCTTACTTGCTTCATCTGAACAATTAATTATCCTCGATGCGCGAATTATTCTGAATGAACCAAATGTCAAAGAAGACGAACTACCAAAGTTAGCAATTCGACCCTATCCCATACAATATGTTAGCCAATGGACGATGAGAAATGGCACTCCTGTAACTATTCGTCCTATCCGTCCAGAAGATGAGCCATTGATGGTAAAATTTCATCAGACACTCTCAGAACAAAGTGTTTATCTTCGTTATTTCCACTTAATTAAGCTCCCGTCGAGAGTAACCCATGAACGGTTAACACGCTTATGCTTTATCGATTATGATCGTGAAATAGCTCTAGTTGTGGAATATCACAATCCCCAAACGCAAACAAGGGAAATCTTGGCAGTGGGTCGGTTAAATAAATTGCATGGTACGAATGAAGCAGAATTTGCTATTGTGGTATGCGATCGCTTTCAATGTCAAGGCATAGGAACCGAGTTACTGCAAAGGTTACTGCAAATTAGTCGAGATGAGCAACTCAATAGAATCACTGCTGATATCTTGAGTGAAAATTATGTCATGCAAAGAATTTGTAGAAAACTTGGTTTTAGCATCCAACCCACAGATGACCCTACTTTAGTCAAAGCCGAAATCGATATCACAAAAGTTCATCCTTCAGATAAATCCTTCTAAAGATTCATGCAAAATTTTATTTTTGGATTTAGAAATTAATAATTTAGTATTAAATATTTTTGTTTGTTCATCAATGTCTCAGACCTAAAAACATGGTCAAAAAAGTAGCAATCATCGGTGCTGGCCCTAGCGGAATTTTGCTGGCTCACTATCTTTTACGTCGTGGAGACAAATACCACATTAACATTTACGAGCGTCGCAGCGATCCTCGAACTATCTCTTTCTCAAAATCCCGAACCTTCCCCATATCTCTCAACGAAAGGGGAATGACTGCTTTGAGACAAATTGAAAGTTTAGAACCAGCAGTCAAAGCAGTTAGTGTAGAAATGACAGGAACGCTTTTTCACCAAAAAAATGGGAAGTCAAGATTAACACCCAGAAGAAAACCTCTAGTTACTCTTGACCGGACTAATTTAGTAATAGTGCTATTAAAAGAATTAACTAGAAATTATCACGAAAGTCGGCTAAAAATTCACTTCGATTGTCAATGTACTTCCGTAGATTTTGCGGCAAAAACTGTCACCTTTAAAAGTATTTCACAAGCTTCAACAGTTGCCGAAAAACAGGATTTCACGATTGCTTATGACCTGTTAATTGGTACAGATGGAGCTAATTCTGTGGTTAGAGCAGGTTTTCTGGATACAGAAGATTTTGAATGTGAACAAAAGTATTACCCGACTGACTACAAATCTATTTTCCTAGAAAATAGCAAAAATTCCCATCTTAACCTCAAAACAGACAACATTCACACTTGGAGACTAGAAGACGGTACACTCATGGTAGCACTGCATCAAGCCGATGGGACTATGAGTGGTGCAATCAATTTTCCTCGTCAAAACAATCAGATAATCGGTCATTCTAGCGCCGACGATGTACTGAAATTTTTTCAAACAAACTTTCCCGAAATTGGTCATATTATGACACAAGAAGAAGCGCAAGCTTTCCTGAATAGACCAATTGCTAAAATTTTAACAGTTCGCTGTAGTCATTATCATCAAGGTGATAGTGTACTAATTATGGGAGATGCAGCTCATGCGGTATCATCTTCAATTGGTCAAGGCTGTAATGCAGCACTGGAAGATGTCGCAGTTTTTGACCATATTTTGAATGAATATTCTGATAATTTAGCTGATTCTCTCAAACAATTTACTATTCGTCGTCAACCAGATGGTTACGCTTTAGTAGAACTAGGAGACTATGCTTTCCCCACATCTACCGGATTATTTATTGAATTTATTTTGAGAGAATATATTGCCAAAACTCTGCACCGACTGTTACCGAAATTTTTCCCACCTTCACTAATTGACCTGATATTTGAAACCAAAGTTTCCTACTCAGAAATTTTGAATTTATATCAAACCTGGATATCAAAAGTGAAAAAATCAAACGAGAAATTGCTGAATACTTGATAGCAATAATACTTACTCCTTTCCTGGTGTAGAATCACCTGTTTTCTTTCCTGCGAGACGCTTTACAAACGTGCCTGATTGGTTAATTAAATTCAATATTCTTCTAGTGGAAAAGGAGTAAAACATGGTTAACAAAGTAGCAATTATCGGTGCGGGACTTGGTGGTTTAAGTGTAGCTAAAGCACTCCGAAAACAAGGAATCAATGCTCAAGTCTACGAAAAAGCCCGACTTTTGCGTCCAGTGGGTGCTGGTTTGAGCCTTGTCCCAAATGGGTTACATAGTCTTGAGGTTATTACACCGGGAATCACTGAGTTATTAAAAGCTGCGGGTAGCCAAACTCAAAAACTGGAACTGTATAAAAGTAACGGCGAATTGATTGGGCAGAAAACAGTAAAACTACAGGAAAAATACGGACAACCGATGTTACAAATCCGGTGGTCACGTCTCCAAGAAATTCTCGCCTCTCAACTACCGCCTAAAGCCATCCACCTTGACCATAGGTGCATTAATTTTGAGCAAAATGACAAAAAAGTTCAAATCTGCTTTGAAGGCGGGAAAACAGTGCAAGCAGATGTGTTAATTGGGGCTGATGGTTTAAACTCCGTAGTTAGGCAAACACTGATTGGAGACGGAAAACCTGATTATGCTGGTCGGATGTCTTGGCGAGCTGTTCTCAAATACAGTCACCCAAAACTACTTCCTCATCAAGTCATGTCCATGACAGCATCCGACAGCAAAATTTTCGGGTTTTTCGACTTAGGTAGCGGATATGTATTTTGGAGTGCAGCCTCCCTCTGTCCAGACGGCTTTCTTGCCCAAAGTCCTGCTGATATTAAATCTCGTATCCAACAAAAATTTTCTGGTTGGGCAGAACCAGTACAAGAAATATTAACAGCAACGAACGCTGAAGATATTGTAGAACGACCAATATGTGACAGACCACCCCTCCAAAACTGGAGTCAAGGCAGAGTCACACTTTTAGGCGATGCAGCCCATCCAATGGTACCATTACTGGGACAGGGAGCCAATACAGCCTTTGAAGATGCCTGGGAACTAGCCCAAAGCCTTTGTCATGCTTCCAGTATTGAAACAGCCCTAGCTAACTATGAAAATAGTCGTAAACCCCGCACCCAAATTATCCAGATTCGTAACGCAGTCGGGGCGAAGCGTGCATATAAATCTGATAGTGAAACCTATCTGAGTCAAATGATGCAGCAAGCACAAGTCAGTAATGCTGAATTTGAAGAGTGGCTGTACAAATATAAGCCTTCTATGGTAAGTTTTTCTTAAAAATTAACAACAACTAACATAGGAAGCTCAAATTCACCGAACAAAATAAACCTCTCTCGTCCTCATCTCTCTGTGTTCTCTGTGCCTCTGCGGTTTGTTTAATTGGCATTGCTGAATCAGAGTATAGAATACCAAAACCACCTTCTTTTTTTGGGAGCATCCCAAATTGGTAAAAATATGGAAACTGATGCAAAAACCCTATGAAACCCTCTTCCCTTGGCGTTCTTCTCCCAAGGGGAGACGCTACGCGAATGCGTCTTGGCGGTTCGTTCCTTCTAAACCAAAATCCCATACATAAATTAAACTTGCACATTTGGGATGCTCCCCTTTTTCTTTGCGCCTTTGGGTAAGACAAATTAATATTTGAAATCAGCAACTATTTAACTAATTTATATTTTCACTTCATGAGCGAAAAAACAACACAAATCAATCAACCCGGTCTAGTATTAGCACCAGGAATAGAAGGTTGGTGGGATTCCGAGAGAGTATCCGCACCACAGGTTATGCGCTGTCCCGATGGAAGCTGGAAGATGTGGTACTACGGACGAGATGCTACTTTTGACCGGCAAATTAACTTACCAACTGGTCGCTGTGGTTTAGCGACTTCCCTAGACGGCGTGAATTGGCAACGGGTAAAGGGACAATTGACGATGGGTTCTGTATTTGAGCCTCATTCAGATACTCATCGCTTTGATTCTGCCCATGTTGGCGTGAGTAATGTCAACTTTCACAATGGTCTTTATTGGATGTGGTACTTTGGCGGGAACCACACAGTTATTAATATCGGCAAATTTTCAGCTAAAGGATTACAGATGCGCCCCGGCTGTGCTATTTCCCGTGATGGTATAAATTGGGTACGGCTGCAAGGTGCTTACCAAGGGGCAGTTCTGGATGTAGGTAAAGAT
This sequence comes from Nodularia sp. UHCC 0506, assembly GCF_034931045.1. NCBI lineage: Bacteria > Bacillati > Cyanobacteriota > Cyanophyceae > Nostocales > Nodulariaceae > Nodularia > Nodularia sp. UHCC 0506. The sequence goes on from NZ_JAYGHH010000005.1 coordinate 16,605, forward strand.
GGCGAATTTGATGCCTTATTTTGTGCTTGGCCGCAAGTCTTGTATGATGATGGCAATTGGAAATTGTACTACCACACCTTGAACCCAGATAAAGGTTTTTTAGTCGGTTTAGCATTATCAACCGATGGTTTGCATTGGAAAAAAGTTGGTCAAATTTTAGGGGCGGGCGAGTCTGGAAGTTTTGATGAGAGAGGTATTGGTACTCGCCATGTCTTAAAAATCAATGGACAGTACTTAATGTTTTATGAAGGTGTTAACAACAGTGGTTATCATTCCATTGGTTTAGCTATTTCCAATGATGGTATTCATTGGCAAAAAGATACAGATGTTCCTATCTTTTCCCATGCTGAAAAAGGTTCTGGTAATTGGGATGCACGGGCAGTCGGTACGCCTTGTGTAGTGCCAATGGATGATGGTAGTTTCCGAATGTATTACATCGGAGCTAACGAAGGTGGTCATGATGAACTATCATCACAGCATCAGATTGGTTTGGCAGTCAGTGCTGGAAGTAATTTTCGCCAATGGCATCGCTGGGGTGAATAATCGGTAAATAAAATACAGATTTATCTGTGTTCATCTGAGGTTTTTTGCTATAAAATGGCTTGATCATGGTCAGGTACAGACTTTTCCACATCCCGAACTAAGGGGACTGTAAACCCCACTAAACCCACTAGCAACATACACAACGCACAAATCACATACAACAGCGCGATTCCTGCACCAATCATCCCCAATAAAACACCTTTTATTTTGCTCAATTAAGAGGTGATAATTTTGCCAAAAGGTATGATGTCGCCCAAGCTAAGACACTCAACGCCAATAACACAACTGTCAACCAATCGCCCCAACGCACATACAAAGTCTGGGTTTGCCGTCTGTATATGGTTTCAGCATGAGTTTGGTATGTGTTATATTTTGAAATCCATAAGGTTCTCCCATGAGGATCTACAAAGGCTGAATATCCCGTATTTGTCGCCCTGACTGACCATCTATCAGTTTCAATAGCCCGCATCATATCCAAGGCGTGATGCTGAAATGGCATAGATGCGGTGTAATGAGCGTCGTTAGAAGCACTGAGAATAAATTGCCCACCCGCAGCAGCTTGACGGCGAAATAATTCGGGAAATGCAGAGTCGTAACAGATACCAACTATCGCCCGACCGAAGGGGGTATCAAATATCTGATTTGTTGTACCTGGGACTTGGTGTGCATTCAATGGTGATAAACGTTGAATTATACCCCCAAAAATCCCCTCAAAGGGTACATATTCACCTAATGGGACTAATTTGGTTTTGTCGTAACGGCTGAAAATTTCACCGTTACCAGTGAAGGTAAATAAACTATTTGTATAACTGCGTTCCCGTTCTCCAAATGCCCCAATCCAAGCAATTACGCCTTTTTGTTGCACTGCTTGCACTAAGCTGGTGTTGGGTAAGTCGCGCTGGAAATATGGTAAGGCGGTTTCTGGGGTGAGGACTGCATCTACACCTTGAGCTACTAGATTGTAATATCCGGTGGTGTAACCTGCGATCGCCTGTCGCAATCCTTGGGGTATAAGTTTAATTTCGTTGGGAATATTACCTTGGATAATTCCCACTTTTAATGCGGCTTCTGGTGGTTGGGCTAGGGGACGGCTGTATAAGTAAAAGCCCATAAGGTGTAGGGTAATTAATATTGCTGCGGCGGAGGCTAAGTTTTTATTTACCAACCGCAGAGGCGCAGAGGGCGCAGAGGAAGTCTTGGCGTTTATCCATGCTTCGGCTATGAATCCATTGACTGCAACTATGGCGGCTGTGACTGTGTTCGCCCCGGAGAGTTGACCAAGGTGTAAAATTACTAGGTTGTGGGGACTTTGGGTATAAGCTAGGGAACTCCACCACAGGGGACTTGTACTCCACAGGCTTTCTAAGGCACACCATATAGCTGTACCAATTAGAACACGCTGCCAAGTGTTTTTTACAGTGAAACGAGTCATAGCAGCTGCCCAGAGGGTAACGAGGGAACCTCCGTAGAAGCTGATAAATGACCAACAAAACAGGGTAATTGCTAAACTCGGCAACCAAGGAACGCCCAACCAATTCATTGGATGAATGCCGGTAATCCAGGATAGGGCGACTCCGTGATAGCCCACACCCCAGGCGAGGGCGAGGAGGAGGGGGGATTTGCTTTTTTGGGGAGAAGTAACAACTAATACCCACAGGGGAGCTAGGGCAATCCATGCCAAAAACCATGCACCAACAGGGGCTACTGTTAGCCCCATTGATACACCACTGGCTAAGGCGATGCAATAAGGGATTAAGGTATGAGACTTACGCAAAATCATGGAAGAATGAACCGCATTGGCAATAGCCTCTCCCTTTGGGAGAAGAACGCTAAGGACACGAAGAAATAAGAGTTTTAGAGAGTTCTTGCGTAAGTCTTAAGACAATTAGCTGCTCCCTGGGTTTTTTATTCCGCTTCTTCCACCACCTCAACATCATCAACTGCATCAGGGGGAACTATGGCTACACCGTTAATGGCATCTTCTTCATCGAGACGTTGCACTCTTACGCCAGTGGCTGACCGCGATTGTATAGAAATCGCATTCACGGCTTGACGGATAATAATACCACGCTTTGTTACCATCATGATTTCATCATCGTCATTATTCACAATGCGTAAGGTGGCTAATTTGTCTTTGCCTTTACGGTTTTTGAATTTTGTAGCCATTAAACCTTGACCGGCACGGTTTTGCAGTCGGAATTGGGCAACTGGAACGCGTTTTCCGTATCCGCCCATTGTAATTACCAACACCCAAGGTCCGATATTGCCGTTACTTGGTGCTTCTGCGGTTTCCTCCTGATTTTCAATTTCTGCGGTTTCGGTTTCTACAACTTCGGCTTCTACAGTTTCGATTTCTGCGGTTTCGGGTTCATCTGTATTTAAGGTGTCCAGAATTGCGGCTGGAAGTATGTCCATTCCGACCAATTCATCACCTTTTTTCAGTTTCATGGCTCTGACTCCACGAGTTGCTCTACTTAAAGGACGCAACTGTTCATGGGTACATCTAAAGTGAATGGCCATACCTAGACGAGAACCAACTAAGATGCTGTCTTCAACTCTCGCCCGTCGCACCCAGCGCAGTTGGTCGCCTTCTTCGAGAGAAATGGCAATTAAGCCGTTAGCTCTGATGTTACTAAATGCAGCTAGTTCGGTTTTCTTAATGTTGCCGCCTTTGGTGAGCATAACCAGATATTCTTCACGGCTAAACTCGTCTACGGGGACAATTGAGGTGATTTTTTCTTCCCTGGGAATGGGCAGCATTTGTACAATGGCTGTACCGCGACTAGTACGGGAACTCACGGGAATTTGATAGGCTTTGAGGCAGTAAACGACACCGCGATCGCTAAAGAATAAAATACTGTCATGGTCGCAGCAAGTCAAGAAATGCTCAATGGTATCATCATCTTTGACCTTAGCAGCAGCTTTACCTCTGGTAGCACGGCTTTGAGCTTCAAAGGTGTTCACAGGCATCCGTTTGATGTAACCTTGCTCTGTGACTAAAATGATCGCTTTTTCATTGGCAATCAAATCACGCTCATCTATTTCCCCTTCTCCCGGTAAAATTACTGTGCGCCGGGGTGTAGCAAAGCTCTCTTTTAACTGGGCGATTTCGGTTTCAATGATTTCTAGTATCCGTTCTCGCCGGGCTAAAATATCCTGCAAATCGGCAATTTGCGTTTGTAAGTCTTCGTGTTCTTGACGAATTTTATCTGCTTCTAAGGCAGTTAAACGCCGCAGCTGCATCTGTAAAATAGCGTCAGCTTGCACTTCTGATAGCCCGTAGTTGGTAATTAACTCTCCTTTGGCTGTGGGTGCGTCTGGTGCATGACGAATTAAGACGATAATTTCATCTAATTGGGATAAGGCAATTAATAACCCTTGTAAAAGGTGATCACGGGTTTCGGCTTTTCGTAGTTCGTAGCGGGTGCGTCTGGTAATGGATTCGATGCGGAAATCTAGAAAGACTTCTAAGAACTTCTTGAGGTTGAGAATTTCCGGTTTACCATTCACCAACGCCAACATATTCGCCCCAAAGTTGGCTTGGAGTGGGGTTTGCTTGTAGAGATTATTGAGGACTACACGGGGGTAGGAATCGCGTTTGAGTTCGATCACGATTCTCATCCCGTCGCGATCGCTTTCGTCCCGGATGTCTGCAATTCCCTCTAACCGCTTCTCATTCACCATATCGGCGATTTTTTCAATCAATGCCGCTTTGTTGGTTTGGTAGGGCAGTTCGGTGATAATAATTGCTTCCCGATCTTGCCGTCCTCTTTGTTCGACGGTTTCAATGGTGGCGACACCACGCATGGTAATGGAACCACGTCCGGTGGTGTAAGCTTCCCGAATGCCAGATGTTCCTAAAACCTGCGCCCCGGTGGGAAAGTCTGGCCCCTGAATATACTCCATTAATTCCAGGTCGGTGATCTCTGGGTTGTGAATCAGGGCTACCAAACCATCAATTAATTCGCCCAAGTTGTGGGGAGGAATATTGGTCGCCATCCCCACGGCAATTCCAGAGGAACCATTCAGCAACAATTGGGGGATGCGCGATGGTAATACTGTGGGTTCTTGTTGGGAACCGTCAAAGTTATCAATGAAATCTACTGTTTCTGATTCAATGTCTTGCAGTAGGGACAGATTCGTTAAGGCTTGCAAGCGACATTCTGTGTACCGCATTGCCGCCGGTGGATCGTTGTCTACTGAACCAAAGTTACCATGCCCATTAATTAGGGGCGATCGCATGGAAAAATCCTGTGCCATCCGCACCAAAGCATCATACACTGCTGTGTCGCCGTGGGGGTGATATTTACCCAACACTTCCCCAACTACACGGGCGCATTTCCGAAACGGGCGATCGTGCATCAGACCCAACTCGTGCATTGCGTAGAGGATGCGACGATGCACAGGTTTCAGACCATCCCTGGCATCTGGGAGCGCCCGACCCACAATAACACTCATGGCGTATTCCAGATAAGACTGGGACATTTCGTTCCGCAAGTCCGTCGGGATAATCCTCTCCTGTGAGGTTGTCATAACCTAAAAAACTCCAAAAAATGTAGATTTTAGCCCTTACGCTTCCGCAAGCGTTAAATTATTCTCAATTAATCTTGAATAATTGCCATATTTTGTTATCATTCTAACATATAGACTGGAGTTTTGCCGACCAAGTAAATAGCTCAAATATCAGAATTTAAAATTTAAAAGTCAAATTACTTTTTGCTAATATATAAAGTTCCCGATTATTCTGTTTATTAGCTAAATTTATTATAGAAAATAATTTATTAAATCTTTATTTAAGAGTTTATTCTAAATGCAGTTTTTCTAAAAAATTAGCAAGTTTTACCGTTGATGATGCCAGGATAGTATAAATTAGAAATTGTGGGATTTAATGTTATGACAATTATCTAAAAAAGCTCCTCAAGTATCACCAAAAAATCAGTGAACAGATTCAATAGTTTGTTTTTAGATTGGTTATATCATAAGTGCTGAGTGCTGAGTGCTGAGTGCTGAGTATAAAGCCAGTAGGGGCTACCGTGTACACACAAATGATTGAATTACCCCAAACTTTTTTGTAGGATATGTTGTCGCGTAGCGCAACGCACCATCCTCAACGTCGGTGCGTTAGGACTAAAGTCCATAACACACCCTACCCAAATAAAGGTTTTTGGATTTGTGTGTACACCGTAGTCTTGAGGGGTATGACCCCTTATGCGCTAAATATATGCTTCCAGGGAAAGGGGGAAAATTAAAAGCTGCACTCAAGAGCAAGACAGAGGTTGGCAGAGAATTTTTTTAAATCCTGTGATCAGTCTTGTATCTATAGATATATTTTTTTATTTCAATTCTATTTACTTTTTATCTCTAAAGAGAGAAAATATTCTTAACTTAAACATTGGGGAACCTCCAGAGGGTTCATTCCCAAAAATCACTTGCCAATTCATCGCAGAGTGTAACCGGGGTAAGATGACGCAAGCTTTTAATCAAGTCCAAGAATGGGAACAACGTCGAGATGAAGCCAGCCGCTACTACAAACAGGGGCAGTTTCAAGAATATCTCAATTTTGCCAGCGAGAATTTACAGTTAGCTAGAGCAATTCCAGACCGAGCCAGAGAAGGCCATACATTAAATGATATTGGTTTAGCTCATTTGAGTTGTTGCCAACCTCTACAAGCATTAGAGTGTTTTCAGCAAGCACGTTTGGTAGCTGTAGAACTTGGTAATAGACGAGCCGAGGCGATCGCACTTAGCAATCTCGGTTCTACATACAGCCGTTTGGGGCGTTTGACGCGATCGCTGGAATACTTTAATCAAGGATTAGAAATCTTCAGAGATTTACAAGATATTGCCGGCGAAATTTCTACTCTCAATGATGTTGCACTAATTTATAGCAAATTGGGCGAACCCAAGCGATCGCTCTTGCTACAGTACCAAATTTTGGCCATGCGTCGCTCACTAGGAGATTTTTCTGGTGAAGCCACTACCCTCAATGGTATTGGTTATGCTTACAGCACTTTAGGACAATATGAGCAAGCTTTAGAATTTTTGCAAGCAGCGCTGCCAATTCAACGAGCTGTCAAGAACATCATGGGCGAAGCTAGTACCTTAAATAATATTGCTTCTGTCTATGGTGATTTAGGAGAACCTAAAAAAGCACTGTTGCTTTACTATCAAGTTTTATTGACACGTCGAGCGATCAAGGATCGCGCCGGTGAAGGGACAACCTTACATAACATTGGTTTTACCTACCAGATGTTGGCGAATAACCGACAGGCGATGAAATATTATGAGCAAGCGATCGCTATTTATCAAGAAATTGGTGATTGTCTGGGTGAAATTTCCACGCTGCTGAATATGGGTAACTTTTACGCTAAAACTAAACGCAAAAAGTTAGCAATGTCTTACTACCGCAATGCTCAAGATTTAGCCAAAGCCATCGACTCTCAACCACTGTTGCAAAAGATTCAGCAGTCTATAGATACTCTTTAAGAGTGCTGAGTGGGGAAAGTTCTGAGTGCTGAGTGCTGAGTGCTGAGAAAGAAAAAATATTTACCTTTCTTTGCGGAGCAACACTTTCTTGTACAGACGCGATTTATCGCGTCTGAGTCTCAGCATTCAACATTAAAAGCAGCGATCGCTCTATAACTTGACTGATAAATTGATTACCTTGTAAGTTGAAGTGGATATGGTCTTGATACAAGGCTTTTGCTCCTGGGTGTGCATTGATTAACGGTAAGAAATCTATATACGTAATTTGCTGCGCCTGGGTAAAGTCAATCAATCTTTGACGGGTTTTAATTTCGTAGTCACGGGGGCCTGGTTCACCAACTTCTCGCAATAAGGGAGTCATTAGTAGCAAAAATTGGCTATTGTTTTGACGGGTGAATTCTTGGATTTGACTAATGGCTTCTAAATTAATCCCCACTATATCCCCTGCTTCTTTCTGCACAGCTTTGATTTCGGGAATGGGTTTTGGTTTAATAATATACCTTTGCCATACTTCTGCCAATGCTAGGGGAGGTTTTTGATCTGGGTAATTGCGATCGCGTCCCACCGGTAAAGAAGTTGGTGCAGTACCAAATAAATCATCAGTATTAATTAATAACACCACTATTTGCGCGTTAAAGCTACCAAATCTTTCTAAATATGCTAATTCGTTTCTGGGACTCCAAGAATTAGCCGAAGCATTCAATACTTCCACATCCTGGTAATTACTAATATTTTTTTCCTTTAAAGCCAGGCTGATTAAATTTGATATTGTATTATCCTGGTCTGTCCACCAGCCACCATTAGCAATAGAATCGCCAATAATTAACACACGCAAAGTAGAAAATGCAGGTATCTTTTCAATAGATGAACTTCGCATAGAATACTGATTAATTTCAATGCGATTACCAAAGCGGCGCGTGCGTTGGTTAGGAGCTAATAAATAACCAATATGCGGATCACCAATATAAATCAGAGGATTACCAAAACCAAACAGCGATCGCAAACCCACCTCAACCACCACACATAACCCCACAACCGCCAAAAATATTATTAGTGCTAACTTCACCTATAAACGCCCTCCGATAAAACTTTTATTCATAAAAAATTGGTATAACATAGTTTAATCGGTTCCGGTGTACTTACGTGTTAAAGGTGAAAAAACCTTTGCGTAGCTTTGCGTGAACCTCCGCGCCCCTTTGCGTTAAAAAACAAAATCCCAAATTTCAGACTAATGACCATTGTTGCAAAGCTTAAACAAAATATTATCTGTAATTTAGCTTGATCAGCAAATAGAAAGACTACAATCAAAACGGACAAATTAGCCCTGTAACAAAGGAGGATTACAAGCTATGTCCGATTTAAATCGCGGAATTATGAAATTCAAGGGTGCTGATTCCCCCAGAGTAGTTACTATCTCTACTGTGCTGCTACTGGGATCGATTGCTGCCTTAATTATTTGGGCGTTGCAAGCTGCCTATGCGCTAAACTAATTAATTAGCAAATAAGGGGGACACTTGCAACAACGGTTTCCACCGCAGCCAAGTGTCCATCAAAGCACCCTAAACACCATCAAAAAATTTCCGAAAAACTTGAAAAGTTGAGATTTAAGGTTTTAGAGGGAAAATAAATCTAAAATCTAAAATTAACAATGATTGAACTTTGGGGAGCCTTAATTATTTTAATTACCTGTCCAATCTTGGGCGCGTTACCAATTATTGCTTGGATTACTTACGCCCTCAAAGGCAGGCAAATATCACAAATTGGTACTAAAAACATCAGCGTTTCAGCCGCTTTTTATCATGGCGGTACATGGGTCGGTATTCTGGCTGTTTTGTCAGAAGGGGTCAAAGGAATTGCGGCAGTATTGCTGTCTCGTGTATTTTTTCCTGAAGGATCAGCTTGGGAATTAATTGCCCTAATTACCTTGGTTTTAGGTAGATATGGGGTAGGTAGAGGGGCAGGTACAACCAACGTTGTTTGGGGATTTATTGTCCATGATCCTCTTGTGGCCATATTCACCAGTTTGTTGGCAATTATCACTTTTACAGTTCTGCAATCTCGGCAATTGGTAAAGTTCGGAGTTTTATTTGTATTTCCCTTGTTTGTGTTACTTCTGAATGTGGGCAATTTCCCCAAAATTATGGCGGCTGTTGTCTTAGCTGGAATTTTGGGGTGGATTTACACAAAAATTCCCGATGATTTAAATTTGCCAGTGGAAGAGTCTGATACAGATTCACAAGCCACTTTTGCATATTTACGTGGTAATCGCTCGATTCTTTCTTTAGATGACGAGTTAGACCCGGCTGTATTCGGACAAAAGGCAGCTACACTATCTCAAATTAAGCGCTGGGGTTATCCAGTGCCGAAAGGATGGGTAATTTCCCCGGTTGATGATCCCGAAGAGTTGATTGCAATGCTTCAGCCTTCTGATTTATCTCCTTTAGTAGTGCGTTCCTCGGCAATTGGCGAAGACTCGGAACAAGCTTCGGCGGCGGGACAATACACAACAATTTTGAATGTTACCAGCAAAGAACAATTACAAGGGGCGATCGCTCAAGTCCAAGCTTCTTACAATCATCCTGCTGCTGTTCAATATCGTCGCGATCGCGGTTTACCAGATACTGCTATGGCTGTACTGGTACAACAACAAATCCAGAGTGTCTATTCTGGTGTAGCGTTCAGTCGTGACCCCATTAGCCAACAAGGTGATGCAATTGTCATTGAAGCTTTACCCGGTAGTCCCACTCAAGTTGTTTCCGGCAAAGTCACACCAGAACAATATCGCGCCTTTGTCGTCGAAACCGAGAATATTTCTTCTGTGCAGTTGGAGGGTAGCGGGCAAGTACCACAAGCATTAATTAAACAAGTAGTATATTTAGTCCGGCGACTCGAAAAACAATATAACGGCTTACCCCAAGATATTGAGTGGACTTATGACAGTCAAAATCTCTGGGTTTTGCAATCTCGACCCATTACGACCCTGTTACCTATCTGGACAAGGAAAATTGCCGCCGAAGTGATTCCTGGCGTAATTCAACCCTTAACCTGGTCGATTAATCGCCCTTTGACTTGTGGCGTTTGGGGAGATATTTTTACTTTGGTTTTAGGCGATCGCGCCTTGGGATTAGATTTTAGCGAAACTGCCACCCTGCACTACTCCAGAGCTTATTTTAACGCCTCCCTCTTAGGACAGATTTTTCTGCGGATGGGCTTACCACCGGAAAGTTTGGAATTTTTAACTAGAGGCGCAAAGATGAGCAAACCGCCGTTAAAGACCACTTTGGAGAATTTACCAGGATTAATCCGGTTACTGAGGCAAGAACTCTCCTTAGAAAAGGATTTTAAGCGGGACTATAGTAGTAAGTTTATTCCTGGTTTGTCGCAATTAGCAAATGAATCTATAGAAGAACTGACAGCGCCCCAGCTATTAAAAAGAATAGATTCAATTCTGGAATTACTCCGCAGTGGCACTTATTACAGTATTTTAGCCCCTTTGAGTGCAGCCTTGAGACAAGCAGTTTTCCGTGTCAAAGATGGAGAAATTGATAATAGTGTCGCCCCAGAAGTGTCAGCATTGCGATCGCTAACTGTTTTAGCCGCAGATGCCAAACAAGTATTACCAGAGTGTGAACCAAATCAAGTATTTGAACAATTGGCACAAACCCCAGAAGGAGATAAAATTCTTTATGAGTTTAACGAACTCCTAGAAGATTACGGTTATTTAAGTGATGTGGGGACAAATATTGCTGTTCCTACCTGGAAGGAAAACCCCCAACCCATCAAGCAATTGTTTGTACAGTTATTGCAAAATCGACCAGATACAGATGATGGAAATTCTGTCAATCGGGTTTTATCAGCAAAGAACAAACGAGGCGTGGTACAGCGACGGGTAGATATTAAAGGAAGAGTTACAGAACTGTATTCTCGGCTATTGGCTGAATTGCGGTGGCGATTTGTCGCTTTAGAAGAAATTTGGTTAAAATCCGGCTTACTTCAGCAAACTGGGGATATCTTTTTTCTAGAATTAGATGAAGTTCGGCGTTTAGTCGCAGGTGATGATTTTCAACTCCGACAACATTTATCTGAAATAGTACAATTTAGGCGATCGCAATTCGACCAAGATAGTCAGTTTAATCAAATCCCCCTTTTAGTTTACGGCAATACACCACCCCATCCCCTATCCCCATCCCCTCTTTACTCAGACCAGTTATTACAGGGTATTCCCGCCAGCCACGGACAAGCCGAAGGGAGAATCAAGGTAGTCAGAAATTTACAAGATTTACCAGAAATCAACCGTGAAACAATTTTGGTAGTACCTTACACAGATTCCGGTTGGGCCCCTCTATTAGTCAGGGCTGGCGGTTTAATTGCTGAGGCTGGTGGAAGACTTTCTCATGGTGCAATCATCGCTCGTGAATACGGCATTCCCGCTATCATGGATGTTCACAATGCCACCTGGATATTACAAGATGGGCAACGAGTACGAATGGATGGATCTAGGGGAATTATCGAATTATCCAACGATTTGAGGCCAGATTGACTTTCCTCTTCTCCGGTGTACACATTAGCCAGCAAGGAGGGGAGCAAAATTTATTACGCTAAAAAAAATTAAATATTCGTGGGTTGGTTGAGGCTTTGCAGTTCCCCTTCAATTAGCAGCATTATTTACTAAACCAAAGAAAAGAAAGATCCCCGACTTCTTGAAGAAGTCGGGGATCTAAGCCTCTCGATATCAAAAAAATAGGGTAACTCTGGAAAACCCAGAACTACCCCATTTTAGTTACACTGCAACCAAAGTTAATTAAGCAAAAGCAGCAGTTTTGACATCGTTATTTGTCAAAATTTCTTGCAATTCGTCAGAATCTACTGTTTCTTTTTCAACGAGCATTTTCGCAATCAAATCAAGAATGTGACGGTTGTTAACTAATACTTCTTTAGCACGGGTGTAAGCTACATCCACCAGTTTCCGCACTTCTTCATCAATAGCAGCAGCAGTTTCTTCGGAAAAATCACGCTCTGACATGATATCTCTGCCTAAGAACATATTACCTTGCTGACGACCCAGGGCGACTGGCCCCAAGCGATCGCTCATACCAAAGCGGGTAATCATCTGACGGGCTACACGGGCTACTTGTTGCAAGTCGTTAGAAGCACCAGTGGTAACTTCTTCATCACCAAAGATTAATTCTTCAGCTAAACGACCACCCAAAGCTACAGCCATTTGATTTTCCAGATAAGAACGGCTATACAAGCCTGTATCCATACGGTCTTCACTAGGAGTAAACCAAGTTAAACCACCAGCACGACCACGAGGGATAATGCTGATTTTTTGTACTGGGTCATAGTCGGGCATCAAAGCACCAACTAAGGCGTGACCAGCTTCGTGGTAAGCTACTAGAGTTTTGCGCTTCTCGCTCATTACCCGGTCTTTCTTCTCTGGCCCAGCTAACACCCGATCAATGGCATCATTGATTTCATCCATTGAAATTTCGGTCAAGTTGCGCCGTGCTGCCAAAATTGCCGCTTCGTTGAGCAAGTTGGATAAATCTGCACCGGTAAACCCAGGAGTCCGACGAGCAATTTTATCTAAATCCACATCCTTGGCTAAGGTCTTACCACGGGCGTGAACTTTGAGGATTTCGCTACGTCCAGCATAGTCGGGACGGTCTACAACTACCTGACGGTCAAAACGACCGGGACGCATTAAGGCTGCATCTAAGACATCAGGACGGTTGGTAGCGGCAATTATAATAATGCCTGTATTACCTTCAAAACCATCCATTTCGGTGAGTAACTGGTTGAGGGTTTGTTCCCGTTCATCGTTACCACCTCCTAAACCTGCACCCCGTTGGCGACCTACAGCGTCAATTTCATCGATAAATACGATACAAGGAGCGTTGGTTTTAGCTTGTTCAAACAAATCGCGGACACGGGAAGCACCCACGCCGACGAACATTTCTACAAACTCAGAACCAGAGATGGAAAAGAATGGTACACCAGCTTCACCAGCTACAGCACGAGCCAGGAGGGTTTTACCTGTCCCTGGAGGGCCAACTAATAATACACCTTTAGGAATTTTGGCTCCAACTGCGGTAAAGCGGTCGGCATTTTTCAGAAAGTCTACTACTTCGTTTAATTCCAACTTGGCTTGGTCAATACCAGCGACATCGCCAAATGTTACCTGTGTTTGTGGTTCCATTTGCACTCTGGCTTTGGATTTGCCAAAGTTCATGGCTTGGTTTCCAGGGCCACTTTGAGCGCGACGTAGTAAGAAGAATAAACCCACCAGAAGCAATACAGGGAAAAATAAACTGCTCAGTGCTTTAAACCAGAATCCTTCGTCAGTTTGGGGCAGAACAGCGATATCAACGCCCTTTTCAGTCAGATTATTGATTAAATCAGGATCATTAACTAAGGTTACAATCTTTTTGTCACCATCTCTGGAGGTAACAAGCGCTGTAGAACGGTCTGCACTCAGGCTGACTCTATCTACACTGCCTTTGTCAACTTCTTGAATAAATTGACTGTATCGCCATGTCTCTCTCGTTTGAGGTTGTTTGTCAAAAAATGCTGTACCTAGAGCAATGACAACTATAAATAGCAGCGCATACAGCCCCGCATTTCTCCATCTTTTATTCACTGAGGTATATCCTCCTGTATTTTTTGTGAGTTAGCGTAGCTTCTCTGATATGAGAGGGCATTATTAAGAATTATGTTAACTTATCTTAAGGTATAACATAACGGTGCGGTTGTCATGTTAGAAAAGCTCCCTTATTTGTAGAAAACTAGGATGGTAGGGATTATATTGTAGCGACCCTGTGGGTTGTACAACGGTGTGAATGGGGATAATTTCCACCACACTATTAGTGTAGGCGATCGCTTCAAATCCTCGCACTAACTCGGCATTCCAAGGTGACTCATGCACTGTGGGTAGATACTTTATTAGTTGCGATCGCACGATTCCCGGTAAAATTCCCTCTGTTAATGGTGGAGTCCACCAACTACCATTCTGCCATCCCCAAAGGTTCCCTGTGGTAGTTTCTAGCCAATTTTCTGCGGCATCAATTAAGATAGCCTCCTGAGAATTTAACTGTTGGGCGTGAGTCTTCGCCAACCAAGCACTGAGATAGTTACCAGTTTTATGAGAAGGCAGACTACGATAAAAGTTTGATAATGCCAAAGTTGTGGTAATGCCGTGTTTTTGTTTGGCAATTAAATCCGGTGGTAATAACCTTCCAGTTATCCATTCCCGTCCATCAGCAAACAGAGTAATTCTCAGAACAGGGAAACTTCCTGCCAGAATTTCCGCACCTTGACGCACCAGATGCCAATTTGGTTCTCGCCAACCAAAAGATTGTAAAGAGAAAAGTAGGCGATCGCAGTGTGCCACCCAATTAGTTAAACTACTATCGAGGCTGCTACCATAAACGCGCACAGTTGTAAATACCGTCGCCCCAAAAATTAACCCCGGATCATGAATATCTAACTCTAGGGTTTGGGATTCTATCAGTTTGCCCTTATACCAATAAATAACACTAACCTACTATATAAAACTCTTAAACTCCCCTCCTCGCTTGCGGGGCTGGGGGTGGGGTTTATTCCTGTTCAGGAAATGAAATTACATTCCCTTCTGGAGTACTAGTTACCTTTCCACCCAAAGCCTCAATTTCACTAATTGCCCTAGCACGAGTTTTTTCATCAACTGGATTATTTAATACCATAACCCAGGCGGAGATTTGTGCAGTTGTACTGTCAGGATTTTGACTTAAAAACATCGAAGTTTGCCGAGAACTCGCAGCGATTGATTGACTTTCATCATCTGAAAAATTACCAGCCCATTCTGCCGCCATAGCAAAAGATTCTTGAGCAGATTTCATATCTCCTAAAAACAATAATTCGTCAATTCCCTTATAACGCCACACATAATAAGACCTTTGAGGAACCCAGGGAGACAAAGACTGTAAACCCCTCTCCATAATTTCTAGAGAGCGTTCTGGCATCCCAGCGTATATAGAAACACTGGTAGAAAGACTCAAATAAGCGGCTAAAAATCGTGGGTCTTGTTCTAAAATAATTTCAAAATATTCTGGACTGAGGCGATAACCTGTTTTAGCACGAGCTTCTTCATCACCAAAATATTGTGCATAACCCAGATAAACCCAATTGGCGATGAGGTTATCATAACCAAAGCTAGGCATTCTTTTAATAAAATTCAGCCGCACACTTTCCGCCGTAATTTCTCTTTCTAGAACATTTAAAGAGATATCTTGTTTGCTTCTTAACAAGGTTTGGAGTTGAGGAAACTGAATTAGGCTCACTCCCAACAAACACAAACAGGCTACCAAAGGTGTAATCAAGGCTGGGCGAGATAGAAATAACATCTTTAGGTAAACGCTGAGTAAAAACAGCGCCTGGGGCGCTGCTAACTTTAAAATATTATACTACTCAACACTCAGAATGTTGTACTCTTTAAGCGCTACCTGTGAAGGCAACTTCAGGGAACTTCAATTGAGCTTCTGCCATCGGTCGTCTTCTGCCTTCTTCTTGCCAGTAGTTAATTACTTCTGTGGCTTTATTCAGCAATTCGACTCGATCTACATCAGTGATCCAGTGTTTGGACTCTAATTCCTTTTTTAACTCTTCCCAAGCATCATTTCGAGGCCAGAAAAAATACTTAGTTAAAGGACTTGTGCCTTTACCTACGACTTGATCGACTGCTAGGGCAACGTTTTCGTCTAACCAAAGGATTTTAAGAATAAATTGGGTCAATCACACCTCCGAGGGATATCTGGGGATTAATACTAAGTTGCCAATCGCACGGGTGGAAATGATGCCCACTGTATATGCTGTGCGATCGCTTATTTTAACGCAATACTTCACCGGATGACCAAATAGTGATTGCAAATTGTTCAACTGTCAGCGATTAAAATCTAATAGCTGTTTTTATTTCCCAATGCCATGACAGAAAAATCTTCACTCAACCCAATTGTCATCTTCGATATTGATGGTGTGGTGCGCGATGTTGGCAATTCCTACCGCCGAGCGCTGGCGGACACTGTAGAGCATTTTACCAACACAGCCTATCGTCCCACACCAACAGACATTGACCAGCTAAAATCTGAAGGACTCTGGAATAATGATTGGGAAGCTTCCCAAGAATTTATTTATCGCTACTTTGAATCTCTTGGACAAACTCGCCAGCAATTACAACTGGATTACAAAACTATTGTGGCCTTTTTTCAATCTCGTTATCGAGGCACAGACCCAGAAAATTGGAATGGGTATATCTGTGATGAACCTTTATTATTACAGCCCAACTATTTAGCAAGTCTCACAGCATCTGGTATTTCCTGGGGGTTTTTCAGTGGTGCTACCCGTGGTTCTGCTACTTATGTTTTACATAAACGTCTGGGTTTACAGTCGCCAGTGTTAATTGCAATGGAAGATGCACCAGGTAAACCAGACCCCACCGGACTTTTTGCCACTATTGGCTTGTTAGAGAATGAACTCAATAATCTGTCAGCAATCATCTATGTGGGCGATACCGTAGCTGATATGTATACCGTCAGGAAGGCGCGAGAAATGAATCCTCACCGGATTTGGATTGGTGTCGGGATTTTACCGCCTCACGTCCAGGACACATCTGCCCATAGTGATGCTTATAGTCAAATATTACTAGCAGCAGGTGCAGCCATAGTTTTAAGTAATGTTGAACAACTAGATCCAGCCAAAATAGGGGAATTATTGCAGTTACAGCAGTTTTCATGTATCTGAACCACATCTGTCGTAGGGGCGTAAGGCCTTGCGCCCTTACTGTGTGGTCTATTTACCTGAAAATAGCTGTAATGGGGAAAATTAAAATTGTGAATGAGATTCTTGTTGCAGTTTGTTTATAAACACTGCGTCTTTACTCAGTTGCAATACTGACCATGGTAGAAAGCCTTCAGCAATATTTACTGAAGTTTCAAAAATTTATCTAAAGCTACCACCATACTGGGAGGCCAACGGCGGATATTTGTTACCCAGTTCATATCTTTATAGCGGTTATCCAGCCCATAAGCTGCTACCCAGTTGCTTTCTGCTTCGCCTTTGTTGCCATTGACCCAGTAAGCTGCTGTGAGGGCGGCACGCATATCGGCAAATTGGGGATATTTGCGGACTATGTTCTTCATTTCGTGGATGGCTGCGTCGATTTGACCAGTTTCATAAAGGGCGAGGGCGTAGTTAGCCCGTGCAAAGGCAAAATTTGGCGCAATTTCCATTGATTTTTGATAATCTGCGATCGCATCTTGCCATTGTCCTAAACCTGATTTGGCATTTCCCCGATTGTTGTATGCCATTGGATCATTGGGATCAAGTTCTAAGACATGATTATAGTCCGCGATCGCCTCTTGCCATTTTCCCAATCCTTCTAAAGCTGTACCCCGATTTAAATAAGGATCAGTGGCATTGGGTGCTAATTCTATCGCTTGGTTATAATCTGTCAATGCTGCTTGCAATTTATTCTGACTCACCCGCGAATTTCCCCGGTTACTCCATGCGCCTGCATTGGTGGGAAACTGCTCAATAATCTGTGTCCAGTAAGTTTCCGCCGTGGCAAAATCACCTTTATTCGTCGCTTTTAAAGCCTTTTTCGCCCATTTATCTCCTTGTTCTAACTGTTCTTGAGTAATACGAGGCACTTCGGATACTGCCAAAACTGGTGTACTCCAGCCCAACACCAGCAACAAACTCAAAACCATCCCAATTAACTTGATCATCATCGATATATTTACCTTTAAAACTGCTGAAAAACGATTAATAACCTCTGACTTTTGCCCCCCTGCCCCCTGCCCCCTGCCCCCCTGCCTCTTCCCTCTGCCCCCCTGCCCCCCTGCCTCTTCCCTC
>NZ_JAYGHH010000005.1:34545-38533 GCF_034931045.1 Nodularia sp. UHCC 0506
CCTGCCCCCTGCCCCCTGCCCCCCTGCCTCTTCCCTCTGCCCCCCTGCCCCCCTGCCTCTTCCCTCTGCCCCCTGCACCCTGCCCCCCCTGCCTCTTCCCAGTCTCCTAACTACAATAACGATAACTGTTCATTAGGCGGTTTGAAACCCAAGTGCTTGTATGCTGAGGTTGTAGCGATTCGACCACGAGGAGTCCGGCTTAAATAACCAATTTGCATCAAGTAAGGTTCATAAACTTCTTCAATGGTTTGGGTATCTTCACCTGTAGCGGCAGCAATTGTTTCTAAACCCACGGGACCACCATTGAATTGTTCAATTATTACACTCAGCATCCGGCGATCTGTCCAATCTAAACCACAGGGATCGACTTGAAATAGTTGCAATGCTTCAGATGCAATTACTTCATTGATTTCACCAGATACTTTTACTTCTGCGTAATCACGCACTCGCTTAAGTAATCTATTTGCTATTCTGGGCGTACCTCTGGCACGACGAGCGATTTCTGTCGCCCCATCTTCAGCAATAGGAGTTTTGAGGAAGTCGGCACTTCTTAACACAATTTTAGTGAGTTCGTCAACTTCGTAAAATCGCAGCTTCTGGACTAACCCAAAGCGATCGCGTAAAGGTGAACTCAGCGCCCCGACACGGGTTGTCGCTCCCACCAGGGTAAATTTGTTCAGTGGTATACTTCTAATACGAGCGCCAGCACCCTTGCCAACGGTAATATCTAAACGATAATCTTCCATAGCTGGATAGAGAATTTCTTCCGTCATCCGCGAAAGACGATGAATTTCGTCAACAAATAGGACATCTCCGGGTTTAAGGTTCACTAGTAGCCCTACAATATCTCTGGGACGTTCTAGCGCTGGCGCACTGGTAATTTTGTAGTCAACTCCCATCTCTGATGCTAAAATCATTGCCATTGTTGTTTTACCCAATCCCGGAGGCCCATATAGCAGCAAGTGATCCAGCACCTCACCCCTTGACTTAGCTGCTTTGATGGCAATATCTAGCACATCCTTTAAGTCTTTCTGTCCAATGTAATCAGCAAATTGCTGCGGTCTGATACTCTCTTCTTGCTTACCTTGTTCGTCAGTAGCAGCTTCAGGTTGCAAAATGTTCTCGTTTGCAGGTGCGGGGGTGGACTCCTGACGGGGCTTCTTTGGTTGTCCGTTGGGTTCTTGAGGCTGTTTTTTCGAGGAGATTATCGCCATAATTCAGCTATCAACTTTGACTTGAGGACTGTTTGAGGGCTATTTACACTGCAATAGCTGCGAGTAAATACGAGATCAGGGGCAAAAAATTTTCGGCGAGAACTACACGCGTCCAATTAGAATTTAAATTCCAGTCGATTACCCAGGAGTGAAAAACTTATTATGTTATCTAAAAGAATCTTACCGTGCTTAGATGTGAAGGCGGGACGGGTTGTTAAAGGAGTTAATTTTGTAGACCTCAAAGATGCCGGTGATCCGGTGGAACTAGCCAAGGTTTACAACGAAGCCGGTGCTGATGAGTTAGTGTTTCTGGATATTACGGCGACTCATGAAGACCGGGATACAATTATTGACGTGGTGTACCGCACTGCGGAACAGGTTTTCATTCCCTTGACTGTTGGTGGTGGAATTCAATCCTTAGAAAATGTTAAAGCTTTGTTACGAGCAGGGGCTGACAAGGTTAGTATTAATTCAGCAGCTGTACGTGATCCTGACTTAATCAATCGGGCAAGCGATCGCTTTGGTAATCAGTGCATAGTTGTTGCTATTGATGCCAGACGCAGGATTGATCCCAACAATCCCGGCTGGGATGTGTACGTGCGAGGTGGTAGAGAAAATACTGGACTAGATGCCTTACGTTGGGCGCAAGAAGTGGAAAGACGAGGTGCAGGGGAATTACTGATCACCAGTATGGATGCTGACGGTACTCAAGCTGGCTACGACTTAGGGCTGACAAGAGCGATCGCCGAATCCGTACAAGTTCCCGTCGTGGCTTCTGGTGGCGCAGGTAACTGTGAACATATTTATACAGCACTAACAGAGGGTAAAGCCGAAGCTGCATTACTAGCATCATTACTGCATTACGGACAATTAAGCGTGGCAGAAATAAAAAACTATTTGCACGATCATTCAGTACCAGTACGGTTGTGTGCTTGATGGCAAAATCATCATCAAAATTTAACCACATCCATCATAAGTTAGATACAGTTCTCTCAAAGAGTGTTAACATTGGTTTACAAGTATGAATAAATATTAAGAAATATTATGTTGATTGTTATTTTACTATTTGACGTGGCGCTGGTAGCGTGGTCACTGCACCTGATGGAAAAAGCCGTAGAGCATAAAGAGTTCTCTCTAATGCTGGCTGGGACATTGGTTGCCCTTGCAGCTGCTGCTATGTTGGTAGTTTATTTCCTTATGGGACACTGTATGACCTATTTATTACAAGTGTCTTAACAAATCCTGTGTAATAGAAGATATACTTTACATTTAACAAATCCGGCTTGACAAAGCTGAAATATTAAGAGAATATAGAAAAGCATAGTCTGGGGCTATAGCACAGTTGGTAGCGCGTCTCAATGGCATTGAGAAGGTCAGCGGTTCGAATCCGCTTAGCTCCATATTTTAATTATCAAAATGGCTGTAATCTAAGTGTGCTGTGGGATCAGTTTCATGGTCAGGCAAGAATGGAGGTAGCGATGTCTGTACAATTGCTCAGAAGGAAATTTTCAGTCCAGCAGTATCACAAAATGCTAGAATCCGGCATTCTCAGAGAGGATGACCGAGTGGAATTGATCCGGGGTGAAATTATTGAAATGTCACCGATAGGGACAAAACACGCAGCTTGTGTAAATCGACTGGTGAATTTGTTAGTGCAGTTGTTGGGGAAACGCCTCATAGTTGCGGCTCAAAATCCCGTTTTATTGAACAATCAATCAGAACCGCAGCCAGATGTAGCATTACTCAAACCCCGTGATGATTTTTATGAAACCGCACACCCCCAACCCCAGGATATATTTTTATTAATCGAAGTAGCTGATTCCACTGTCATGTATGACCGGGAAGAGAAAATTCCGTTATATGCAGAAGCAAACATCCTGGAAGTTTGGTTAGTAGATATTAACGCGCAAATTGTTGAAGTTTATCAACAACCAAGAGCCGCAGGTTATCAAGTGATGCAAAAGTTCACTTGCGGTCAAACTTTATCAATCAAAGCCTTCCCTGATCTAAACATCACCATCAATGAAATATTTGGTCACTCATAAATAAAGGGTAGGTTGAAAACCCCACCAGAAACAACAAAGTAGTGTGATAGTAAAACATGAACGAATGTTTGTAAAAAAAATACCTCAGTAGCTAAAGATGAAAAAAGCACAACCAATCTTCATCAATCGCTATGGATGTTTTTGTACAACTAAGGGAATTCCATACAATGAACTGAAGATCCGCACTATTTAAACTAATCTAATATTTGGAACGGGCATCAATGTCATATAAACCATCTCGCTCAAGCCATTTAGCCATTGCCCATGCCTCCTGGAACCTAATACTTGCCATAGTCATACCATAAGACCTACACAGATCGGCAAATTCTTCATAAGTATCTGGTTGCTTTGTAAAGAGTAACCACATAAGAGCCGCTTCCGTTGTTAAGTCTGTTAATCCTCCTTGTGCGTGAGAAGGCCGCCGAATTACATTACATCGTCTACAACGTAAAGTCATATTATCTATTTTATCGGCCTCATCCTTTAATATTTGTCTTGGTTGTATATGATCAGCTTGAAGTTCAAGCCTTGTTCCACAGTCTAAACATTTACCAATTTGATTAAAATGCCATTGTCTAACAGCTGACCAGCACTGCCGAGCAGGAAAATGCTTTTGGAAAGTTTTTTTACTTGCAATTGAAGTACCAACTTGTGAAGGATTCAGATGCCCAAGAACCAAAGAAGTTACCTCTTTATAAGTAACTAGCCTATTTTCTACCAAATTAGATA
>NZ_JAYGHH010000005.1:38641-70247 GCF_034931045.1 Nodularia sp. UHCC 0506
TAATAGACTACGCCAATTTTCCTCAGACCAATCCTTGCTATTTTCTGGATATTGACCGATTTTCATTCTTGGTTTAGCTCCTCAATGATATCGTGAATACTTATTTCAAGCGCGCGACAAATATCTAACGTTTCTATAATGTCGAGCCTTCGGACACAGTTTTCGTACTTTGAAACAAACGTCTGATCTTGACCAACTAGCATTCCAAGTTCGGCCTGTGAAAGACCTTGCTTTTCACGTATGCTTTTCAGTATCTTAAGTAACTGTATATACTCACAACGAAAGATCGTTTTCTGGTATGTTGCCTCTGTTGGGAAGCCTAATTGATTTTTTTCCATACTGGGCAAACGATCTGGCTCAGTCATGCGAATTTAGCATTACGGATAGTTATAAATTAAAGCTTGACATAAAGACAACAAATATGCGAAATTCGCATATTAGCAGTAATTTAAAATATGAGGTTAATCAAATGCAAGAAAAATCAGTATCTTCAGTAGCTCATAAATTATTATCCTCTTTCAAAGAATGGACACATACAGAGTGGCAGCCATCAGCAGAGTTATTTCAAGAACTTGAAAAATTTTTAAGTCTTGTTTATCATGAAAATATTCAAACTAAAAATGTTATCAAAAACAATCTAATATTTATAATTAATGAAAGACTTGAATTGAATAAACATATTTATCGCTTATTTATTGATAATTCAGCTAGTAAGGGAATTATTTTTAATTATCACGAAAAAATAAAGATAGAAGATGCTATAAATCATCCTATAGTAGATTTCCCAAGTTGGTTTGCTACAAAATTATCAATATATAGTAAGCTAGATACCTTGTTGGATCAAATTGAAGAAAAAAGAAATAAGAGCTTAATTGATTTAGATAAATATTTACAGGAAGACAAGAAATCTCATTTAGTAATAGAATCTATTTTTTGCTCTTATATTTATTTTTCTTTATTAGAAAAAGATGTTCATCAAGCATTAAATAAAAATTGTCAGCTTAAGTATTTTAATCACTACTGGGATCATCTGAAATATTTTCATGAATCTCAGGTTTCAAGAGAAAATAGGTTAATAATTCTTGATTTAGATAACCTTATCGATCCGAATTTAGAGTATAAAAATATATTAAATATCATTATATATTTAATCCGAGAAATATATTCACAATTAACCAATCATTGCTACTTCGCAATCATTATTGGGGACAAATTTTCTTGTAAATGGAGCTTAATAGCAGATATAGCAATATTCAGCGAGAAATTTATAGAGCAACCTATAGACCGTACTTATTTTAGATGGAAAGAAATTGAAAAGCAAACAGAAGAATATATTAAAAATTTAGACAAAAAACAATGTAAGTTTTATAATGCAAATGAAGGTTTTACATATAAAGATTGTTATCTTGTATATGAAAATAATTATGAAAAATGCGTTCTTCTTTTTGAAAAGAATGAACGAGATGAAACTCCAATACCATGTCCGAAATGTAGGACGTTTAATATTCAGGGTAACTCTTATCCTATAATTGGTGTTAGAAGCTGGGAATGCACAAATATATTTTGTGGCGAAAAAAGTAAATATAATAGGGGAAAGCGTTACTCTCTTTCTGCAATAATCAGACAGCAAGCCATTTTAGATGACAATAACATCATAGAAAAAGACATATTAAAAGCTTGGAGAAGAGATGTAGTAGAAATATCTTCAAGCCAAGAAATTTTGGATTTCTTGATAAAATGTTACTCCCTATACAATGATACGGTAGTAATATACACAAGCCAAGAAATAATTAAGCAGGAAAGATTTGGCAGAAACATAAAGTATAAGAAATATATTGAATATGAAAGCATAGACAACACTGGTTATGATAAATATAGACAAATGTCATTTTTTAAAAGATTTTTAGTAAATAGAAGCAAAGAGGAAAAGAAAATATTATGTAATTTATCTTCTCTTCCAAATTTGGCACTATATAACAATGGAGCATTTGAAATACTTTGTAATTTGGAAAGTGAATCAATCGGTGGTGCTGTAACATCGCCACCTTATTATAACGCCAGGGATTATTCTCAATGGACAAATATTTATTGCTATTTATATGATATGTATAATATTGCTAAAGAAGTTTTTAGGTGCTTAAAAAAAGGTTCTCCATACCTGTTTAATATATTCGATTATTTCGACAATGAGAGGATTATTGTTTTTTCTGATATGGGGAAAAAAAGAGTAATTTTGAGTAGTTATATTAGCTTTATTTTTAGACATATTGGTTTTCAACATATTGGGAATATTGCATGGGATAAAGGTGAAATAGAGGGAAATAGAAATTTTAATCATGGTAATCACTCGCCTTATTATCAAGCACCATTAAATTGCTGGGAACATATTTTAGTTTTTTCAAAAGGAGAGCCATCTTTTGAAATTTCAAATATTCCCAAAATAATTAAAGAAAAACCTGTAATGAAAATGGTTAGAGGTAAAAACGTTCATGGTCATACTGCACCATTTCCTGAAGCAATACCCAATTTACTTTTTTCTCTTATCTCTCCAGAAGAAACTGTATTAGATCCTTTCGCTGGCAGTATGACGACAGGTAGATGTGCCGTGAAAATGTCTCGAAAATCTATAAATATCGAACTGCATAAAAAATATTGTGATTTAGCACTAAATTTACTAAATAAACAAACATTAGATGGGATACAACTAAATCTAATGTAGTTGAGTATGGTGTATCGACAAGTACAACACTTAACAGATGTCTTACGGGTGCTGGAGGTGGAAGGATTGATGTGGGTAAAAATGACGAAAGTCTCTAAACAAGCTTTGTCTCAAAGACTCAATAGCTTACCGGCTACACTATTTGCTCTTTTGTTTGAGCAAGTAATAGAGCGCCTAGCAGCTATCCGCAGGTTGTATTTTTTTAACTACGCACTTTTACTGAACCCAGAGTTACAACTTATTCCTTGGCTTGTGGAACATTGATCGTTCTATGGGTCTGGTCAAAGCCGTTTGTCAACGACACCGACGAACTGCTGCTAGGTCACTTGACATCTGGGCTGATGCCTGAACTTGACACCTATGGCATCTTGCCCATCCGAATTTTATTTGCCCCGTGCTTTATTATCTACATTCCAAAGATTCACGAGTATCCACACCAGTCTGAGAATTCACCCCACTAGCCTGAGTACAAAGTTTTTTAATCTGCGTTCCATCTAAAATTGCATTGGTAAAATCAGCCCCCGTGATGTCAACATCATCAAAAACAGAACGTAACATCATGGCATTGGTAAATACCGCATCAGTTAAGTCAGCACCCTTAAATTGTGTCAAATAGGCAATACCATTACTGAAATCGACACCATGCAGATTCACTCCCTCCAACACAGAACCGTTAAACACGCCGCCACGGAAATCAGCATTGCTAAAATTAGTATTCTCTAAAATTACATTGGTAAACTCAGATCCCACCAAATCTTGACCAGAGTAATCCTTTACCTCACCTTCCTCACTCATATAACTGTTAACGCTAGAAGAACTAGCAGCTTGTGCCAATGGGGGAAACAAAAACAGAACCATAGCTAAAACACAGCTAGCCAGTAGTTGCCAATACTTCATAATCTTTTGTTAACAAATCTCAACAATTGCACTATTCACTATTAAACCTTACAGCTAACTCCAACTGTTGTGATTTGCCAGAGATTTGTAAATCGTCTAAATAAACCAACCATTTCCAGTCAATGAAAAGCCCATAAAATAAGTTGTTTGACTTTGGACTTTTGATTTTTGACTTCCGCCCTGCGACACGCTTGCCTGTCAAAGTATCAACCATCTCTTAGGATATATAGATATTGACCATATTGACGTGCGATCGCAAAAATACCTGTGGCTAATCAACAAGACATCACCCAATCCCTAGCGCGAACCCCCCTATATCAACTAGGTGCAGAACTCAAAGCCCGCTTTACCAGCTTTGGTGGTTGGGAAATGCCTGTACAATTTGCTGGTATTAGCCGGGAACACGAAGCTGTGAGAAACGCTGCTGGGATGTTCGATATTTCCCACATGGGCAAATTTACCCTCCAAGGTAAACACCTCATTGACCAACTTCAGCGTTTAGTACCTTCAGACTTGAATCGATTGCAACCAGGTCAAGCGCAATACACCGTATTGCTAAATCCCCAAGGGGGAATTATTGACGACATCATTGTTTATTATCAAGGTGAAGATACCACTGGCTTACAACAGGCAGCGATTGTTGTCAATGCCTCAACCACAGCTAAAGATAAAGCATGGTTATTGCAAGAACTTGATTTAAATCAGGTGGAATTTCAAGACCTGTCACCAGAAAAAGTTTTAATTGCAATCCAAGGGCCAAAAGCAGTTAAATATCTCCAGCCCTTAGTAGAATCAGACTTACAACCAATCAAGGCCTTTGGACACCTCCAAGCGTCAATATTGGGTAAACCTGCCTTTATAGCCCGCACAGGTTACACCGGCGAAGATGGTTTTGAAGTCATGCTAGATCCAGATGTGGGAGTAGAATTGTGGCAAAGACTCCATCAAGCTGGCGTTACTCCCTGCGGACTAGGTGCTAGAGATACCCTGCGACTAGAAGCAGCAATGGCACTTTATGGACAAGATATTGACGACACCACCACACCCTTAGAAGCAGGTTTGAGTTGGCTAGTTCACCTCGATACCAAAGGTGATTTTATCGGGCGAAAAGTTTTAGCCCAGCAAAAAGCCGATGGAGTGCAGAAGCGATTAATCGGCTTACAAATGTCAGGGCGTAATATTGCCCGTCATGGCTACCCAATTTTATCAGCAGGTGAAGTCGTGGGAGAAATTACCAGTGGCACATTATCCCCTACATTGGGTTATCCCATAGCCTTAGCCTACGTTCCCACGACTCTTGCAAAGGTGGGTGAACAGCTATCTGTAGAAATTCGGGGCAGAACTTACCCAGGGGTTGTAGTAAAACGTCCTTTTTATCGCTCCAAAAATCGTGTCACTAGCTGATAATGTGTTTTGAGTTACTCAATCTCAACTATGGTTAATTACCGACCATAACTTGGATAACTTTGGGGCGCTAACTATTTTGATACCGAAGGAACACTGATATGTCTTTTGAATATCCGCAGGATTTTAGATACCTGGATACTCATGAATACGTGCGGCTAGATGGTGACATTGGCACTATTGGCATTACTGAATTTGCTGTAGACCAAATGGGTGATGTCGTATTTTTGGAACTACCAGACATTGGCGAACTTGTTACCAAGGGGGAAACTTTTGGCACTATTGAATCTGTGAAAGCTGTTGAAGACCTGAATTCACCAGTAACCGGCACAGTCATAGAACGCAATGAAGCTTTAATTGAATCTCCCGAAGAAGTAGCAGAAGACCCTTATGGCGAAGCTTGGTTCTTAAAAGTGCGTGTCAATGATGCGGATGAAGTACTGGATGCTTTAACAGCCGATGAGTATCGCGCCTTGGTAGAAGGCGAGTAAGAGTGCTGAGTGAAAGGTCAGAAGTAATTTTGACTTTTCACTAAATTATGCAATTGATCAAACAACGACGTTCAAACATCAGCCATGAAATTTAGATGAATTAATCTGTGACTCCCACTTGTTAGGAGTATTTGTTGCAAAATATGAAATAGTTACGTTTGGAGTTCAACTTGTGGTACATTCCCCAACTATTCCGAAATCCAGCCATTCACCAATCAGTCAAAGGAGTCAAAAGTCAAGTAGTTTCGTACAACGACACATTGGCCCTAACTCTGATGACATCCAGCAAATGCTTGAGGTTTTGGGTTTACAAAATCTGAACTCCCTCATTGACAAAACCGTACCGCAGGGTATTAGGTTGAACAAAACGCTGAAGTTACCAGCAGCGCAAAGTGAGTATGCTGCACTGGCAAAATTAAAACAAATTGCTGCTAAAAATCAGGTGTGCCGTTCATATATCGGTACGGGATATTACGACTGCATCACCCCTCCAGTAATTCAACGCAATATTCTGGAAAATCCTGGTTGGTATACAGCCTATACTCCCTATCAGCCAGAAATTGCCCAAGGGCGACTGGAAGCGCTGCTGAATTTCCAGACGATGATTATTGACCTGACAGGGTTGGAAATTGCCAATGCTTCGTTATTGGATGAAGCGACAGCCGCAGCAGAAGCCATGGGTCTTAGTTATGGTGTGTGCAAAAATCAGGCAAATGCTTATTTTGTTTCTGATGATTGCCATCCCCAAACTATCGATGTGTTGCAAACCAGGGCTAAACCCTTGGGAATTAAGATCATTATTGGTGATCATCAGACTTATGATTTTACTGAACCAATTTTTGGGGCTATTCTGCAATATCCCGCCAGTGATGGCACGATTTATGACTACCGCGCTTTTATTGAAAAAGCCCATGCTGAGGGTGCATTGGTAACGGTAGCAGCAGACCCCTTAAGTTTAGCTTTACTGACACCACCAGGAGAATTTGGGGCTGATATTGCTGTGGGAAGTACCCAGCGCTTCGGTATTCCGTTGGGGTTTGGGGGACCTCATGCGGCATACTTCGCAACGAAAGAACAGTATAAACGGCAAGTTCCGGGGCGAATTGTCGGAGTATCAAAAGATGCTCAAGGTAAACCCGCTTTACGTCTAGCTTTGCAAACCCGTGAACAGCACATTCGCCGCGAAAAAGCTACGAGTAATATCTGTACGGCACAGGTGTTATTGGCAGTAATGGCAAGTATGTACGCTGTATATCATGGTGCGGATGGTATCAGAAATATTGCCGAGAATGTTCACCAGTTAACTGTAACTTTGGCAACAGGATTGAAGCGACTGGGTTACAACATTGGTTCTGAACATTTCTTTGATACGCTGCGAGTGGAATTAGGTACAAACTCTTTTGAAGGTATTCTGGAAGCTTGTCAAGGGCGAAATATTAATCTGCGGATTTTTGATGCGACATCTGTGGGTATTTCCCTAGACGAAACCACCACAGCAGAAGATGTCATTGACCTCTGGCAGATTTTCGCAGGTACTGATCATCTACCCTTTACTATAGAAGAATTATCCCCATCTTCTCACCTACTCTTACCTCGTACCAGTAACTATCTGACTCATCCTGTATTCAATCGCTATCATTCAGAAACTGAGTTGTTGCGTTATCTGCATCAGCTAGAAACCAAGGATTTATCTTTAACTACATCGATGATTCCTTTGGGTTCATGCACAATGAAGTTGAATGCAACATCTGAGATGATTCCGGTTTCTTGGGAGGAATTTGGTAAGATTCATCCTTTTGCGCCACCATCCCAAACACGGGGTTATCAAATTCTGTTCCAACAACTTGAGGCCTGGTTGGCAGAAATTACAGGATTTGCAGGTGTTTCTCTCCAACCTAATGCTGGTTCTCAAGGGGAATACACCGGACTTTTAGTGATTCGTCAATATCACGAAACTTGTGGGGAAGGACACCGGAATATCTGTTTGATTCCCTCTTCAGCACATGGAACGAATCCAGCTAGTGCGGTGATGTGTGGGATGAAGGTGGTTGCTGTTGCTTGTGATGCCGATGGTAATATTGACCTGGATGATTTAAAAGCGAAGGCGGAAAAACACAGTCAGCAACTGGCCGCTTTAATGGTGACTTATCCTTCAACTCATGGTGTGTTTGAGGAAGGAATTCAGGAAATCTGCGCTGTTGTGCATGGTCACGGTGGACAAGTTTATATGGATGGGGCGAATATGAATGCCCAAGTGGGTATTTGCCGTCCTGGTGATATTGGCGCTGATGTCTGTCATTTAAATCTGCACAAAACTTTTTGTATTCCTCATGGTGGTGGTGGCCCTGGTATGGGGCCAATTGGTGTGGCGGAACATCTTGTCCCGTTCCTTCCTGGACATCCTGTTATACCCACAAATCAGCATTCTCAGATTGGGGCTGTGGCAGCTGCGCCTTGGGGTAGTGCTAGTATTTTAGTGATTTCCTGGATGTACATTGCCATGATGGGGGCTGAGGGTTTGACTCATGCAACTAAGGTGGCAATTCTCAATGCTAATTACATCGCTCACAGACTCAAGGATTATTATCCGGTGCTGTATAAGGGGAAAAATGATTTAGTTGCCCATGAGTGTATTTTAGATTTAAGGTTGCTGAAAAAATCTGCGAGTATCGAAATCGATGATATTGCCAAGCGGTTAATAGATTATGGTTTCCATGCGCCCACTGTTTCTTGGCCTGTGGCGGGTACGATTATGGTGGAACCGACGGAAAGCGAGTCGAAAGCAGAGTTAGATCGTTTCTGTGAGGCTTTGATTGCTATTCGGGGAGAAATTTCGGCAATTGAATCTGGGAAGATGGACATTCAAGATAATCTTTTGAAGAATGCACCTCATACTGCCCAAAGTTTGATTTTGGGTGAATGGAATCATGACTATTCTCGTGAACAAGCTGCTTATCCTGCACCCTGGACGCGTGAGTATAAGTTCTGGCCGAATGTAGGGAGGATTGATGCGGCTTTTGGCGATCGCAATTTTGTTTGTTCTTGTCTGCCAATGGAGGCTTATCAGTAATTTAGGACTGATTTAATTAAGAAATTAACCCCTAACCCCTCTCTTTGTCAAGGCGAGGGGTGTTTTTTTTATCGAACCGCAGAGACGCAGAGGACGCAGAGGATGAACTATATTTTTTGTATTTGTTCTAGTTCTGTTTTTATGGGTAGGGGTTGATACCCTAATGCAAAGGCTTTGGTACTATCTAAGGATACGTCTTTTGGTCTGGGTGCTGCCATTTGTACGTCTTGCTGTTGGCAACTTTTAAGTGCGGTTTGTGGGAGTTGGAATACTTCAACTAGTAGTTTTCCGAAATCGTAGCGTGAGATTCGCTCTTTTCCTCCTAGATGAATGTAGCTGTTGATTTTTTCTAATGCTAATAAAATGCCTTTGGCGGCTGTGATTCCACTGGCTGGGGTGCGAAATTCATCGCTGAATAATTTTAATTCTTTGCCTTCTTTTAAGGTTTGGATAAATGGTTGGATAAAGCTTTTGGCTGTGGGTGTTTCTCTACCAAACATTAAGGGCATTCGACATATTGCTGTCATGGGATATCGTTCTAACATTCCTGTTTCAGCCATGACTTTTTGTTCGCCGTAAGTATTGACAGGAGACACAGAATCTGTTTCGCTATAGGGTGCTTTTAAACCATCAAATACTAGGTCTGTTGATGTGAAGGCGCAAGGGATGGCGTAATCTGCACAAAGTCCGGCAATGTTACAGGATGCTGTGACATTAATTGTCTGGGTTTCTTGGGGATGAGTTTGACAATAGTTCGGTTGCGATGCCTTCGGCGAGCGTAGCTATCGCGCGGCTGTATGAATTACTGCATTGGGTTTAATATCATTGAAGAGGCGTTTTAAGTCTGAAAAATCTGTTAAGTTAACTGGCAGTATTTTGATGCCTGGTAATTCTATAAAATGGGTGCAATAAGTACCATAAACTTCCCATTCTTGTTTTGCTAATTGGCAAAGATGCCACCCTAAAAAACCACTGGCTCCGGTGATTAAGATTTTTTTCATTAATGGAGTTATGATGCACTCTACAATAATTATTGAATTATTTTTTTAAACTGTTCATGATTCCGCACTTTATCAAAATCTGGGTCACTTTTTGCTAACTCTTCATACTTCCCAGGAATCAGTGCTATGGCTTTTTGCAGATTCTCAATTGCTAAATCAATATTTTCCTGTAAGGCATAAGCACAGGCTTTATTATAATAGGCTTGATGCTTGTCGGGCTGAATTGCGATCGCCTGATTATAAGATACTAATGCTTCTGAGTATTTTTGCAGTTTTGTCAGGACAATTCCTCGGTTAATCCAGGCTTCATGCTTGTTTGGCTGGAGGGCGATCGCTCTATCATAAGATTCTAATGCTTCTAAGTGTTTATTCAATGCTGTTAAGGCATTACCCCGGTTATACCAAGCTTCGTCTTTATCCGGTTGCAGTGCGATCGCCTGATCATAAGATGCTAATGCTTCTTGGTACAGCTGCAATGATATCAGCGCATTGCCACGATTTATCCAAGTGTCAGGATTATGCGGCTGAACCGCGATCGCCTGATCATAGACTTGAACAGCATCTTGGTAGCGTTGCGTATCTAGTAAACTATTAGCTTGATCAAATAAATTTTGCCCTTTTTGGGTAGCCTTAGCTTCTGTCAGTAGCTGGGCAACATTAATTTCTTGTACTACTTGCGTAGCATATTTCGTTGATGTTCCTGTACCATCACCACAGCCAACCGTAAAAAAACTAATTACACTGGAGACAATTAAGCAACGCCAAAAAACCATGCTCTACCTACACAATTCATCAAACAATCTTCAAATATCTTGAAGTTTCCTAATATTATCAAAAAAGGCTTGATTTTTTAATTAAGTTTTTCTTATATGGTAAATTAATTTACTAAATAACCTAAACATAATTATTAGGTAAACGAAATATAATTTTTTGAAGTTGAACTCAAATACATTGCGGTAGGGACTTGACAACAAAATTTGATGTCAACCTGATATGAATTTGCCAGACAACAAATCTCAGCCTGTTGGGTCAAAATAGTAAGCATAATGACTGAATCTAACTCCCCCCATCCACCAAATCCAGAACCTTTACCCGCAGATGATTTTGACAGTGGGATAGAGAAAAATCACTTAACCCCAGAAGCACTAGCCACAAAAGAATCTTTAACAAAAATTGCGTCTTTGCAATCGCCGCAAAATACAAATGCTTGGCAACAAGCCCATTCAAATATAAAGCATTACACTATTAGTCAATTCACAGTCAAGCCCAGGGCATTACTATTAACTCTCATAGCGATCGCCATCACTTTTGTCGGACTGGTAATCAATAACTGGATTATTGGCATCTTAGGAACAGCGATCACTTTAGTTTTATCCCTGACGATGTTGTTACCTTGGTGGCAATATGTGGTAAAAAAGTGGTTTTATGCCCAAGATAGGACGCTGTTTATCGCCTTTGTTGGTCTAGTTGTAGGGATGATCGGCTTATTGAAATTTACGGGATTAGGCGATCGCTTGCAGATATGGCTCAAGCAAATTGGCTGGGAAGCTTCTGGTACTTTAGCAGAATGGTTTGGAGCCTTGGGGCAAATTTCCATTGCCATTGTTGCCGTTTATGTCGCATGGCGACAATATGTGATTTCCAAAGACTTGACAATTCAGCAAAACCTGCTCACAGTTCAGCAAAATATTATTACTCAGCAGCAAACCATAGATTCCTATTTCCAGGGGATTTCAGATTTAGTATTAGATGAAGAAGGATTATTAGAAGATTGGCCACAAGAAAGAGCGATCGCAGAAGGACGTACCGCAGCTATATTTAGTAGTGTAGATGGCAGTGGGAAAGCGAAAATTATCCGTTTTCTTTCTCGTTCCAAATTGCTGACTCCCTTAAAACGCGATCGCCGCTTAGGTAGAGCCATTCTTGACGGTATGGGTGGTTACGCGGAAGACCGCTTAGAAGGTGTCCGCGTCATCGACTTAGGCGTGATGTTAGCCGCAGCAGACCTTTCTAGTAACGATTTACGTTGGACTGATTTGAGTGAAGCTAATCTGGTGCGCGGTAATCTCAGCAATTGTGATTTAGTCAAAGCTAATCTCGCCCGCACTATCTTATACGGTGCTAATCTCAGTGGTGCTGATTTAAATGGAACTCGTTTCTTCTATGGTTCACTAGAAAAAGCATCACCCCGCAGTCGCACCGAACCACCAAACTACCAAACTGGTGAACACACTGGGGCTGTGGTGGAAAATGCCGATTTTACCAACGTCCAGCGTCTACCTGAGATGACTCGTCATTACTGTTGTGCTTGGGGTGGTGAAAAAACTCGCGCCACTATTCCCGGCGGTTGTGAAGGTATTGAGAATAAATTGGGAAGATGAGGGAAAAAAATTGTGTTACTGGTGCAAAGTTTTCCCCCCTGAATGAAAGCAGATTACGGTAAATCAGTATCACAGATTGTTTGACCAATACGCTTGAGAATTTGCAAAATGTTGTACAGTTCTTTGGCAGATGTAAACAAAGCAAAGACCCGTGACAAGTCATATTGTGGTGTTTCTACTTCTCGCTTTACTTTGATAAATAGAACGTCGTCCCCGTTTGTTACCATACCAAACACAGGTTTATCAGGTTGGGGGTTAGCCATTAGATAAGCTAAGGCCTGCGGTAGAGCTGACCAAACCGAAAGTGTGGTTTTTTTGCACTCTAATACCATCACCCACAACTGATTTTGTAGTATTAAAACATCAATTCGACCACGCAGCACTTCCTCACCATCATCTAGTACCAAATCTACGGATGATTCTGCTTTCATCCTAAAAGGAGGGTCGTAAAATCCAGACAGTGCAAGTAAAGGCGACACCATCAGTAACATCACTGTTCCCTCCAACAAATTACCTTCGCCACGATGGTACAGATATCTCCGGCGTAGTACATCTAGGGAGGCTGTTTCTGTTTCGGTAATTTGGGGTAATTCACTAGACCACTCTGGGAAAAATTGCTCTGACTCAATACGAGTTAAGCCAAAGCGAGTATGTACTTCACTCAAGCTGGTAATTGCTTCTGTGATTGCTTTTACCTGTGTCATTATTTCTTTACCGCCAGTGTTCTTTTTGTTGTGAATTGGGGAGATGATGAGGATCTAGATGATGTTAAATTCACGTTAACTCAAAGCTGCTTGTAGTCGCTGTTCTAAAGAAACTAAGTCTACTCGCAGATTTTGCAAAACCTTAATTGCTACTCCCTGTCCTATACTTTTTGCACCTTCACGGAGAATACCCAACAGCAGATGCTCTGTACCAATGTAGTTGTGACCAAGTTTTTGAGATTCTGCAACCGATAGTTCCAAAACCTGCTTGGCTCTGGGAGTAAAGGGAATATCTACAGGTGTAAGTTTGTTACCTCTACCAATAATTTTTTCTACTTCTATTTGAGCATTTTCTAAATTTACTCCCATAGAGTTGAGAATCTCGGCAGCATTACTACCTTCTCTGACTAATCCCAACAAAATTTGCTCTGTGCCAATGTAGTTGTGACTTAAGCGGCGGGATTCACTTTGAGCTGTACTAATAACTGCGATCGCTTTGGCGGTAAATCTCTCAAACCCTTTGAGATGGAATCTCTCAGATATCAAGCCAAAAAGTCTCTCAAAAATAGACGCAAAAAAATTTTCAATCATAAATCCTTCCTGTGTGAATGTATTATCAAATGATTCCGGGATGCGATCGCTCTTGGTTTTGCCTGTAGTCAAAAATGACAACAAATCCTCCATTGTCTGGGCATTCGCTGAATACCAGAGAAATTGTTTATCTTTTTGGCAAGTCACTAATCCCTCATTTCGCAACTTTTCTAAATGGTGTGATAGCGTTGAGTTCGGAATTTTCAGCTTTTCCTGAATCTCTCCTACTGTCATCCCCTCTGGGTAAGTTGCAAACATTAATCGCATAATTTCCAATCGAGATTCTGACCCCAGTGCGGCAAAAATGTCTGCATACTGCGCTGTGTCTTTTTGATTGAGATTTTTCATATTTCTAGAATAATCGAAATAAGAACCAATGTCAAACATAGTGTGATATCAAATCCGGTTGAATACTTTGAATAGTCTTGCAGAAATCAATTTAAGCCTGAATAAATTTCAGGGATAGTGGTGGGTTACGGACTATCGTCCTAACCCACCCTACAAATTGGGGATTTTATTCCTGGGAAATTTCTTAGCTGAATGTACAGATTCTTTAATCAGCAAGGGTTAAGATTTCTACCCCTGTTTCCGTGACAGCTAAAGTATGTTCACATTGTGCCGACAATTGGCGATCGCGTGTCACAGCTGTCCAACCATCAGCCAGAACTTCAACTTCCCACGTACCCACATTAATCATTGGCTCGATAGTGAACACCATTCCTGGTCTAAGACGTTTGCCTTTACCCCGTGTACCATAATGGGGTATATCGGGCGCAGTGTGGAAAACATTGCTGATGCCGTGTCCTACAAAGTCTCTGACCACAGAAAAACCTTGCGCCTCGGCATATTCTTGAATGGCTGCACCAATATCGCCAATTTTTGCACCTGGCTTAACTTCTGCAATCCCCCGGCGGCGACATTCTTCAGTTACTTCTACCAATTTCTGGGCTTTTGGGGAAGGACTACCAACTAAAAACATCTTGGATGTATCACCGTGGTAGCCATCAACAATCAAGGTAACATCAATATTAATTATGTCCCCGTCTTTGAGAATCTGCTTGGCGTTAGGAATACCATGACAGACTACCTCATTTACACTGGTACAAATTGATTTGGGATAGCCTTTATAACCCAGAGGTGCGCTTTTGGCTCCGTGCGCTTGTGTCCAACGTTCGGCTTCATCATTAAGTTGGAGTGTTGTCACTCCCGGCTTTACCATTGGTTCCAGGTGTTGTAAAAGTTGTCCTGCCAAGCGTCCTGCTTGACGCATTTTTTCAAGTTCTCGTGTGGATAAAATGACAATTGGTTCGGTTTTCATAAACTTCCGGCAGCAGTATCGCTCATAAATATAGTTAAACCCGTCTGTGCAGCTCTTCGGACGGCATCAGCAACCTTGAGGGTATATACACTTGCCTCTGGGGTGACGTACAAAGGAGTGCCATGAAAAAGATGATCTAACACCATTGTTGTATCTTTAGCAAATAAACCCCGACGAGTACCAACCTCTATTGGTGTTGTTTCTCCAGATTGGATTAACACTCCGGCATTGCTATCAAAAATTAAACCACCCTTTTCGCCATGCACTTCAAATTTACGTTCTGGTTGCCACAGGGTTTCGCCTTTGCCATAAACTACTTGTGCTAACAGTCCATTATCAAAGCACAATTGACTGATGCAAAAACAAGTTTGATAGTAATCTTCTTCTATTTCCCAATATCTTTGATGACAGTTGACTGAAAAAACTTTACCAAATAAATCGGTGAGACGATGTAATCGCGACAGCGCCCCAATTAAAGGAAAACCAAAAAGTTTATGATTATAAGTCCACTTCCGGGGGGCAGGATGCTGAGGATTAATGGTGCTATAACGAACATAAAAAATATCACCGACTTGTTCGATGTTCTGTTTCAAGGCTTGATGTAATCCACCCAAGAGTTCGATGTGTTCTACGTGTAACAGTTTATTTTGGGACTTGGCTAAGGCAATTAATTCCTCAGCTTCTGTAACATCTACAGACAAGGGATATTCGACAATTACGTGTTTGTCTTGTAAAAGTGCGGCACGAGCGATCGCCCCATGATCGCGGTTAATTGTGGAAATCACCACCAAGTCAATATCTTCGCGCTCTACTAATTTTTCCCAGGAAGTTAGCGCTTCTGTCTGGTATTGTTGAGCAAATGCGGCTGTGTTTTCTGGCTGATGACCAGCGATCGCTACCAGGTTTGTGCGCTGATCACCAAGCAACGCCTCAGCCCTTAATTTTGCCGCATATCCAGTCCCAATCAAACCTACACGCACTGCTGCTGTTTCCAAAGCTCCCTCTGAATTATACATGATCTTCGTAAGTTCTGTTTTTGACATTCCACGCTTAGAGTATGCGAAATTCTAGGTTTATACACAAGGCATTTAATACATAAAATAAACTTATGATTATTTACTAACTCAACTTCATTACTAATCGCGGCCGTTTTCCAGTTAAAACCTTTAATTTTTCCCGTAGTATCAGAATTGAAGCAATTTAAATCTAGTGGCTAATCTGATCAAGAAAGCCCTATGCCTTGCTTCAGGATAACTTATACTGCCGTTTGAACAAGAGAGGATTACTTAATGGCTACTTTCAAAGTCACTTTAATTAATGAAGCTGAAGGCTTAAATCAAGTTATTGATTGTGACGACGATACCTATATTCTTGATGCGGCTGAAGAAGCTGGTCTTGACTTGCCCTTCTCTTGCCGTGCTGGTGCTTGCTCAACCTGTGCAGGTAAAATTCAGGCAGGTACTGTTGACCAATCTGACCAGTCATTTTTAGACGATGACCAGATTGGAGGCGGATATGTACTGACTTGTGTTGCTTACCCAACTTCTGACTGTACAATCGAGACTCACAGAGAAGAAGAACTCTACTAAGAGTTTATTATCTGAATCAACAATCTCTTTTTTGCAAGAGTTAACACTGATGTAGCAGGGGTGTAAAACCTTATGCCTCTGCTTGAGTTAAGATACCGGGTTTTTGTCCCTGGGAAGACCAAAATTTCCCCGTGTCAATTTGCAAAAACCCGGTTTTTGAGTGCTGAGTGCTGAGTGCTGAGTGCTGAGTGCTGAGTGCTGAGTGTTGAGTGTTGAGTGTTGAGTGTTGAGTGCTGAGTGTTGAGTGTTGAGTGGGTAGGGGCGGGTTTAAGTCGTGAATCTGTGGTTCGTCGAAATCCTGATTCAACCCGCCTGGACAGGAGTATTAAGTGCTGCTAAAACTTGATCTCGTTACTCAGACTTTGAAGTTGAGTACCGGGATAATAAAATTGCAGAATTTGAGAATTTGACCAACCGAGTTTAGCTAAGTTTTGCGCCCCTGTTTGACTTAAGCCAACTCCATGCCCAAATCCACCACCAATAAAAGCATATCCCCACAAATCTGGTGTCCCTTTGTTGAGGGCTTCTATATAAAACAGTGTACTTCTAGGGGCGGCAAAGGCACTGCGAATTTCGTCTTTCTCTAGAGTAAAAACGCCGATATCTGTCTTGACTGCCAGTTCCAGAATTCGTCCGCTTTTGCTACGCTTGACTACAGACATAGCCTCAACGGTGTTAAATTTGGCGTAGGGGCTATTTTTGATTTCCAGAAATCTTTGTAAAAGCTGATTAATATCAGCAATGGGAGTTTCTCGATTCCAACGAAAGGTATTCCAGGCACTTTCGTTAAATCCTTCTCGGCGGTTAATGAATTTCCGAAAGTTGGTTTCATCTGCTAAACTCTGCTCAGATAAGTTCCAAAAGTTAGTAGCAGCATCGACTACTGGGCGTAAATAGGGACGATCTTCACCATTCCAAACATCACTAAAGTAGGCAGTCACACCGCCAGTAGTGGAAGAGTATAGAGCATCTACTAGCTGATTATCATAAGTTAAAACCATCCCTCTAGTTGCAGCGATCGCTTGATCGGTACTAGCTGCTGTGCCACTTAAACCGTAATAAACTTGGCAGTGAGTATCAGCACACAATTGATAGTTATCAGTTACAAACCTCCGCAAATTCCTTAAAGCATAAGTCCGGGCGATAATTGCTTGGGCTTCTATTGCTGCGGTGGGTGCAGTTGTGCCAATTTCGTGAGGTACAACCCCCCTTAAATAGCTTTCTAAAGGTACTTCATTCACTAAAGTATATGTACCATAGGCATTGGGTTGTAAAGTCATCCGTCCTGGATACAGACGATTATTTTCCAGTTTTTCGCCTTCCTTGACTCGAATTAAGTTTTTGTTTGTACTAATTTTTAAATTATTGGGGCTATAACGCTTACCATTGACTTCCCAAGTAACTCGCGGTACTTCTGACAAAATTTTTGTATTGATATACGCCATGTTCTTTCCAGCCGCTTGTACGCCATCAAATAGCAAGCGCCGCAGTAAGGGAGTATTGTAAACATCCCGTTTTGCCCAAACTTGCCAGCGTTCTGGTTGGGCTACTTCTACCTCTATTCCCTGAGAACGCCAATTTTTGGCGCTGTCTTCCGCCGTTTCAAAGGTACGATATGTACCTAAAACCACTACCTCCTCTACCTCAAGTTGGGGTAAGGCTTCCATGACGGTTTCTAGCTTAACGGGGTTTTGGGTGACTAAGGTTTTTTGCTGATTATCTGTTGTAAATTTTAGCTGTAAGCGATCGCCTGATGTGGGTTCGAGTTGCAACTTGACTTGGGGATTCTTGCCAAATCTTTGTATAATCCCAATTCTCAGTTCTACATCCTGATTTTTACCATCAACAGCTGAAGCACCTGTCAACCCTAACAAGCAAAATGTGGTCAGTACAGTGGAGGAAAAACGCCAGAACGTAGATTTCATAGTCATCATCTGATTCTTACCAATTCAAAAATGCTAACAATTACTCAGATTTATTTCTGTTTCAAACTAGAAGTATCGGCACTATGCTAGTACAGCACAGCATAAATAGGCAGACCATTTCCAAAAGTTCAAAATCCCCAAATCCAAGCCTTTTGATGTTTGACTTCACGGCGGTACTAATCCACAAATTAATAGACGCTTTAATTTACAGAAAAGTTTTAGAATTTATAGAGACAGATAATGTTTGTTATGTTCAAAAATAAGTAAACAAAGCAAATATTCACCCTTTGCATGGGAGAGAATGTCACCAGCATACCTTTAGCGTCAAAATAATCAAGGTATTCGTCCCACTTTTTGAACTGGCTGAAATCTTTATGACCCCTCACGAAAGTGATGCAAAACTAGCGGCTACGTCATCGAAAGGATGGAGTAGTTGGCAAGAAAATCTGACTTTGATTGCGATCGCCTTATGTTTGGCCATCCTGATTAGAACATTTATCGCCGAACCCCGCTATATCCCATCAGATTCAATGTTACCGACTTTACACACAGGCGATCGCTTAGTGGTAGAAAAAGTCTCTTACCGTTTTCACCCGCCCACAACTGGAGATATTATCGTTTTTCAGCCTCCCGCAGAACTCCAACGCCGGGGATATCCAGTAGACCAAGCCTTTATTAAGCGCGTCATTGGTATTCCTGGTAAAATACTCAAGGTGACTGACGGTAAAGTTTACCTTAACGGCGAAGCCTTAGAAGAAAACTACATTGCTGAACCTCCCAATCAACCATTTCCCGCAGTCCAAATCCCAGAAGAGAAATTTTTTGTCATGGGAGATAACCGCAATGATAGTAATGATTCTCGTTACTGGGGGTTTTTACCGAGACAAAATATCATTGGTCGGGCAGCATTTCGCTTTTGGCCTCCTGATCGTATAGGCTTTATTTAAAGTCCAATTTTCCCCTCTTCTTGGTGAGGTTGGTGTATTGGATTAAAAGCGTAAAAAATACATCAGCTGGGCGATCGCCTCACCAGGTAGATCCAACCGTCGCTGAAAATCGGCTAAGTTCCGGTAAATTCCAGCTGATAGCCGATTTTGCACAACAGCTTCCGCCAGAGACACATCCATAAAAGGAATTGTAACTAATTGCTCAACCGTCGCCGTATTCGGGTTAACTAATTGAGTCGGATGATCTAAAGATTCATTGTCATAATAAATAAAATTTAGTAACGGCTTTAACGGTTCTAATCGTTGTGTGGGTATAGCTAAAGCAGCCGCTACATCTTCAATACAGTAAAATTTAACACCAGATTGGGAAAGTTCCACAAGCGATCGCGCTTGGTGAATTGACAAACCAGGTAGCCGTAACCAATCATCGACAGTCGCCTGATTCGCATCAATCCGCATCCCCAACTTGACCGCCAGCTGAATTTCCTCCCCAGACTGTAATCGATAATAAGGATCATTCAGGAGTTTGGCGCGGAGTTTTTGTAACTTGGGGTTTAAAGGTAGCCAGTTCATATTTTTTGCTGACCTCAAGAAATTTGGTCTAGCAGCTGGCGGCGTTTTTGCTCAAATTCATACTCAGAAATCAGTCCATCTTGGCGCAGAGTATCTAACTCACGCACAGCCTTGGCGATGGACTCCACCTGATTACCAGTTTGCTGTGAGTTCTTGACTGCTGACTTCCCCAAATTAAAATGACGATCAAAAGCTGCTTCATCTTGCGCTAAATACCAAACTCCTTCAATTGCACTGGCTACCTTGGGAATAGGTGTCCAAGAAAGCAACACATACAACACACCCCACAAAGGTTGCCCCAAATAAAACTTATGTAACCCAGAAATAGTCAGCGTCCCAGATAAAGCTAAAATTGCCGCAATACTGCGATTTTTGCGTTTTGTCAACATATTCCCTATTAACTTACCACTACCACAGTTTCTACAATAAAACAGCAACTGCCACAAAACACCAACACTTGGTGTTAATGCCCTAACTTTTGCTAAGTAAGTCATTGTAAATAATTAAAAGTTTGTAGTCAGGACTAAAGCCCTTACTACGAGCTAAATTACTATGTTTTTACATTACTTTACATAGTGAGCTTTATTCTCGCCAACTGACTTAAACAATTTAGAACGAGTGAAAACTAGCTAAGAAACTGCGGAAAATACCACCCGAAAACCTGGATTTCTCAAACCACCATCAGACTCATCCCAACTACGACTAGCGCTGCGACAAAGTTCTGCACTATAACGCCAAGAACCGCCACGTAATAGCCGACGATACAATTCACCATCAATTTCCCAGGCGCTACCATCTGAAGGTGCATCCAGATAATTATTGTGCCAAGTATCAGCACACCATTCCCACACCAGCCCGTGCATATCATATAATCCGAAGGCGTTGGCAATCTTAAAACTACCAACATCGGTTGTTTGTTTACGGCTACAATTAACCAAATCGGTGCTAATCATTTCACCAAAGTGGAAGGATGTCGTAGTGCTGGCCCGACAAGCATATTCCCATTCAGATTCGCTGGGTAAACGATATTCACGTCCGGTTTTTGCCGAGAGTCTGGCGCAAAATTCCACAGCTTCATCCCAAGATACACTTTCTACGGGCAGGTTAGAACCTTTAAATTTAGAGGGATGAGTATTTAACCGTTGTTTGACTTCAGGTAAAGCGGCTACAGCTTTCCATTGAGCTTGAGTTATGGGATATTTACCCATAAAAAATGGTTGCAGAATCACTTTGTGTTGGGGACGTTCGTCAGCTTCTCCTTCAAACTCTGGCGAACCCATCATGAAACTACCGCCGGGAATTGACACCATTTCGAGTGTTACGGTTTGGCTCAATTTTTCGGCAAAAAATTTGGCTGTAGGGTAATCGCGGTTAACTACTCTACCTGCTGTATCTACTGTAACTACTTCAAATTTAAAAGTTTCTAAGGGAGGTAATGGAGGTTTCACTTTCTTTGGTAACGGTGGTAATCTAATTAATTTCGGTAAGGAAAATTCAGTATTTTCGAGTTCAAGTTGCGTTTCATTGATAGATTTTAAATCATTAATAACTTCTGCTGCTGTTTGATATCTTTCACTAGCTAAATGTTTTAATAATTTATTTAAAATTTGGCTTAATTCATCGCTGATAGTAATGCCTTTTTTCTCTAATTCTTTTTGCCATAACCAATTACCATTCATGGCATCATAAAGAGGATCATTAATTTCTCCATAAGCATTTTGTAATGGTAAACATTGTGTTAATAGACGTACACAAGTTACACCCAAAGCATATAAATCACTACCATGGCAAGGAAATCCTGCCATTTGTTCAGATGGTGCATAACCAATGGTATAAATAACCGTAGCTTGTCTAGCTAAAGTTGTTTGTGTTACCTGTTTAGCACCACCGAAGTCAATTAATACTGGTTTACCGTCACTGTCACGGCGAATGATGTTTTCTGGTTTGATATCTCGATGAATAACTTTAGCCCCATGAACAAATTGCAGAACTGGTAATAAGTCAGTTAAAAGTTGATAAATTTGCTTTTCAGTAAAAGCTTGTTTCTGAACTTCTTGTAAAAGAGTTTTCCCTTCGATAAATTCTTGAACAAGATACAAGCTAGAACCTTGTTCAAAATAAGCTAATAATCTGGGAATTTGGGTATGATTTTCTCCCAGTTCATATAATCTAAATGCCTCTTCTCTGAAAAATTCTGCTGCTTTGTTTCTTTGGATTGTTCCTTGAACTTGAGGAAAAAATTGTTTAATCACACAAGGCGCATTCAGTCTATCTGCGTCTTCAGTCGCATAAGTTCTACTAAATCCACCTTCACCTAAAAGCCTCAATACGCGATAGCGGTTTCTCAGGTATTTGCCAAAGTTGTTTTGTCCACAACTCATGCAAAACATATTTCCTTCAGGGTTGAATGGATTCGAGCAATTGGGATTTTGGCAAATTTGCATAATGAGGAGGAAATAGCATCTTATCCAAACTTAGCCCCAATAATATCAAATTCAGAATACATATATATACAAATAAACCTGAACAAAAATCACCTGCATATATACTAGTAGGAAGGAATACAAATGCAGAAATCTAATTTATTTTTTTGTTCTAGATACTATTTAAATACGAGGACTTCTGAGATTATATATTTTGATCACAACCAAAATAATATTGTGAAACTCTTGAACTTGTCAAGAGTATTGACCTGTTGTTAATTTTGCACATAATACAGCTTATTTATTGTGATCAGAAGCACGAATTAATTCTGCTATAAAGGCCACAATTGCAGATACTGTAATCAGGAGAACACTCAGAGCATTCATATCTGGCTGAACTCCTATTCTAATGCGACTAAAAATTTCTATTGGTAGGGTGTTAGAACCGCTACCAGATGTAAAACTAGCAATGAGAAAGTCATCTAAACTTAAGACAAAAGCTAGGAGGCAGCCAGCTATAATACCAGGCATTAATTGAGGTAGTAATACTTTGATAAATGCTTGTATTGGTGTAGCCCCTAAATCTAGTGCTGCTTCTTCTAAGTGGGGGTCTAAATTGGTCAGTCTTGAAGAAACCACAACTGCGATATAAGCTAGACAAAAGACTATATGAGCAGCAATAATTGTCCAGAAACTTAAGGGGATGGCAAAGGCTGCTAGAAAAACTAAAGTAGCTACTGCGATCGCAATATCTGGAATAATTAACGGGAGGTAGGAAATACCACGATATAAACTCTTACCCAAAAACTGATAACGTGCCAATCCTACTGCCATTAAGGTTCCCAATA
Source organism: Nodularia sp. UHCC 0506 (assembly GCF_034931045.1). Classification (NCBI taxonomy): domain Bacteria; kingdom Bacillati; phylum Cyanobacteriota; class Cyanophyceae; order Nostocales; family Nodulariaceae; genus Nodularia; species Nodularia sp. UHCC 0506. The sequence goes on from NZ_JAYGHH010000005.1 coordinate 61,523, forward strand.
CCGCCGAAATACCCACGGCACAAAAAGCCACTATTAAACTATTTTGCAAAGCTGATAAAATTCGTTCGTCGCTGAATAATTTGTAGTACCAATCGAGGGTGAAACCTTGCCAAGTGGCGCTGTAGGGTGACTGGTTGAAGCTATAAAAGCCCAGCACCAGTATAGGCAAATACATAAATACAGATAAAATTACTGTGAAAACCGCCTGCCAGGAGACACGCGGTTTTTGTGATGGAGAAATATGCACGTTGATTTTATGTGTGATTTTGTCTAATGAATGTGTTTTGTATAACACAAAAAGTTTACATCGTCAATACTAGTTTAAGGAATTGAAATACTCTGTCTGAAGAGGAATATCTTTTATAGGCCTCTTGCTATGGGGTGAGACGAATAAAAATAATAGCCCAGCTAAAACATCCGCAAAACTTGTTTCAAAAAATTGGATTTTGCGAAAAAATAGCCCAATTCAAGAAACATTTTCGAGAAAATCGTAAAAATTAGATTGGCTGATTTTTTAATTATTTATAATTGAGGAGATTTTCTAGCACAAGCAATATTTCCCTACTAAGGTAGAAAGCAAATATAGGAGATTGGCAATATAATTTGAATGAAATTGTTTATTGAATTGGTATTGTTTTTAATTTCAAAGTGCTAATTAAATCATTTACAAGCACTTGGTGAAACAGCAAACAAATATCTCATTTTAAGCTTATTTTCTAGGAGTTGTGTGATGCGAATTGCTCAGATTGCCCCATTATTCGAGAGAGTACCACCTCCAGCCTATGGGGGCATAGAGTTAGTTGTAGGATTACTAACTGATGAATTAGTGCGACGGGGACATGAAGTGACGCTATTTGCTTCAGGAGATTCTATTAGTTTGGCAAAGCTAGTATCAGTGCATCCCCGTGCCTTAAGACTTGATCCAGATGTGAAGGAACATAACATATATGAAATGTTACAACTAGGTTTTGTCTATGAACGAGCCGAGGAATTTGACATTATTCATTCTCATGTGTGTTGTGCGGCATTACCCTATGCCAACCTGATTAAAATACCTACGGTTCACACTTTACATGGTGTTTTTACTCCTGATAACGAAAAAATGTTTCAATTTGCTAAACATCAACCTTTTGTGAGTATTTCCAATGCTCAGAGGGAACTGAGGTTAGGTTTAAATTATGTCTCAACGGTTTACAATGGCATTGATGTTAGCAGTTATAAATTTCATCCCCAACCAGACAATTCTCCCTATTTGGCATTTTTAGGGCGGATATCTCCAGAGAAAGGCACACATCTAGCGATCGCCATTGCTAAACAAACAGGTTATCATTTAAAAATTGCCGGAAAAGTAGATGTGGTTGACCGAGAATACTTTGAGCAAGAAGTCAAGCCCCACATTGATGGCCAGCAAATTGAATATCTGGGAGAAGCGAATCATATTCAAAAAAATGCCCTGATGGGAGGTGCTGTAGCAACTCTTTTCCCCATTACTTGGCGTGAGCCTTTTGGCTTAGTTATGGTAGAATCAATGGCAGCAGGTACACCCGTGATTGCAATGAAACTAGGGTCTACTGCTGAGATAATTAAACACGGAAAAACTGGTTTTCTGTGTAATGATGTTGCAGATTTTATTCCTGCTCTGGAGAATATAACCCAGATAAACCGCTATGTTTGCCGAGAATATGTCAATAATTACTTTAGTTTGCAACGCATGACTGATGGTTATGAGGCTGTTTATCAGCAAATTTTTCAAGAACAATCTGCTAAAAATGCTCATATCCAGGATGTAGTTAGTCTAGGTATCAGCAGCAATTCCTAAATACTTCGTGCTTTGGCAATATTCAAGGTAATTGAGAATGGGTAATTGACAGAACTCATTACCAATTACCTAAAAATAGACAAGCAAATTACTTGAATTTAGCTCGAATTGTTGCTATTCTTTGACGATTAACACCTAAATCACCGTAACCTAAGCGTGAGGCTGAACGCACCTGGATAACATTTGCTTGATGGTCTAGATAAAATTCGACATCATCGACAAATCCCATGAAAGCACTTTTAAATTCGGCATATAAATAATCTTCTGTTTCAGTAATTATTTTAGTTCTTGGTAATGATTGAATAATTTGTTTAAGTTCAGTCATTGCTGACTGGAGATTAGTTGTAAAAGTTAGTGGCGAAATGATATGTTCTGGATCTGTATCTTGACTAGAAACACAGTTGGGTGAATTGGGACAAGATGCTAATTTGCCGTTAGTAATACCTAAATTATGGGGACGTTTCCCTGCAAAAATCATCACAATATAAATTTGATTATTAATCAGTACATTTTTAGGGTCCCGAAAAAACAGCCTGTTCTATATCTTCCCGACTGAGAGAATATTTAAACGAGCGTTGAATATTTTGCTGATTTTCCCCAGATTTAATATATCTAACTGTAATTTGCTCAACATCAAGCCACAGTTCAGCTTGCCAATCTGGTCGCTGTACACGCCAACAATGTAACTCATTTTCGTCTTGTTTACAGCCTTGGTCTTTTAACCACTTCTCAATTTGTGGTAAAGGATGACTATATAAAGGTGTGTCGGGAGTAAGCATAGAAAATAAAAAAAACAACTCAAAATTCAATAATCTTAATTTGTCCAGGGGTGGGGACTTGAGAAATATGGGTAATTTGTGGTTGGGTAACTTGGGTTGGGATGTTGCTTTCACCACGAATCACAGCCACAGCGATCGCTACTAATATACAACCTGCCAGAGTTAAGCCTAACACAAATAATACAAAGATTTCGCCGGCGGATAAGGGGCGATCGCTTGCGTCTAGATACATTGATTTGGAGTAATCGTAGGGTTGACGCACGGGATGGTTTAAATCAGTGGGTGCTTGAATTACCCCAAAGCGAGAATAGCCAATTTTGGCATCATAACTTAAACGCTTTTCTGGACTGCTGAGAGTGGCGTAAGCCTCATTAATTTGCTGAAATTTGGTAGTCGCAACTGTAGCAGGTAACTCTGTGGTATCTGGGTGATAGAGTTTACTCAATTCCCAATAAGCCCGACGAATATCAATCACCGACGCTGAGGGATGCAGTCCTAGCAAGGCATAATATGTTGTATTCTTGCTGATTTGTCGCTTGGTTCCGTTTTCAGTCACGGTTTTGATTCACTTTGCTCAAATTCAGTTTTTTATATTTTAATGGTTTTATGAATTTACGCGCCGCAAAACCTCATACTTTCAACCCCCAGTGCATCTGGGGGATAGATTCTAGTTTATATTTCTGCCATTATCGCCAATTATTTATTTGATAAATCAGCAATCTGACGGCGCAATTCCTGACGCTCACTATCGAAAATAAAAGCCTGCTCGACCACAAACCAGTTACCACGATCCACAACTTGGGGATATAGCATCACTGCCACCGGTACCTTATTTCTCGAAAATTTTATTGCCTTGACAATCTCAGTAGCTTGGGCTGCTGTAAAGTAGTTGTAAGGAACTGCCTGAGCTAAGAACTCAACTGGTTTAGACCAGTTACTATTCAAACCATTCATCAGTTGCCCAAAAGCAGCATCACTGATAACGGTTGCACTAGACTGCGGCGGCTGACTAATAGGAGACTCACCTATGTTTGTGACCAGAGAATTGAATACAGAATTAAAGTTAGCCGCAGACACACTTTTTGTCCCAGCCACCATTAATACTGCTTCCGATAACTGAGAATTAATCCGGCGACAGTAGACAGTAGCAGTTATATCTCTTCCTTGAGCATTAATCGAATTTTGTCTGGTATTTTGACGCACCAAACCAGAGCGTTTAACAGCAGTTTCGGCACGGTTGAGACAACTAGATAAATTGCCATTCACCTCTAAAAACTCATAAAGGAGTTGCGGCGATGCTTGCGCGGGTAGACTCCATCCTGCTATGCCTAAACTCAGCAGCAGAGGCTTAGTGCATACTCCCAGAACAAATTTCCCCAAATCCCATTGTTTCTGGACTGATTTTTCTGTTTTCATTTTATGGTGCAAAATATAGGTAATTTATATTACCCAATTTTCTCAGTCCCATTAGCCAAAAGCTGAACTAAAACGTGAAGGTTGTGCGAATTGTACCAATGACCACATCAGGATTATTACTGGTTTGGTTAGGAGCCACCAGCCAAATTACCCCTGGTGTAATGGATATATGATCATTCAATTTATATTTATAGAAAGCTTCCAGATGCAACGGTGTAGCACGATTAGGAATGGTACTAATTACATCACTTGCACCACCTAAAAATGGTCGCACACTGGGAACGATACCAGAACGAGTTGCATAAGGGGGGACACCGGCAATAATTCCGCCCAAATTACCTTCTTTACCCAAATCAGGAAATGCTAAGGCGATCGCATAACTGAAAACATCAGCACTTTCATTATCAGCCCCTGCTGATCTACCTTCCTGATTAGCATACATAAACCAACTATTAATGGCAAACTTAGGAGAAACCCGCCACAAACCCGACACACCATAAGCATTTATCGTGCGTCGCGCATTATCTGAAATTAAACTGGGAGAATTTGCCGAAATTGTCCCCACATCATTCAGAAAAGTGGGTGTTCCAGTGGCGTAGGCGTTGACATAAGTTAACCCAAAAGCTAAATTTGGTGTCGGTTCAATAGTTAACTGCGCCAAAGCTGAATAGCGACCATTAAACAAGCCTCCGGCTGTCGTACCATTGGTGCTACTGGGAGTTAAATTTTCTGGACTATTAGCATTGGTAGCTAAATAGCCTAAACTCAAGTTAATCGTAGGACTCAATTCATAATTCAACCCCAAACCCGCACCCACGGAACCAATGCGGTAAATCGGGCTATATTGAGAAAAAGTAGAAAGTGAACCAGAACCGCCATCTTCATCACCAACCGCACTAAACACATTTGATAAATAGTCTACGTGTTCACCACGATTCGCAAATATAGCCGCGCGTAATTTCTTACTTACCGGAAACGTATAGCTAACAATCCCGATGTCTACATTACCCGGAGTATCACCGGGAAATTCGTGATTAAATGTTTGTGAACCTTCAGGGGTGGTTTGTCTAGATCCAAAGTTAGCTAAGAAAGGATCTGCACCATATCGAAAACCCCCTGCTCTTTGGGGGTGAGTAGTACTACCTGATTGGAGTTTAATTTTTAGCTCATCTTGTCCAGTAAAACTACTGCTTAACTTGAGATGAACTCTGTTAGCTAAGATAGTGCTATTGCGCGGTACACCCACCCCAAAAGGATCACTATCTCCACTTAAAACATCAGTCAGAGCCAAAATCACTTCACCCGAAAGCTTTGTGGTTGTGGAAAACTGCTGACTTTCTAAAACGGCGGTGCGGCTTTCTAGCGAGTCAACTCGTCCCCGCAAAGTAGCCAATTCAGCGCTAAATTCCTGTTTTAGCCATTGGATAGGCAGTAAATCTTCTTGCTGTACTGCATCTAGAGTAGCTGTAGCAATTAGCTCATTGACTCGATCTAAACAAGCATTTAAACCAGCTGCAAACTCATAACGCGTCATCGCGCGATTTCCCCGGAATGTGCCGTTGGGATATCCTGCTATACAGCCATAACGTTCTACTAAAGATTGTACAGCACTAAAAGCCCAATCTGTGGGTTGTACATCAGATAACTGAGATACAGAAGTGACTTGTGCAAAACCGTCATTCTCCATAACTTCACCAGCCCACACCAAGGGAGAAATCGCCACTATTGGCGCTGCTAAGAGCAAACCTGACAAAACTTTTAACATCACATCCTCACTTTTAGACACACCCTGATCTGATATGCTTTATACTGTCACTCAGATAATGATAACTATTATCATATTTGGGTGATGGTGTAAATACTAACGACTTCTCTCCTTACTAAGAACAGGGTTGGGGGTGGGGTTCTGACAACTTTTTAAAGACGCTGATAAACTAGCAAAGATGAAAAAATTTAACTCTGAAGATGCTGCTTGGTTTCGCTCGAGGACATTAAAAGAAAGAATTGCAGCGAGTTCCGACAATTTAGTATATAGTGTTGAGTTAGGCAAAAAACGACTGCAAAAATGGAAATCAGAATCAACCTTTGCTGATGCGGGTTTATTTGCTCAAAGATTAGCCCAAGATGGAATGACAGAAGCTGAATTTGCTCAAATTTTGGGACAAACTGTCGCACCAATACCTTTAGAATGGCTGAGGGAGTTTGAGCAAGCTTATGAAAATTTAGACGCGCCAGATATCACAAATCTGTTAGCTAATTCTACTTTATCTAGACATCCGAGTTTTGGCTTTTTGAATGCCATTTCTCCCCTCTTAGCTCAGGGTCTAATTAAATTAAAATCTGGTTTAAATAATTTCCCAAATCTCCATGATAATTTTAGTAATATTCATGATATTCTTTTACAGGGATTACCAGAACAACTTCTGTTTATGCTCAATGCTACCTTAGTTTTAGAGATGAATGTCTCTAGATTACAAGGTTTATTAACAGGTAATCATCCCCAAGAGCGATTTTCCAGCTTTATCCGCAGGTTACAAAATCCAGAAGTACAATTAACATTATGGCAAGAATACCCAGTTTTAGCGAAACAAGTTTTAGCAGTAATTCAGCGCTGGGTAGAAAATAGCTTAGAATTTATGCAGCATCTTTGTGATGACTGGCGAGATATTTGTGACGAATTTCAGCCCCCAACTAACCCAGGTAAATTAATCAAAGTTAAGCGGGGAGAAGGGGAAACTCATAATCATGGTAAGTCTGTTATTATCTTAACATTTGCCAGTGATTGGCAGTTAGTTTATAAACCCAGAACATTAGCAGTAGATGTGCATTTTCAAGAACTGTTATTGTGGTTAAATCAAAAAGGCTTTACACCAGCTTTGAGGACTTTACAAATTCTCAACCGAGATCATTATGGTTGGGTAGAATTTGTTAAACCTCAATCATGTAATTCAGCAGATGCAGTAGAAAGATTTTATCAGCGTCAAGGTGGTTATTTAGCTTTATTATATGCCTTAGAAGCTACAGATTTTCACTTTGAAAACTTGATTGCATCTGGAGAACATCCGGTTTTAATTGATTTAGAATCTTTGTTTCATCCTCGCAGTGAGATATCAATCACAGCAGCAGATAATCTGGATAGAGAGATGGTTGCAGATTCAGTATTGCGGGTTGGTTTATTACCGGAGATTACCTGGGGAAATACGCAAGCCCCCGGAATAGATTTAAGTGGTTTGGGGGGTGCTAAGGGACAGTTAACACCGGAAAAAGTTCCGCAATTAGTACAGGTGGGGACAGATACTATGCGGGTTGAACGTCAACAGGCTGTTATTCCAGGTAGTCAAAACCGCCCGCAATTACATCAACAGGAAGTGAATGTACAAGAATATACAGATGCAATTGTAGAAGGATTTACTGTTGTTTATGGGATTTTATTACAACATCGCCCAGAATTTCTGGATATTTTAAACGGGTTTGCAGCCGATGAAGTGCGGGTGGTGATGCGTGGGAGTCGAACTTATGCTTTATTATTGCGGGAAAGCTATCACCCAGATTTTTTGCGAGATGCCTTAGAGCGCGATCGCCTATTTGATAAACTGTGGATAGATGTAAAAAATCGTCCCCAACTAACTCAAATCATTGCCGCAGAACAAGAAGCACTATGGAAAGGTGACGTTCCCTTATTTAGCAGCTATCCCCATTCTCGTGATTTATATCATCAAAACACAGGCTTACACATACCCAACTTTTTCCCCCAATCAGGAATAGAATTAGTACATCAACGCTTGAATAACTTCAGCGAAAAAGACTTACAAAAACAAACATGGTTTATTCAAGCCACTTTAGCTACCTTAGAAATGGCTAAAACTGGGGATAACCATCAAATTGAATTAAGTAAAAAAACCTCAGATATTACAGTTACAAACACAGCGACACAAACCCAATTTTTAGCTACAGCTTGTAAGATTGGCGATCGCCTAGAATTATTAGCCCATAAACACGGTGATTTTGTCAACTGGATGGGTGTCAGCCTTACCCATAGTCAGCAATGGACATTAGCACCCTTGGGTACAGACTTATACGCAGGTATCCCCGGAGTCGCCTTATTTTTAGCCTACCTGGGAGAAATTACCCAAAATCATACCTATACAAACCTCGCCCAAGCAGCCATCAACACCCTCAAACAGCGCCTAGAAACCGACTCAGACACCATTAAATTTATCGGTGGCTTTAGTGGTTGGGGAGGAATCATTTATACATATACCCATTTAGGAATATTATGGCAACAACCAGAATTAATCGCCGATGCTATCACTTTAGTTGCAAAAATTCCCCCCTTAATTGCCCAAGACCAACAATTAGATATAATTGCGGGTGTGGCTGGTTGCATTGGTAGCCTCATCAGCTTATACCAAACTTCTCCCAAGCAATTAATTCTCGATGTCGCCATTCAATGCGGTGAACACCTCCTCACCCAAGCCCAAACCACAAATACGGGTATTGGTTGGAAAACTCCAGCCAGTGAAAATCAACCCCTCACAGGATTTTCTCACGGTGCAGCCGGCTTTGCTTGGGCTTTGGGTAAATTAGCCGAAATTACCGAAAAACCAGAATTTGCACTTGCAGCCACAGCCGCAATTAACTACGAACGCAGTCATTTTGACCCCATAGCCAATAACTGGTTAGATTTACGGCAAAACGAAGTAAAAAATAG
>NZ_JAYGHH010000005.1:70272-72344 GCF_034931045.1 Nodularia sp. UHCC 0506
CATGACAGCATGGTGTCATGGTGCGCCCGGTATAGGCTTAGGACGCTTAAGCATTTGCGGAGATCCACCAGAGGAAATCATGTATAAAGAAATCACAACCGCCATCCAAACCACCATCAAACAAGGATTTGGTAATAACCATTGTCTTTGTCATGGAGACTTAGGAAACATTGACTTATTATTAATAGCAAATGCCAAATTAGACAACCCAGAAATTGTCCAACAAATTGAGAAAATAGCCAGTCAAACTTTGTTTGAAATCCAACAAAATAACGTCCGTTGCGGAGTCCCACTAGGAATAGAAACCCCAGATTTAATGGTAGGTTTAGCAGGTATAGGTTACGGACTTTTACGCCTTGCTTACCCCCAACTAATCCCCTCCATCCTCCTTCTAGAACCCCCAAAAACTCATCTTCATATTTGCGCCTGATGCGTAACACAAATGAAATACCCAATAATCCTACAACATAACAGAGAAGATTGTGGAGCCGCCTGTTTAGCCACTATCTCCAAATATTATGGACAACTATTCACCATTACCCGTGTTCGAGAAGCCGCAGGAACAGGACAATTAGGCACAACATTACTCAACCTCAAACAAGGGGCGCAGGTATTAGGCTTTAACGCCCGTGGAGTCAAAGCCCCTTTAGACTTAGTAGATAAACAACAAATACCTCTCCCAGCAATTATTCATTGGCACGGTAATCATTGGACTGTTTTATATGGATGTAAAGGTAAGGAATATATTTTAGCTGATCCTGCACTGGGTGTAAGAACATTAAGCAAAAAAGATTTATTAACTGGCTGGACTAATAGTGTAATGCTGCTATTAGAACCCCGCCCTGATTTTCTGGAACAACCAGATGATAGAGAAAAAATAGGAAGTTTTAAAAGACTAATACAGCGTCTTTACAATTACCGATATATCCTTGCCGAAGCTTTATTATTAAACTTTGTCATCGGTTTACTTTCCCTTCTATCGCCATTTTTGATTCAAATTCTCACTGATGATGTTTTGGTGAGGAGAGATACTCAATTACTCACAGGTATGGCATTGGGAATCTTGACTATGAGTTTAATTAGTAGCAGTTTACAATGGGTTCAAGGTAATTTAGTTTCCCATTTTGCTCATCGTTTAGAATTAGATTTAGTCTTAGACTTTGCTAGGAATATTTTACGTTTACCCTTATCTTATTATGAATCTCGCCGGAGTGGTGAGGTAGTTAGTAGATTACGAGATATTCAAACTATTAATCAATTAATTTCTCAAGTTGGTGTGGCTTTACCCAATCAAATATTAATTGCGATCGCATCTTTAATTGTGATGCTATTTTACAGCTTACAACTAACTATATTATCAATCATAATAGCTATTTTCATGACATTTACAACTGTAATTTCTTTTTCAAATTTACAGCAAAAAATCCGCAAAGTCTTAGGTATAGCTTCCGAAAATCAAGGAATTTTAGTAGAAACCTTTAAAGGTGCATTAGTCATTAAAACTACCAATGCTGCACCCGAACTTTGGCAAGAATTTCAAACTCGCTACGGAAGACAATCAAACTTAATGTTTCGTACCGTGCAGATGATTTTAACTAATACCATTTTTTCCGGTTGGGTAGCCACTACCGGGGGAATTATTCTACTGTGGTATGGTAGTATTTTAGTAATTAATCAAGAAATTTCCATCGGACAATTATTAGCCTTTAATAGCTTAAATACCAACATTCTTGCCTTAGTAAATACTTGCGTCCGCTTCACCACCGAATTTACTCGCGCCCAAGCTGCTACAGAAAGATTAAATGAAGTCATTAACGCCACACCCGAATATTCTGAATTCACTCAAAAACCAGTTCTAAATATTCCTGACAACGCTGATATTTTCTGTGAAGACCTAAACTTCTATCATGCTGGTAGAGTCGATTTATTAAAAGATTTTTCCCTTAATTTACCAGGAGGAAAAGTCATTGCTATTATTGGTAAATCTGGATGTGGTAAAAGTACAATCGCTAAATTAATTGCTAGTTTATATACTCCCCAGTCAGGTAATATTCGCATACATAAATATAACC
>NZ_JAYGHH010000005.1:72369-106384 GCF_034931045.1 Nodularia sp. UHCC 0506
CCGATATTGATCCGAGTTGCTTACGACAACAAATAGTATTAATTCCCCAAGATGCACATTTTTGGAGTCGTTCAATTTTAGATAACCTATCTTTAGGTTCTCCCAATATTAGCTTTGAGCAAATAGTGACAGCTTGTCAAGTTGCAGATGCAGATAACTTTATTAGTAAATTACCAGAAAAATATCAAACTATTTTAGGAGAATTTGGGGCGAACCTTTCCGGGGGACAAAAACAAAGACTAGCCATAGCTAGAGGAATTGTGACAAATCCTCCTATCTTGATTTTAGACGAATCCACCGCAGGACTAGACCCCGTGAGTGAAAGTTTAGTATTAGATCAATTACTCGCTTATCGTCAGCATAAAACCACCATTTTAATTAGTCATCGTCCCAGAGTAATTAAACGCGCCGATTGGATTGTATTCTTAGAAAATGGACAGCTAAAATTACAAGGTACACCCTCAGAACTCCTGAATATCCCAGGGGAACATTTAGACTTCTTAATTCCCTAAAAAAAACCATTAAATTCTCCCCTCTGTTTACTCAGGTTTGGGTGAGGTTTTGTATTTTATGGAAACAACACCGTAAATCCTCCCAGCTATTCCTTGACTTTGCGTATGAGAATGATTATTATTTTACTATTGATGCCAGTCATCAATCATACTTTGACAACTGCGACTTCTAGGGAATATTCCCAGAAAGACGTAGAAAATTTTAGTGGCAACTTTTGCTCAAAAGAGGTAAATTATGTCTAATATAGATATCATTCGCGCTTGGAAAGACGAAGAATATCGCCAAAGTTTAAGTGCTGAACAACAGGAACAGCTACCAGCAAACCCCGCAGGTTTAGTGGAATTAAATGATGAAGATATGTCATCTATTTCTGGTGGCTGTTCAAAGTGTGGTAATCCATTGCATACATTGTGGTTGGGTTGTAAACCTATTGGAGTAGAAGAACTCAGGTTCTAATTGGATTTAGGATTCCAAAAATTAGATTTCCCGATTTTTTGAATCGGGGATCTAAACATAATGGTAACAATGACTAAATAATTACTAATTCGTAATTCGTAATTCGTAATTATTTGGGTACAAGCCCCTGCTAATTTTAATTACTAGTTATCAATTAGGAATTATTTTGAATAACACAGTTTCCAATTTTCTCCCCACTGCAAAATCTGATGAATACTTACCTAGTATTGGTATTTGGACAAGATTAGGAGGATTATTTCTAGTTAGTTTCGTCGGTGCTGCTATTATAATTGCAGCCTTGACAAAATATCAACAAACTGTAAAAGCATCTGCGAATGTTCGCCCCACAGGTGAAGTGCGAATAGTCCAATCTGCATTAGCCGGAACTGTTAAAAAAATCTCCGTTCAAGAAAATCAGGTAGTGCAACAGGGTGATATTTTAGCAATTCTTGATGATACTCAATTGCAAAATCAAACCAGTCAACTGCAAGGAAATATTCAAAAATATCAATTACAACTTGCACAATTAGAGGCTCAAGTTCAAGCTTTAAATCGACAAATATATACAGAATCAGAACGCAATCGACGTATTATTAATTCAGCCTTAGCCGAACTTGAACGCACACAACGGGATTATCAAGATAGAAAAGTAGCTGTTAGTAGTGAATGGGAAGAAGCCCAAGCTAATATCAAAATTGCTGAAAAAGAATTACTGCAAGTTAAATCAGATTTAAAATCAATTCAGGCTAACTTAGCCAGTGCAGAAGCAGGATTAGAAGCAGCAATTATTAAGCGTTTACGTTACGAAAATATAGCTAAATCCGGTTCAATTTCTCAAAATCAATTAGAAGAAGTTCAACTAGCCGCAACTCAACAAGCGCAAATTGTAGAATCACAAAAAGCTACCTTAGAAAGTCAAAAACAAGTTATTCAACAAAGACAGCAAGCCTTAAATTCTGCAATAGCTAGAAGTAAAAAAGCTGATTCATCTCTTCATCCAAGTAATGCAGTAATTGCAATTGCTGAAGAAAAAGTAGCGACTGAACGGGCTAATGGAAAAACAAACTTAGCTCGATTACAGCAAGAAAGAGAAAGTTTAATTCAACGCCAAATTGAACTTCAAGACCAAATAAATAATACAGGAAAAGAAGTCCAACAAGTCTTAAAACAGATTGAAAAAACTGTAATTCGGGCTTCTGCAACGGGAACAATTTTACAATTAGATTTACGAAATCCTGGACAAGTGATAAGTTCAGGCGGTTCCATAGCTCAAATTGCGCCTAGTCAAACTCCTTTAATTATTAAAGCGCGTGTAGCTGCTGCTGATATTAGTAAAGTGTTTATTTGCGATTCTCCAGAAGTGGTAAATTGCCAAAAAGGACGGGTAAAAATGAGATTTTCTACCTATCCTTACCCCGATTATGGTATAATGAGAGGTGCGGTAAGAACGGTTACAGCCGATGCCATTTCATCACAAGATAACATGACAATTGAACCTTATTATGAGGTGACAATTGAGCCGGAAAAACTTTATTTTCAAAGGGATTCACAGCAATATCCTATTCAAGCGGGAATGGAAGTTTCCGCAGATATTATTGCTGAGTCAGAGAGTGTATTAACATTTATTCTCAGAAAAACTCGCTTAATTACCAGTTTATAAAGGCTCGTAGTGAGGACTTTAGTCCTCTCCATCGCCTCCCAAATTGCTATCCGCAGAGCTTGACAAAAAGGACTTTACCCATCTTACAAACTTAAATAGGGTTTGCTGTTTAGGCATAAAATTTTTGCCGTAGGGTAGGGAACAGTTGCAGCTATTTGTCATCCCCGAATTCACGCTTTTGATGGTACACCCTTCAAAAAACTTGCACCTACTTTCGGGTTTATCAACCTCAAGCCTGCGATTTATCTGAGTTTTATATTTATTCAGCCAGCCCTAAATATCTAATAAATTAGCACGGGGTTTAAAGCTTTCTATTTCCCGCAACTTTTCATAAAGTTCCCGTTCTTCAGATGTGATATTTTTAGGCATGACAATTTGAATTTCTACTAATTGATCGCCACGTTTACCATTTTCACCGGGGTAGCCTTTATTAGCTAAACGCAGTCTTTGGCCAGTTCTTACCCCTGGGGGGATAGTCATTTTGACGGGGCCATCTAAAGTAGGTGCTTCTACTTGTCCTCCTAACACTGCTTCACAGGGAGTCACAGGGACTTGGCAGAATATATTAAAACCATCTAGTTTAAATAGGCGATGGGGTTCAACGGTGATTTTTAAGTAGAGGTCGCCACCATTAATACCTTGATTGCGTAACCGGATAGTTTGACCTGTTACCATAGCTGGGGGCATATTTACTTCCAGCGATCGCCCATCTTCTAGTCTAATTCTTTCTTTACCACCTTGATAAGCCTTTTCTAGTGGTAGGGTTAATCTCGCTTCAATATCTCGGCGGGATGTGCGCGGTGGATTTTTGGGAACTGTATACTCCACTCTGCTTTTAGGAGAACGAAAGGGATCAGTTTTGGTGCTACTACCGGATTTTCTGGTGTCTTTACGATTTCCTACACCCACAACTTGATTAATAAAGCTCTCAAAATCATTAAACTGTCCGGGATCGACATCTTTAGTGCTGCTGCGTCCATTGGATGAACCAGCCCAAGTTTTAGCTTTTGGTGCTTTGTTATTCACAAAGCCTTTCTGCTTCCAATAGCGGCTAAACTGGTCATATTGCGATCGCCTAGCCGTATCAGAAAGGACTTCATAAGCCTCACCGATGTCTTTAAACTTTTCCTCTGCTTCTTTATTTCCGGGATTAAGATCAGGGTGATATTGTCTTGCTAACCGCCGATAAACCTTTTTAATTTCTTCACCGGAAGCATCCTTAGTTATTCCTAAAATTTCGTAGTAATCGCGAAAATTCTGCAAATTTTGCATAGCTTGAGTTATTTAACTGTTATTTTAGTAATAGAGACTGGGGAAAAGAGGCAGGGGGCAGGGAGCAGGGAGCAGGGGGAAAGATTGTAACCTTGCTCACAAATGCGGATTTAGATACTGCTTTGCAGGGGGCAGGGAACAGGGAGCAGGGGGAAAGATTGTAACTTCCTAATGACTAATGACTACTACCAATCATCATCATCATCCCAGTTATCCTGGTAGGTTGGTCGCGTCGGTTTGCGAGCAGAACGCCTGTCGTCGTAGGCAGGGTAGCGGCTATCTCTGCCGTAACCCCGATCATAGTTTCGGTTATAGTCTTTGCCATTGTCCCTGCCATAAGAATCACGTTCTCGATATGATGTATCACGAGAAAAATCGCGATCGCGTTCCTTGTCGCCACCTGTAAAAATGTCACGAATCGTCCCTAACAAGTCTTCGTCTTCGTCATCAGCATAATACTCACGGACTTCTCGGTTCAGTTCATACAAAGCATCTTGTAAGTCAGCATAGGCTTGATCAATGCCCCGGTCTTCATTTTCCTGGAGACTTTCCCGC
Organism: Nodularia sp. UHCC 0506; assembly: GCF_034931045.1. NCBI lineage: Bacteria > Bacillati > Cyanobacteriota > Cyanophyceae > Nostocales > Nodulariaceae > Nodularia > Nodularia sp. UHCC 0506. The sequence goes on from NZ_JAYGHH010000005.1 coordinate 76,826, forward strand.
AGTTCCCGACAAATACCATCAATGCGCTGGCGGCGATTACGGGCAAACTGCATCCCAAATTCTAATGCCACTTCTCTGAGTTGGCGTTCAGCTTGTAAAATCAAAGCCTCAGAACGAGTCCGTTTTTCTACCCTTTCTTTACGTTCTCGGTCAACATCGGCGTATTTTTGAGCATCCTGAATCATCCGATTTACTTCTGATTCACTCAAAGTCGAAGCACCTTGAATGGTGATGCTTTGTTCTCGCCCGGTAGTTCTATCTATAGCTGTTACCTGCAAAATACCGTTAGCATCAATATCAAAAGATACCTGTACTTGGGGAATACCTCTGGGCGCTGGCGGGATACCATAGAGCTTAAAACGTCCTAGAGACTTATTATTTGCTGCCATTTCCCTTTCACCCTGGACTACGTGAATTTCCACAGTGTTTTGGTTATTTTCTGACGTAGAAAAAATATCAGAACGGCGAACTGGGATAGTAGTATTGCGGGGAATCAGTTTTTTCATCACGCCACCAATGGTTTCTAATCCCAAAGATAATGGCGTAACGTCCAAAAGCAGCACGTCTTTGAGTTCACCAGCCAAAATACCTGCCTGAATGGCAGCGCCGATGGCTACAACCTCATCAGGATTGACATTTTCATTGGGTTCTATGCCAATTAAATCTCGCACTAACTGTTTGACTATGGGCATTCGCGTAGAACCACCAACTAACACCACTTCCTCAATATCTACCGGTGAAAGTCCCGAATCTTTGAGGGCGCGTTTAACTGGTGTCCGGATACGACTAATTAAGTCAATACATAAACCTTCAAATTGAGAACGAGTCAGGCGAGTTTCGAGATGTTTCGGTCCGTCTTCCGTAGCGGTAATGAAAGGTAAATTAATCTCGGTGACACTGACCGCCGAAAGTTCAATTTTCGCCTTTTCCGCAGCTTCCATGAGACGTTGTAGAGATTGTCTCTCTCGTCTTAAGTCTACCCCTTCAGCTTCTAAAAATTGGTCTGCTAACCAATCAACTATTTGTTTGTCAAAGTCATTACCACCCAGTTGAGTATCACCACTGGTAGCTTTAACTTCAAAAATGCCATCACCGACTTCCAAAATAGACACGTCAAAAGTACCACCACCCAAGTCAAAAACGAGGATAGTTTCAGTTGTACCCCTATCTAACCCATAAGCCAAAGATGCGGCTGTCGGTTCATTGAGAATCCGCAACACTTCTAAACCGGCAATTCTGCCAGCATCACGGGTAGCCTGTCGTTGGGAATCGTTAAAATAAGCTGGAACTGTAATTACTGCCCCTGTCACGGGTTCACCCAAATAGCGACTAGCATCTTCTGCTAATTTTTTCATCACCATTGCTGAAATTTCTTCGGGGGCGAAATCCTTTTTGAGACGGGGACAGGGAATTTTAATATTACCTAATTCATCTTTGCGGATAGTATAAGGTACACGCTTAGATTCTGGGCTGAGTTCACCATACTGCCGCCCTATAAAGCGTTTAACTGCAAAAAATGTATTTTGGGGGTTAAGAACGGTTTGCCGTCTGGCCATTTGCCCAACAACCCTTTCGCCCTCTTTGCTGAAGCCGACAACAGAGGGGGTTGTTCGCATTCCTTCTGCATTGGCAATCACCACCGGCTTACCACCCTCCATTACGGCGACTACTGAGTTGGTTGTACCCAAGTCGATGCCGACTACCTTGCCCATGCGTTACTCTTCTCCTAGCGTGTCTTGTACTTTTATTATGATTATGCGGGACTACCTCTAGCTGTTTGCTATTGGATAAAAACACTTCAATGATATGATATTCATCATTAGGGTAAGAAGTAGAGGAGTTTAAGCTTGAGGAGCTAGTTGCAAGACTAGGATAACATTGGGAATGCTAAGTATGTCCAAGTAGTCTAAAATATTATCCTGGAAATACTAGGCTCTACCGTTTCTTCAAGTTGGGAAATCCACCCTGAGAAACGTTGCTTTTGCCTTTCTCATGTTAAAAAAGTTGATATGGCAACTATTTTAAAGCTTTGATTTTAAAAGAGCGATTACTAAATCATCTGCGGCAGATAGCACGAGAAAGAGATCCTTACTTAGCCACAGCCGGGCATTTTTTTGTGCAAGAATACATCCGTCATGAATTTTCCCAATGGGAAAGTGTGGAAATCCACACCTTTTTAGTACGTGGTAAAAGCTGCCAGAATCTCATTCTCAATTTACCTTGTCAAGCTGGAAGGACAAAAAAAGATTTACCACCAATTTTAATTGCAGCTCATTACGATGCTGTACCAGGGACACCGGGGGCGGATGATAATGCTACAGGTGTGGCGGTATTGCTGGAGTTAGCCAAAAAGTTTGCGGCTGAACCAGCTAAATATCCTTTACGACTGGTGGCTTTTGATATGGAGGAATACGGGTTGCTGGGTAGTGCTGAATATGCAGCTTTGTTACACGAACAACGGCAACCTCTGCGTTTAATGATATCTCTGGAAATGTTGGGATATCGTGATTTTGCTGCTAATTCTCAAAGTTATCCTTCTCCTTTAGAACGCTTTTATCCCAATCAGGGCGATTTTATGGCTTTAATTGGGAATTTACGCACAATTGGCGATTTAATCGGGATGAGTCGCAATATTCGCCAAGTTGGTGTGCGGAGTCAGTGGCTACCTGTGCCGAATCGTGGTTTAATTGTGCCTCAAACTAGGCTCAGTGATCATGCGTCTTTTTGGGATTTGGGTTATCCAGCGATGATGGTGACAGATACGGCATTTTTAAGGAATCCCCATTATCACAAATCTAGTGATGCGATCGGCAAAGCCGCGCCTCCGGCGATCGCATCTTTGGATTTAGATTTTCTCACAGGTGTTTGTCAAGGTTTAGAAGCGGCTATTCGACGGTTATAATTTAATAATTTTTAGTCGAAGTATTAAAAAATGATTTCTTCTTTTTCTATTTATAATTTAATAGTTTGACTCTTTTCTCTCTCATTGTTTATTTGAGGGTGTGTGAGAATTTGTCAATCTTTTTTGAGTTTTTAGTTCTCGTAAGGAAAACGCGAACTCTTTGCTCATGATCTTACCTCCTCTTTTTCCTTAACCGAACAGTATTCACCCTTAGCTATGCCTAATCTCTATGTTAGGGGATTTTTAGAGATGGGGGTATCTAGCGTCTTGGAGGCTTTGTAACTATTTTTGTAAATTATGTTGACTTTTTGTAACGCTATTGTTACAGTAGTTTACATAAGTTAGCAAATACCTCAAACAACCTACGTAAATCACTATTAATAAAGTTGCCTTGGGCTTGAGATAAATTTTCGCTTCTTAAGTATTGTTGTATCTAAATCGTCATTCTTACTTCTCCTAATCACGAACCTCAGTTGCCAAGCTGAGGTTTTTTGTTGGGGATATTAGCCCTGTGTTTGTGAAATATTTCGGCAAAAAACTGCCTGAGAGCTTGCCAAGAACGCTTTTCTACAACTGGATTGTACAGCGATCGCGGTGGATTGTTGGCTTCTGGATTTGTGAAGCTATGGACTGCACCACCAACCGTAAATATCAGCAGCAAATGCAACATAACCAAGTTTAGCTAATTCCTCGGTGCGTTCCTTCACAAAAGACTGTAAACCTTTCCACTCATGCACTACTAAAACACCAGGACGCTTACCTGGGATAGAATCATCGAAAGCTAGATAACCTTCTAAGACAGTATCACCGTGTTTATACTCAATAGTTCGGGTTTGAATGGCTGCTCACACTTGTGTAGAAGATAACGACCTTACTACAGCGAAGACCAAAACCGAAATCAGTAATTTCATGAGGGGATTAATTGAGACTTTATGAATATTTTGCCAATTTGGCAGGGCTAAATTACACAGCGATCGCTACATTAGAAGATACAACAAGATATTATTTATAGGCGACTCACACAAAATCAATGAGTGCAAATCTCACTATTTCCCAAAATCCCCTACTTAAAGGTTCTGGCTTACCTCCCTTCGGTGAAATTCAACCAGAGCAAATAGTACCAGCTTTCACCGAACTATTGGCAGAACTTGACCACAAGCTGACAAGCCTGGAAGCTAATATTCAACCTACTTGGAGCGGCTTAGTAGAACCATTAGAAAAGCTTACAGAACAGCTAAACTGGAGTTGGGGCATAGTGAGCCATTTAATGGGTGTGAAAAATAGCCCTGAACTGCGTGAAGCTTATGAAACCGTACAACCACAAGTAATACAGTTTCTTAATAAACTCGGTCAAAGCCAACCAATTTATCATGCTCTCAAAGAACTCCGCGCCAGTGATAACTGGGCTACTTTAGAATCAGCCCAACAGCGCATTGTCGAAGCTGGTATCAGAGATGCCGAACTTTCCGGTGTTGGCTTACAAGGAGAAGCCAGGGAGCGTTTTAACGCCATCCAAATGGAATTAGCAGAACTTGGCACCAAATTCTCAAACCATGTCCTAGATGCCACCAAAGCCTTTAACTTAACCCTGACAACAAAAGCTGAAATTGATGGCTTACCCGATAGCTTAATTAGTTTAGCAGCCCAGGCAGCTCGTGCGGCAGGAGCAGAAAACGCCACCCCAGAAAATGGCCCTTGGCGCATTACCTTAGACTTTCCCAGCTATGGTCCATTCATGCAGCACAGCACCCGCCGAGATTTGCGCGAACAACTTTACAAAGCTTTCATTACTCGTGCCTCATCCGGTGAGTTAAATAATCAACCGTTAATTGAGCGCACTTTGGAACTGCGGCAAGAATTAGCAAGTTTACTCGGCTTTGACAATTATGCCCAGTTGAGCCTAGCTAGTAAAATGGCTCCTAATGTGGCCGCAGTCGAAGCATTATTAGAAGAACTACGTCACGCCAGTTATGATGCTGCTGTCAAAGACTTAGAAGCACTCAAAGCCTTTGCCGCCAACAAAAAAGCACCAGAAGCCGACGATTTACAACACTGGGATACCAGCTTTTGGGCAGAACGGCAACGGGAAGAAAAATTTGCCTTCACCGCCGAAGAATTACGTCCTTATTTTCCCTTACCGCAAGTCTTAGACGGCTTATTTGGACTTGTCAATCGCTTGTTTGGTGTTACCGTCACCCCTGCTGATGGTCAAGCCCCCGTCTGGAATGAGGATGTGCGTTATTTTCAAATTGCTGATGAAACTGGTAGTCCTCTAGCTTACTTCTACTTAGACCCCTACAGCCGTCCCGCCGAAAAACGTGGTGGTGCTTGGATGGATATATGTATTAATCGCAGCAAAATCACTAACAATGGTGTAACAGAGATTCGTTTACCTGTGGCTTATTTGGTATGTAACCAAAGTCCCCCGGTTGATGGTAAGCCAAGTTTGATGACGTTCTATGAAGTAGAAACGTTATTTCATGAATTTGGTCATGGCTTGCATCACATGATGACCAAAGTAGACTACACCGGAGCAGCAGGTATCAACAATGTCGAATGGGATGCTGTAGAACTACCAAGTCAATTCATGGAAAACTGGTGCTATGAGCGACCAACTTTGTTTGGTATGGCGAAGCATTATCAAACTGGTGAACCCTTACCGGAGCATTATTACCAAAAACTCCTAGCTGCACGCAACTATATGAGTGGTAGTGTGATGTTGCGGCAAGTTCACTTCAGCAGTGTGGATTTAGAATTACACTATCGTTATCGCCCTGGTAGTGGTGAAACTGCCGCAGATATGCGCCAAAAGATTGCCAAAACTACTACAGTTTTACCGCCGCTACCAGAAGACGCTTTTTTATGCGCTTTTGGACACATTTTCGCTGGTGGTTATGCCGCAGGTTATTACAGCTACAAGTGGGCTGAAGTTCTGAGTGCTGATGCGTTTGCCGCTTTTGAAGAAGCTGGTTTAGAAGATGAACAAGCGATAAAAGCTACAGGTAAACGTTACCGGGATACAGTCTTAGCTCTCGGTGGTAGTCAACATCCCATGAATGTGTTTGCATCTTTCCGAGGTCGTGAACCTAGTACGACTTCGTTACTCAAGCATACTGGTTTATTACAGACTGCGGCTTAACGGTTTTAGTTACGAGCGCCCCAGGAGGGGAAGTTAAAGGTCAAAAGTATTACATCTCTTAGCAACGAATGACACAAACACATTTTTCTTCCTTGCCTGAAAGCCTTGCTATATAACGGTTATAAAAGGTGTTTGTTAGGAGTAGTAATGAGTAGGGTGTGTTTTGCCGTAGGCTAACGCACCTTAACTTGTTTGCTAAACCAAGATGGTGCGTTGCATGACAACACAACCTTATATCTACATTAAGGTTATATACCTAACAAACGTTAGTACAACAGTGTCATTTAAGCCAATAAATCTTGATAAAAACTATTTAATTTAAACCCTAATTAATTTCTTCCACACCTCCCTCAAGTGTGAAACGCTTTATTTTATATTTTGAAAAACACGACAACCACACATTTATATAAAATTATTTGCAATACTTAACTTTTCTCTAATTAAAATAAATCAACATAGATTAAAAATAATAACTAAAATAATAATTCATGAAGTTTATTACGCTAAATTGAAAGTATACTTAATCCTAGAAGTCTAGTTCCTAGTTTAAGTAACTTAGTGCAATAAAACTCAACATCAATTAACTATTGATCACAGTATTTAGTGATAATAGCTAATGATTAGAAGTTTTTTTGTGCTGAATTACTTTCTAGGTTATGGCGGTTTTCAGATGAATGAAAACCGTGTTGATAGCTCAAAGCCTTGAAGCAAATGGCTTTACACTCAGCACTTTGCTATATCGAGCAAGGCGTTGCAACTTTCAACTCAGCCAAGTAATAAGAGCAAACACCAAAGCAACTTTAAGGGCGAGATGTAACAATGATTGAAAAAATTTTGCTAGCGGTTTCTGGCTTGGGCCATGCAGAAGAAATGCTCAAAACCTTAAAGGAGATGCCATCAATCGAATCTGCGAAGGTTACAGTTCTGCACGTTGTACCTCCCCAAACAACAGCTGAAGCAATGACAGATAAATGGGAAGAGGGTGGAAAAATCTTGGCTAATGCCATTCAGTTTCTGAATTTAAATCCTAGTCAGGTATCTTCCATTTTACGGCAAGGTGATCCCAAGGATGTAGTTTGCCAAGTAGCAGATGAAATGGATGCTGACTTAATTATTATGGGTTCTCGCGGACTCAAGCGTTTGCAATCAATTTTATCTAACTCGGTGAGTCAGTATGTTTTTCAGCTATCTTCTCGCCCCATGCTGCTGGTAAAGGATGATATTTATGTCAAGAGAATTAAGCGGGTTATGGTGGCGATGGATAATTCTGATTCTGCCAAAAAATGCTTAAGCTTGGCATTATTTTTATTACAAGGTGTTCAGGGTAGTCAGTTAATTTTGACTAATGTGACTACAGATTTGCGGAGTAAGAAATCTGAAGTTACTGAAATTATCCCAGAAAAAAATACAGTTTTGGCAGATGCGGTTGCCGAAGCCCAAAAATACGGTGTGCAAACTCGCTGTGTCACCAGTAGCGGCAAACCTGGGGAAGAAATTTGCCGTCTAGCAGAAGAGTTAAATACAGACTTATTATTGCTTGGTTCTCCAGACCGTCGGCCATCGGTGGCTAAGAGTTTGGTGGATATAGACAGACTCATCGGTGCTTCTTTGTCTGACTATGTTCGAGTTAATGCCACCTGTCCGGTGTTGTTGGCGCGGACTGTCGCTTAATATTGCAAAGTGCTGAGTGCTGAGTTCTGAGTTCTGAGTTCTTAGTGCTGAGTTCTGAGTTCTTAGTGCTGAGTGCTGAGTTCTTAGTGCTGAGTGCTGAGTTCTGAGTTCTGAGTAAAAACCAAGTAGGAGCAGGGCTGTTTCGTTCCCTAAAAGGGTTAAAATTGCAAGGGTCAAACAGATAAAAATTGAGGGCAAATCTACAATTAGGACAAAAAGTTTTTGTGTCTTCAGCCCAAAATACCTGATTTTTCTTTGCGTCTTTGCGCCTAGCGCACTTTGTGCTAGAGCATACGGCACGACGCTAAAGCCTCCGGCACGCTGCGCGAACGCTGGGGCGTGAGATTATCCTCTTGACAAATCTCCAACACAAGGGAATGAAACAGCCCTGGGATTTAGGGGGCAAAACAGGCTCAAACGCAGATAGGTAGGAATTGTGTATACACGGTAGGTAAGGGATGAGGGGGCTAAGATGTATCTTAGATAATTGGAAACAGTTGTATGCTCAATTACTAATAATAATTTTAATAAACCCGTCCTTACCTCAAGGCTTTCAGTCCTCAACAATTTCCTAACTTCCTGGGCGATTGCTATATTATGCTAAATTTTGCGGTTGTTCAACAAAAAACCCCTGCACCAATGGTGTTGGGGTTCTTTATTTTATGCACAAATGTCAAGAATCTTTTCCACCTTCACGGCTAGCAGTTTGGATGTAAAGAACGATTAAAAACACTGCGGGAACTAGAACGAACAGAATGCTCGCTACAAACCCTAGTTCATTCACTTGCATAGCAAGAAAGCCTCTCTTTAATTTCAGTTTCTATTCAACAACTTTAGAATAGCATTATCGATGCCAGTGTTAGCTGAAATCTTTGCCAAGTTAGATGTTAGGGTTTGGTTACTACACTGATTGGGCCATTTACTAGGGTTTGACAGGCGAGGCGGTAATTATCAGGCTTTTTCTTAAACTTTTGGTTCTCTACATTTGTGCGCGGGGAAAGGTTTTCCATTCCTTCGACTATTTCCACAATGCAAGTACCGCATTGACCAGCGCCACCGCAATTGGTCATTTTGCCAATAAATTTATATATATCAATGCTATTTTCCATAGCTTTGAGTCGAAGATTAGCCCCATCTGCTGCTATTACTTCTTTATTTTCTTTGACAAATTTGATGTTACCCATAACTGATTGATACCTTTTTGATGGTAGGCGTGGCTGGAAAAGCTGAGTTTTAGACAGGTTCCGTAAACTATCCTACTGAATTTCTGGTAGCTTATTACAAAATATTAATAAATATCAAGTTTAAACAAGAAGAAATAGCCAAATAAATAGGACAGATAAGATACCTGTCCTATGAATCGGTAATCGGTTAGCTTACCTGAATCCAACAGCTGCTTGCCATACAAAAGCCAGCAACAAGAAAAACACGGGAATAATTGGGAGAACATCTACCAAAGGATCGAAGATTTGGTAAGCTTCAGGCAATTTTGCTAATAACAATGCTGCTTCCATGTTTGTTTAAATCCACCTATCTAACACAGGTTCATAATTGAGATGTATCTTAACATGGTTTGGGTGTTAGGAATTGGGGATTGGGTGTTTAATATTTTGGAATTAAACAGATTCTGGGATAGTTTCTATTCCTTAGTTGAGCCAGTGGGCAAATTCGGTGGCAAAGCGATCGCTTAATATTGCTTCACGAATCTTTTGCGTAAAGCGAATTAGTTCGGTAATGTTGTGAATACTCAATAATGTGTAGCCTAAAATTTCTTGCGATCGCACTAAATGAGAGATATAAGCCCGGCTAAAATTTTGACAAGCATAACAAGGGCAAGTCTCATCTAATGGCGTATAATCTTCACGAAACTTAGCATTTTTTAAATTCCAGCGTTCTCCCTGCACAATTGCTGTACCATGTCTCGCCCACCGGGTAGGAATCACACAATCAAATAAATCTACACCAGAAGCGATCGCAATAGCCATTTCCCGATAAGTCCCCACACCCATCAAATAACGGGGCTTCTCCCGTGGTAACAGTGGCGCTGTAGTCCGCACAATATCAGCCATGAGTTCGGGAGGTTCTCCCACACTCACACCACCAATAGCATATCCAGGCAAATCTAACTTCGCTAAAGCCTGAGCTGCTTGGGCGCGTAAATCCAAGTACACCCCTCCTTGGACGATACCAAATAAAGCTTGATCGCTACGTTGATGAAAGTTCATACAGCGTTCTAGCCAACGATAAGTCCTCTGAGTTGCAGCTTCCACATCTTGGCGACTAGCTGGGTAGGGGGGACATTCATCAAAGGCCATGATCACATCAGCCCCTAAAGTATTTTGGATCTCTATAGAGCGTTCTGGGGTTAAGTGGATAATTTGCCCATCGTGGGGTGAGCGAAAAGTTACACCATCTTCGGAAATTTTCCGCATTTCGCTCAAGCTAAAAACTTGAAAACCACCAGAATCAGTGAGCATTGGACCATTCCAGCCCATAAATTTATGTAATCCACCACCTCCCGCCACAATCCTTTCTCCTGGTTGCAGGTGCAGATGATAGGTATTAGATAAAACCATTTGCGCCCCAGTGCTTTTTAGTTGGTCTGGGGTGACAGTTTTAACATTTGCCAAGGTTCCCACAGGCATAAATCTTGGGGTTTCCACAGGGCCATGAGGAGTGTGAAATACTCCAGCCCTGGCTTTTGTCTGGCTACATTCAGCCAGGGATTGAAAAGAAAAATTGGCACTCAAGGTAAAATTAATGCGATCGCGCTAAATATGGACAAAAAAATCTAAAAACTGGCAATTGATTGGTTGTGAACACTTCAGGACTCACAACTAAGGCATCACCAACTTTTTGAGTATATGCTTTTTAAAATGAATCAGAACAGTCATCATCAATTTCTGCATCCCATTTAGCGGAAAAAACTTGTTCCATCATGGCTTCTATGGCGCTGACATTCAAGTTGCGCTCTTTTCGCTCTTGTGAGGGAGTCGAAAGGGGAATCAGCCTTAAACACATACTTTCTTGCAATAAGTCAAAGTAGGTTTCTTGTTCTGGTGATTGTTTTAGTTCTAGGTAATCAAAACTATAGACATTCAAGTAAAGCGCAGAGTTAGCAACTAGGGTAGACCTGTGAGGGTTGACAAAGACTTCCATCACATCTCCTTCACCCTCACTCTGTAATTTGCCGAATTGGGTGTAGATGTAGTGGACTCGACCTAAATCAGACAGCAATCGCCGAATGTCGAGCTTATTCACAATTATTCCCGTGTTAACAATACACGGAGCTGGTATCCTGGTGTCGGGTAGATGGTGACTCATAGGAAAATAGGAGATAGGCAAAGGTGAGGGACAACACAGCTAAAATGTCAATTTCACAGCCTGTTGGCCTCCTACATTTAAAAAATATCAACTTTGGAAGGCGATCGTCTAATAAGTCTAAGGTTAAGTTATTAGTTGCAGAATACAAAATCAATTGGTGTTTGTACTAGTACAACACGGCGTAAATAAACAAATCATTCAAAATCAATAAAAAGCCGATATAATCAGCTTTTCGACTTTTGACGAACGCCAGGCGGTGCTAGTTTGATTTGCTAACTTTACTGAAATTTAGTTGCAATTAGCACTCAAAGAATATACTACTGAGAACAGCATAACAAAGTTTTTTCCATGAGTCTCTAATCAAAGGCGATCTTATTTAAACCTTTAAAATCCCCTCTGACTGCTGCTGTCGTATTTGTGGACAACATCTATCAGCCACTTTATGTATATTAATCAACGTCATGAATTAGCCACAGTAGTGAAAAAATTAGTTTTAAATTTATTTGCTAGTTTAATATTTTATACTGCTATTCCTCTGCCCTATATCAATGGGCTAGACTTCCAAAGGGTGGCGTATTTTGCCCCATTAGTCGGGCTGATGATTGGCGGAATTTTAGGGCTATGTGATAGTGGCATGAATTACCTGGGAATACCAGTGTTAACTCGTAGCGCTTTGGTTGTTAGTATTTGGATGGCAATTACGGGAGGATTGCATTTAGATGGGGTAATGGATACTGCTGATGGTTTAGCGGTGGGTAATGCCGAAAAACGCTTAGAGGTAATGGCGGATAGTGCTACAGGTGCGTTTGGGGCAATGGCCGCGATCGCCTTAATATTACTTAAAACTACAGCTTTAATCGATATTGGTGATCATCGTTGGCTAGTGCTAATAGCAGCTTGTGGCTGGGGACGCTGGGGACAACAAGTAGCGATCGCCTGCTATCCTTATTTAAAACCCACCGGTAAAGGCGCATTCCACAAAGCAGCCATTCGTACATACAAAGATTTATTACCAGGACTATTGTTGCTATTTAGCCTCAGTATTATTCTGGTTATTTTAAATAAAGAATATCTATTTTTCGCACTCAGTATCATACTAGCTGGAAGTGCGATCGCCATCCTCACCGGGTTATGGTTTCATCACAAATTAGGCGGACACACAGGAGACACCTACGGCGCAGTCGTTGAATGGACAGAAGCCTTATTCCTCTGCGTCCTCACAATTTTTTAGTAAGCACTCAGCACTCAGCACTCTACTGAAAGGATTTCGACGAACCACAGACTCACTGCTTAAACCCACCCCTACCCACTCAGCACTCAGCACTCAGCACTCTACTTAACTGCTTGCAGCTTTGTCACCTTGAGTTTAAAAGGCCCAACCCCAGTTTCGCCAAAAGACCGGACACGGATAATATAGTTTCCCGTTTCGGGAATGCGGGTAAACAGTAAGGAATTGCTAGTACCATCTGGGCCATCATCATTTTCTGCCACTGTTGCCCCATTGGATGCTAAGAGGGTGATGATGGTGTCAAAACTCTCAGAAGTCAAGTCAATTACTAACTTCTCACCCTTATCTAACTTGACTATATAATCACGGCCAAATCCACCCTGACCGGTGGGAATATCTTTGTCTGAGAGTATATCAGACAGTTCAGTACTAGGAGTTAAAGGAATTGGACTATACAATTTATTTTGGGCAAATCCTACCCTGGGATTTATGCCAATTACCAACAAAGTGGCAGGAATAATTATTAGTTGTCTTAAACCCACCACAAAAGCTTTACTCATAAGATTAAACAGTTATCAGTTAAAAAATGTAATTGGGTCGAAATCCTTGACTTAATCTGTGTTATGACTGTTTACTGATTTCAGGTATTTATCTTTTACAGCAGTAGTAACAGCTGCTAAACCTAAAACAGAAATACCATCTCGATTAAGAATTTTTATAGCAGACCTGGTTGTGGCACCAGTGGTATATATATCGTCAACTAACAAGATTGGGATATTTCGACGGTGACGGTGTAATTCTTGCCCAATAGCAAATGCTTCCGCTAAGTTAGCTTCTCGTTCAGATACTGATAACCCAAATTGTGCTTTAGTTTCTTGGACTCTTTTTAAACCATTTAACTGTAATTTTAACCCAGTTGTTTGACAGAAACTTTCAGCTATGAGTCCAGCTTGATTATAACCGCGTGTTTTTTGTTTATGGGGATGGAGTGGTATGGGGACGACTAAGGGCTGTGGGTTGCATTTTGACAAATTTGATAACAACCATGCTTCTCCCAGCCATTGACCTAAAGGACGGGCAATTTGGGGTTGATTTTCGTATTTCATCATAGCGATCGCACGTTTGACAGTCCCGCCATAGGTTCCCCAGCCAAATACAGGTAATGGTTGTTGCCACAAAGCCGCAGGGTTTTTGTGCTGACAGTTTTTGAGTTGCTTAGTACAGTAAGGACAAAATTCACCAGATGTCGGTCTTTGGCATAAAGGACAATGGGATTGGAGAAACAGGTTGAGAAAGTTGTTAAAACTGTGCTTCCATTTGGACATTTATACGGTGGGGAATGGGGAGAAGAGGAACGGGTGCAGGGGGCAGGGGGCAGGGGAGAACAGTTTTTAATTATTGGGGAGTAATTTCATATATACGCGATCGCAGCGTGGCGTTTCCACTCCGGTTGCAAGTTGATAACCATTGCTTTCATATAGCTTGACTGCTTCCACCAAAACACCAGCAGTTTCAATCCAAATTTCCTCAAAACCACGGTTGGCGATCGCTGCTTCTAGCTGTTGTAACAAATATTTCCCCAATCCTAAACCCCTAACACTGGATAAAAGATACATTTTGCGGATTTCTACGGCTTTTTTACCACGTTTTATCGGGTAGTATGCCCCCGTACCAACTAGCTGATTTTGGTGTTCGATTACCCAAAACTCACCTCCATTTTCTAAGTAAAACTCTTCTACTTGCAGCACATCTTTGTCTGCGCCCTTGGGTTCCCAACCCAGACCATATTCTGATAATACATAACTGACGACAGAAGCGGCTCTGGTGCGATCGCCTATCTCCCAGTTACGAATCAAAAAATCTTGATAATAGTTTTTCATTACTATTTAGGGGGGTCAGGTTTGCACAGAAAATTTTTCTGAATCTATATTCCAATGTACCCATTCAATAGCTTCTGTGGGAAACTTGCTCATATAGTCATGCTATAACAGCATTTTTTCCAGCTAAACTAAAGGAAGACTTCAGAGTATTTGTACTCAAGGGGAATTTAACTCCAAACCACAGAAATAACCCTTTGAAATTGGGATATTCAGCAGATAGTATTCAAATACATCTAAACATACTCATCAGGATTAAAAGGTCAGTAAGCATCAATGTCGCAGTTTTATTTTGATACAAACAATAACGGTCATAAATCTTTTGAATTACCAGGCGCTAGACCGCACTACAACCCCGACCGTCCTGGACAAGTAGAGCATATTTTCCTAGATTTGTGCTTGGATATTCCTCACCAAAGTTACCACGGGACTTGCAGCATACGTCTGTTACCCGTTCGTCATGGCATTGACCGTTTGACTTTAGATGCTGTCAACTTGAATATCCAATCTGTACAGGTAGATGAGATAGCCCAGGACTTTGACTATAACGGAGAACAGTTAGTTATTCAACTTTCGCAACCAACGCAAACTGGTAAACATTTGTTGATTGCGATCGCCTACTCAGTAGAAAAGCCCCAACGCGGTATATACTTCATTCAACCAGACCAACACTACCCCAACAAGCCTACCCAAGTTTGGACTCAAGGCGAAGACGAAGACTCTCGTTTCTGGTTTCCCTGTTTCGACTACCCAGGACAACTTTCAACTTCCGAAATTAGGGTGCGAGTTCCCAAAGATTTAATTGCTATTTCCAACGGCGAACTGATTGACACCCAAAAAGATGGGGACGAAAAAATCTATCATTGGTCACAACAGCAGATTCATCCTACCTACTTAATGACCTTAGCAGTAGGCGACTTTGCCGAGATTCGTGAAGAATGGCAAGGAAAACCCGTCACCTACTATGTAGAAAAGAGTAGAAAAGACGATGCTAAACGCAGCATGGGCAAAACTCCCCGCATGATGGAGTTTTTGAGCGAAAAGTATGGTTATGCTTATGCTTTTCCTAAATATGCCCAAGTTTGTGTGGATGACTTCATCTTTGGCGGAATGGAAAATACTTCCACGACCCTATTAACAGATAGATGCTTAATTGATGAACGCGCCGCTTTAGATAATCGTGGCACAGAAAGTTTAGTAGTTCACGAATTAGCACACCAGTGGTTTGGGGACTTACTGGTAATTAAACATTGGTCTCATGCTTGGATTAAGGAAGGTATGGCTTCCTATTCTGAAGTGATGTGGACAGAACATGAATATGGCGACCAAGAAGCCGCATATTATCGATTATCAGAAGCTAGAAGTTATTTAAGCGAAGATAGCCACCGCTACCGCCGCCCGATGGTAACTCATGTTTACCGGGAAGCCATAGAACTGTATGACCGTCATATCTACGAAAAAGGATCTTGTGTTTATCACATGATTCGGGCGGAATTAGGAGAAGAATTATTTTGGCAAGCAATTCACACCTTTGTCCAAGATAATGCCCATAAAACTGTAGAAACAGTAGACTTACTCCGCGCCATTGAAAAGGCTACTGGGCGTAATTTAACATTCCTCTTCGATCAATATGTTTATCGTGGTGGCCATCCCGATTTTAAAGTGGCTTATGCTTGGGATGGAGATGCCAATTTAGCCAAAGTGACAGTCACTCAAACCCAAGCCGACAAAAATGATAGTAAAGATTTGTTTGACCTGAAAATTCCCATTGGTTTTGGCTACACTCAACCAGGGAAACCAGCACAAATCAACACTTTCACCGTGCGGGTAAATGAACGGGAACAAAGCTTTTACTTCCCTCTAGCAGAAAAACCCCAATTTGTCAGCTTTGATGTGGGTAATCATTTTCTCAAAACTGTAACTTTGGAATATTCACTCCCAGAGTTGAAAGCGCAGTTAGAGTCTGACCCTAACCCCATTTCTCGGATCTATGCAGCCGAAGCTTTAGCAAAAAAAGGTGGATTAGAAGCTACCAATGCTTTGTCAAATGCACTGAAAAATGATTCATTTTGGGGTGTACAGGTCGAAGCTGCTAAACAACTGGCAGAAATTAAGTTAGATCAAGCCTTTGATGGGTTGCTTCCAGGATTACAAGACCAAAATGCTTTTGTACGGCGTGCAGTAGTAGAAGCATTAGCGACCATCAAAACCCATGACAGTTACAAAGCTGTGAAAAACTTGGTAAAAAATGGCGATCCTAGTTACTACGTAGAAGCAGCCGCTAATCGGGCTTTGGGGTCAATCGCATCTGTAAATTTGGCAGAAAAACCCAAGGAAGAAAAGGTAATTAAGCTGCTGCAATCGGTTTTGGAATCCAAGGCGGGTTGGAATGAAGTCGTGCGGAGTGGTGCAGTTGGTGGTTTAGCTGAACTGAAAACCTCGGAAGCCGCTTTAAATCTACTGCTAGAATATACCCAACCTGGTGTACCACAACCGTTGCGTCTAGCCACAATTCGAGCTTTAGGCAAGATTTCTGTGGGTCAAAGTCCGGTGAATTTAGAACGGATTTTAGAAAAGTTAGCAGAACTAGCCAAAGAAACCTTCTTTTTAACCCAAGTAGCTGTGGTGATGGCCTTGGGACAAATGGAAACTCGCAAAGCTATAGGAATTTTGCGATCGCTAGGCGAACAAACAGCCGATGGGCGTGTGCGTCGCTATGCTGAAGAGGAAATTTCCAAGGTGCAAAAGAACGTGGGTACAGACAATGCACTACGCCAAATGCGGGAAGAACTAGACCAACTCAAGCAACAAAATCAAGAACTGAAAAGTCGCTTGGAAGGTTTGGAAGCAAAAGCTAAATAGTCATTGATTATTGGTCATTGGGGTATTGGGAAGTGATAATCTTCCCCCCTACCCCCTGCACCCTGCCCCCTGCCCCCTGCCCCCTGCGTCTTCTCCCCCCTGCACCCTGCCCCCTGCCCCCTGCGTCTTCTCCCCCCTGCCCCCTGCCCCCTGCCTGTTCAATTTCCGAGGCAATATTTGTACTTTTATAAAGTATAATTAAGGAAAAGATAAAAATATCTGGGCAGTACTGTAGGCTAAAACCGCCGAGAATATCACCCGGAAACAATTTAAATTTCTAGTTTTTTTACACAAAACTACCAAAAATCCAGACTTACAATTCATTTGTAAGTGGGGGCATAAAAAACGAAAGTATATAATTCCCAGTTGAAGAGGTATGTAAAGGCGTGGCTCAGAATCAGCCTGGTCAGCTAAGACGCTACAATTCAGAGGCGATCGCTCGTCACTATCGCTACCGTCCCTGGCTTGCTTGGGGACGAATGTTACAAGTTATCTGGTCTTTTGCTGTCTTTATTTTGAGTCTCAAATGGGACGAATGGCAAGATAAAGTTGAGCAAAACAAAGGTAAACGCGCTACACAGTTACGAGAACTACTCACTAAACTTGGCCCGACATTTATTAAGGTAGGTCAAGCCCTATCCACTCGGCCAGACTTAGTACGCAAGGATTTCTTAGAGGAACTGATCAAACTGCAAGATCAGTTACCACCTTTTGATAATGCGATCGCTTATCAAATTATCGAAACCGAATTAGACAGACCCATTTCTGACGTTTACAGCGAATTGTCTCCTAGTCCAGTAGCTGCTGCTAGTTTAGGGCAAGTATATCGTGGTCGTCTACTAACTGGCGAAGAAGTGGCCGTGAAAGTGCAGCGCCCCAATTTACGCCCAGTCATCACACTCGACCTTTATTTGATGCGCTGGATAGCGGGCTGGTTAGCGCCTTGGCTACCACTGAATCTCGGACACGATCTCACCTTAATTGTGGACGAGTTTGGCATCAAATTATTTGAAGAAATCGACTACATCAATGAAGGTCGTAACGCCGAAAAATTTGCCAGTAATTTTCGCAACGATCCAAGAGTTAAAATTCCGGTAATTTACTGGAGTTATACTAACACCCATGTTTTAACTCTGGAATGGATTAATGGCTTCAAACTCACCGATACTACCAGAATTAAAGCAGCAGGTTTAGACCCAGAAGGTATTATCCAAATTGGCGTGACTTCTGGACTGCAACAGCTATTGGAACACGGTTTTTTCCACGCTGACCCCCATCCAGGAAATCTCTTTGCTATGCCTGATGGACGCATGGCTTACATTGATTTCGGCATGATGGATCAGCTAGAGGAAACCACCAAAGAAACTTTAGTAGATGCCCTAGTACATCTGGTAAACAAAGACTACGCCGATTTAGCCGCAGATTTTGTGGCATTAGGTTTTCTGACACCAGATACCAATATTTGCCCCATTATTCCGGCATTAGAATCAGTATTGGGAAATGCCATTGGCAAAAATGTCAAGGAATTTAACTTCAGAACCATAACCGATGAATTTTCGGAACTGATGTATGAATATCCGTTTCGAGTGCCGGCAAAATTCGCCTTGATTATTCGTTCTTTGGTGACTCAAGAAGGTATTGCTTTGAGTCTCAACCCCAATTTCAAAATTGTGGAAGTGGGTTATCCCTACATAGCACGACGCTTATTAACTGGGGAGTCTCCAGAATTAAGGCGGCGACTACTAAACGTACTATTTAAAGATGGTAAATTCCAGTGGCAACGTTTGGAGAATTTAATCGAAATTGCGCGGACTGACGACAACTTTGATGTCTTACCTACAGCACAAATGGGATTGCAATATCTCATGTCTGATGAAGGCAAATTCCTCCGCAGACAGTTTGTATTAGCACTCACTGAAGATGACCGTTTGCATACAGAAGAAGTTCAACGCCTGTGGGATTTGGTGAAAGAAGATATTAAACCGAATCGTTTATTAGACGTAGCTATCGGTATGTTGACAGAATTATCAAGAGAAAGTGTCGCTGCTGTGATTCCCAAATCTTCTTTCTTCACTGCTTTTAGTGATGTGCAGCCAAACAGTAAAAAATAAATCCCCCGAAATTTTTACTGTATAAATTTTTAGGATCAATTTGGAGATTTCATGTACTATTACCCTGAACAACCACCTTATTTTCTGTTACTTATCGGTTTTTTAATCGCATTAACTTCTGGTCTGGCCTTATCTGGAACACTAAAAGTAATAGTGCAGCAATGGAAAGAAGATAATACCGAAAGTCCTAAATCTCCTTCCTCATTAAAACAATTATTTGTACCATTTCTGGGAATTACTGTCGGTGTTTGTTTATTCCTCTCATCAGGTTTAGAGATATTTGGTTTTCCCTCCCCCTTGGCTTTAGGAATTGGTTTACCGGTCAGTCTTTTGACTTGTTTATTGGTTTGGCTACAGTTGGGAAGTTTGCTAACTTTTGCCAAACGGGAAGGAATGCAAGCTTTAGATTTAGATTCGTAATCTGAATAATTAGGGCTGGCTGAAGAAATCTAAAACCCATATCAATCAAAGGTTTGAGGATGATAAACCCGAAAGTAGGTACAAGACTTTTGAAGGGTTTACCATTAAAAGTGTGAATTTTGGATTGAATAAATCAGAAATTTTGATGATGACAGATAACTGATACTGTTCCCTGTTCCCTGTTCCCTATCCTCACAAATAACTTTTAACGCTACGCGAACAGCAAGCCTTAATTAATAATCAGTGCTGAATAACTGCTACTTTTCTGATTCAGCACTTTTTTTGTCAGTAATTAACTTTAGCTATAGTAGAATTTGGCATTTTTCAAAGCCATAACTCTAGCTAAATTTAAGCGATAGTGGTAGCCAAGTCTTCGCTCCCATTTTTCCCATAAAGTCATCTGCTTATTACCATAAGAAGCATCTGTATGATGCATTACAACTTTAAGTTCTTGCCAGCCATCTTGGAAAATCTTCCACCCCACCTTCGTAGCAGCGATACCCATTGCATTACCTGCACCAGCATGAATCCCTCTTAATTCCAAATACCTGCCAATCATTGCCCAGGATTTTAAGTAATCTATTTCTTTACCATTGTCTCTAGCAATCACAAATAATGACTCTCCCACATAAGTCACAGTTGCTAAATCTATGTTGAAATGTGAAGCAACCTTCTGGAGAGGTTGCAATCTTTCAGGAGTATACTGCTTGACGTGTTCTACCAAGTTTTCAAAATGTCCTACTGTAATTCCTGGTTTCCACTGTAAATTATTTGGTATGGGAGCTAATATTCTTGTATCTGCATCAATGTGAATTGCCACTGGAAATTGTGATAAAGCGATTTCCATGAGAATGCTTTTGTCATGATAACAATGTAGAATCCCCTGTTGGCGATGTTTAAAAGCTAAAACGTTAGAATTTTCTTGAAAACAACTTGGTTCGTCTGTTAATACCAACAATGTAGCACCAGGAGAGTATTTTTCTAAATCAGTAGCCATTTGTTGAGCCAGAAGACGATATTTATGTCTTAAGGCTAAAGTACAAAAGCAGAAATCTCTTTGTGCGTGATTCATAAACTACTTGCTAGTTGTGTTCTATCTAGAAGTTATGCATTGACATTTACAATTAAATATGTGTTTTTAAAACCCATATTTTTTTCAGGATTTGATCATTGAAACCCCTACAATGTTGGTCTATTACAATCACAATGGTCTATTTGCAATCAAAATAATTGGGAATCAGTATCTTATTGAAATCGTACCTGATTAATTTGTAAAGTGCGTAATTTCTATTATCTTAGGTTTTAGGGGAGGCAAAATGATAAATGTGTAATGACTGTAGCTGATTATACTTTTAATCATAATTTAGTGTTAATTTTTTCACTGAGTTAGACTTTGGGTATAATCACATTTTTAATATACATAATATTTTGTTTGATTTTTATTATATGCTAAATAAAATTGATTGCCATGACACTAGATCAGCTATTTTCTCTCTGTCTGCCGCCTGAGTTATGAGATACTAGATTTTTGATACAAGTTGAAGTTGTTAGCTCAATAATTCAAGCCTTGGGAATTTGGGAGGGGTTGCAGAGTGGCTGATGATAAAAATAGAGTAAGCCCAGAACAGATTAATCAGCAGGATTTTTCCTGGCCTTTCTGGTTTACATTGCCACTGTACCCTTATGGCAAGCGGCGAACAATCCGCAAGGAAGTCATTAAAGACACAATTTGGACTTTTGACCAAATGCAGGGAATTTTCTACGTTGTTGTGCCAATTCGCATGACCGTAGTTAAGCTTGATCAAGGTGGTCTTCTTATATACGCTCCCGTTGCGCCTACCCCAGAATGTATCCGACTTGTTCAAGAGTTGGTCGCAGAACACGGTGATGTTAAGTATATTATTTTGCCAACTATCTCAGGGCTAGAACACAAAGTTTTTGTTGGTCCCTTTGCTAGATACTTTCCCAGTTCAGAGGTGTTTATCGCCCCTGAACAATGGAGTTTTCCGTTAAATCTTCCTGTGCGTTGGCTAGGTTTACCTGCTAAACGGACTCATGTATTACCAGAAGATAGTAGTAAAACCCCATTCGCTGAACAGTTTGAATACGCGATTCTCGGCCCTATTGAACTGGGTCCGGGGAAGTTTGCCGAAGTGGTATTTTTCCATAAGCGATCGCATACTCTATTAGTAACAGATTCAGTCATATCTGTATCAGCAGATCCGCCAGCGATTGTCCAATTAGACCCCTATCCTTTACTATTTCATGCCAAAGACACGGCATCTGATATAGTCACAGATCATCCAGCAAATCGCCGCAAGGGATGGCAACGCATTTCCTTATTTGCTTTATATTTTCGTCCCAGTGTCTTAGAAGTCATGGGATTGGGTAAAGTATTGCGCGATGCGATTAAAGCACCCAATCGCTCACAAAAAGCCTATTTTGGTTTATTTCCCTTTAAATGGCATTCAAACTGGCAGCACTCCTTCGATATACTCAGAGGTGAGGGTCGTTTATTTGTTGCACCGATTTTGCAAACCCTGATTCTTAACCGCGCACCAAGAGAAACTATTGAATGGGCTGAGACTGTAGCGAGTTGGGATTTTGAGTGGATTATTCCTTGTCACTTCGATTCACCGATTCCAGCACAGCCGGATCAGTTTCGTCAAGCATTTTCTTTCTTGGAAAAACATCCGGTGACTAGTATGAGTTTGTTAAGTAGTAATATTTATCCCTTACCAGAGGAGGATTTTCAACTACTCAGAGATATTGACCAAAGTTTAAAAAAAAGTGGCATCGTGCCTCCACCAAAGGAGAAAGTATAAGCTAAAATTTGAAAAATGGGCGACACTAGTACAGCATGACGTAAATATGGATACCCTTTCAAAAGGTTCAAAAGCCCAAGGTAAAAGCTTTTTGACTTTTGATTTTTGACTTCACGGCGGTACTAGGCTGTAAATTAAAGCCTTTAAACGTAGTGATTGCTGCTGAACATTTGAGCAGAATTAAGCTAAAAATTGAATATACACCTTTGAGAATGTCGCTTCAACAGAAAGTATCGCCAGCGTCAAAACCTGCAAAAACCCCCAAAAAACGATAGACTCATGACCAATTTGGGAATCAAGACTCGCTGATGATGAAAAAGGAAAAATTTGCTCAGGTTAGATAACTTTTACCCTATTTGGCTTTATTGTTGTTCTTACTCTTTGAGATGTACATTCCATGATTAGTTAACCACAGATGTATACAAATAAAGCAGTACCGCAGTAGATTAAGAAACCTGATCACCGAATTACATTTTCAGCAAAACGTAGTTTTATTATGCCCAGTTCCAAAATATTTACTACATCTTTTGACCTTCAAGAAGTTTACCCCTGTCCGGTTTGTCGTGTAGGTAAAATTTCTCATATGCCCATGATGGAGACTATGGCTTGTGATTTTTGCTCTGAGATTTTTACCGTTAACATAGAACAACAACAAATCAAAATGCCTTCTCGACAACCTCCCCTGATTTGGCGCTGGAATGGCTTTAACTGGACAGAAGCTCAGTTGGAGGGCGTTGAATTGGGCTGGGGTTATGGGATTGCGGCTATTGCCTTTGTGGTGCTGCCCACAAGCTTAATTGGTCTAGTTGCTTACTACTTTCCGGCAGTATCTCATGATCCCATTACTTGGATACCATATATTTGGACAATATTAACTTTTTTGTTACATTTATCAATTATTTTGTGGATTTTAGTGGAAGTTTATCAAATTCCTGTTGTCGCTTATTTCAGAGCTATGAATCGGTGGCGAAATGGGATGATGAGGAGAGAATGAAGTTGCAAAATAGGCATAAGGCTGATGAAAAATAACAACATTGATACAAAACTACACCTTCAATCAGGCGATCGCAGTATAGTTTCGGTGTATATAAAGAAGATAGAGTATTTTAGAAGTTACCCACAAAAAGGTGATTTATGAACTGAGTTAGCTAAAGACACCCTAGTATAATAGTTGAATCTCAGTATTGAATTTAGAGCAGATGGAGAAGCTCTGGCTGAATTTATTTATACCTATTGACAAGAACCCGCCGATAAACTTGGCCAAAACAGGAATTAGAACCGATTCCAATCTTATGAGTAGATTTGAGTAGGTTTTATCTAGCGGCTGCATCACTCATACTTAATTTGATTGTTGACAAAAATATCATAATGAGCGGGATGGAGCAGTACTATAGAGTTTTAGAACTAGAATCTGGAGCAACACTTGAGGAAATCAATCAGGCTTATAAAGACTTGGTTTTTATTTGGCATCCTGACCGCATTCCTCAAGATAATCACCGTTTACTGAAAAAAGCTCAAGACAAGCTCAAAGCCATTAATGAAGCTCGTGATAAATTGCGTTCTTTACATGGTAAGCAGCAAAACATTTATCATTCTCCACCTTCTCAATCAACAACACCACCTCAAAGTACCTATAAACCACCTAAAACAAACCCGGATTTGAGTGGGAAAGACTTCAGAGGCTCTAATTTAAGCAACAAAGATTTATCTGGCAGAAACTTGAGTTATGCTGACTTGAGTGGGGCTGATCTTAGTGATACTTTTATGCATAAAGTTATTCTGCGAGGAGCAAATTTATCCTCAGCAAATTTGTTTCGAGCTAACTTACTTTTAGCCGATATGAGAGAAGCCAACTTACGTTCCACTAACTTGATTGGTGCGGACTTGAGTGGAGCCGACTTGCGCGGAGCCGACTTAACAGGGGCGCGGATTCGTTCAGGCGATCGCTTGCTGGTAAAATTGATTGGTGCTAACTTAGCTGGGGCAATTATGCCTGATGGTGTGATTCATAGTTAACATAAGTACACAAAGAAGGTATTGTTAACATAAAGACCAGTTGGATTTATGAATATTGCCATTATTGGTTGTGGTTACGTTGGCTGTGCCGTTGCTCATGCTTGGCAGCAAAAGATGACTTTTATGATTACAGCTACTACAACTACTCCTGAGCGTGTCCCGACTTTAGAAAGTGTAGCCCAAAAAGTTGTAGTCACCCAAGGTAATGACCGAGAACAACTAAAATCTGTATTACAAAATCAAGATATTGTGTTGTTGAGTATTGGGGCAAAAGGGGCAAATTTATATGAAAACACTTATCTCAATACCGCCAAAACTCTAGTTGAAATTTTACACGATACTCCTAGTGTTAAGCAATTAATATATACTGGAAGTTATTCAGTTTATGGCGACCATAACGGTGCTTTGGTAGATGAAGAAACCCCAGCTACACCCAGCCATGATAATGGCAAAATTCTCAAAGCAACTGAAGATGTATTACTAGGAGCATCTAGTGACAAGCTTCATGTTTGTATCTTAAGATTAGGAGGTATTTATGGTCCTAATAGGGAACTAATTAAAATATTTAAGAGAGTGCCTGGTACAACTCGTCCTGGTAATGGTCAAGATATCGCTAATTGGATTCACCTGGACGATATTGCTGGGGCAATAGAATTTGCACGTCTAAATCATTTGCAAGGCATTTATAATTTAGTAGATGATGCTGGTTTAAGCAGTCGAGAGTTACTTGATGGCTTGATGGAAAAACACAACTTACCCAAAGTAAAATGGGATCATACTGCTAAAGGTCAGCGTCTATATAATGCTAAAGTATCTAATCAAAAAATTAAAAAAGCTGGTTATAAATTAATTCATCCACAGATAATATTTTAATAAACATTCAAAAAAATACTATGGCAAATACATTGAATATTGCAATATCTCCTACCCAGTTTTACACCTGGAAGAACTATCGTTGTGCCTACGACATACATCAACCAGTTAACTCCAGTAGTCAGGGTTTACCGTTACTTTTAATTCATCCGATTGGGGTGGGATTATCACGAAGATTTTGGCAAAGATTTCGCATCCAATGGTATAGAAAAGGTCAGAAAAATCTGATTTACAATCCTGATTTACTAGGATGTGGTGAAAGTGATATGCCCCGTGTGGCTTATACTCCTCAAGATTGGGCAGAACAACTAGGTTACTTTTTGCAAACAGTTGTCAAACAACCTGTTGTAATTGTGGTGCAAGGGGCTTTATTACCAGTTGCTATAGAGTTGGTGCAAAAACAATCAAAATTAATTGCTGGCATGATTTTAGCTGGGCCTCCTGCTTGGCCAGTGATTACCAAAAATTCATCAGCATTGCAGCAAAAAATAGCTTGGAATCTTTTTAATTCGCCTATTGGTAATGCTTTTTATCGTTATGCGCGGACAGAAAAATTTTTACGCTCCTTCTCAATTAGGCAGCTTTTTGGTTCAGAAAATGCTGTAGATAAAGAGTGGTTAAATATGTTAGTGGCAGGGGCAGCAAATTCGGAAAGTCGCCATGCAGTATTTTCGTTTTTGGCTGGATTTTGGCGACAGGATTATAGTGGTTATCTTGCTTGTATCAATCAGCCGACATTGGTAGTTTTGGGAGAAACTGCATCGAGTATTAGCAAAGAAGGTAAACAAGAAACACCAGATGAACGCATGGCTGATTATCTTGGCTGTTTACTTCAAGGTAGTGGAGTTAAATTACCGGGACGCAACGTTTTACCTTATGAATCAACAGTAGAATTTGTAGAAGCGATCGCACCATTTATTACTGGACTATTTAACTCTAAAAAATAACACCATTTTATTACTTTGTCAAAATTAAATAAGTAAATCCTTTTTGGAGTTTAGCTTAGTATTAATTTATTGAAACAAAATTGGCAATAATTTACTTTTAGTCACAAATATGAATATGATGCTTTAAATATTGTGTCAATATTTGGTTTCTAAATGATGTTATCTAATGAGACAGATACCGAAGTATTTCAGGCTTTGCGTTCGGGAAACCTGTCAGCTTTAGGTATCTTTTATGAACGCTATGGAGAGATAGTCTACCGAGTGGCGCTACGAATGTTAAAAAACGCCCAAGAAGCTGAAGACCTCACACAAGAAGTTTTTCTCAGTCTTTGGCGTGGTGGTGCGTATGACTCTAAGCGAGGTTCAATGCAGGTTTTTCTCACCACCCTTACAAGGTCGAAAGCCATAGACCGCCTCCGTCAAATACAAGCCAGATGGCAACGTTTGCAAAAATGGAATCGTAGCTTTCCCGAAGACAATAGGAATAGTTTGATGGATAAAGCTTCAATCAAGGAAACATCAAACCGGATTCGTGAGGCATTATCTGAGTTACCCAATCAGCAGCGACAGGTTTTAGAAATGGCTTACTACGACGGTTTGAGTCAATCAGAAATTTCTGATGACTTAAAAATGCCTTTGGGAACAGTGAAAACTTATAAACGCAAGGCTTTATTAAAACTAAGGCAAATATTACAAGATTTAGTGGAATAATCATGACAAACTTTCCAAATTTTGACGAATTACAAGAACTCTTAGCAGGTTATGTCCTGGGCGACTTAACTTCAGAAGAAGTTGCTATGGTTAACCAACTATTAGAAACCCGTCCAGAATTAAAAGTTGAGGTAAACCGGTTACAGAATAGTTTAGCTTTACTTCCTTGGGCTTTACCAGCAACTTCGCCTCCTAAATATTTGGGTTCTCAAATATTACAGGCTGCTGCATCTTCTAGTAATTCTATAGTTTCAACATCAAACCGAATTTGGAAAAAACCTCCAGTTTGGGTTGGTGTTCTGGGAAGTATTGCGGCCTCTGTTGTCATTAGCCTCAGTCTATATAGTTATCGTCTACAAAAACAAGTTACTATTACTCAAGCTGAACTATCCCGTTATCAGGAAACAATAGCCTTACTGCGTCAACCTAATAACCGTTTGCTCACACTAACAGGAACTAATGTAACTCCTGTAGCTTCTGGTAGTTTAGTAATTGCACCTAAGTCTGATGTGGCGTTACTTACCTTGCAAAATTTAGACCAATTGCCCCAAGGTCAAATTTATCGCTTGTGGGCTGTAATTGATAATAAAAAAGTATATTGCGGAGAATTTAACCCAGACTCCCAAGGGACAGTATTCATGCAACTGCCTCTAGATGAGTTTATGACAGATTCTTCTCAGGCTGTGATTACTATTGAACCCATAGAAAAAGTTCCCCAACCAACTGGAGAAACTGTAATGACAGGTAATGTTTCTTTGTAGAATTATGGCTCAAATTGGTTATTTTCCATCTTCATCTAGTGCAGTATCTTGATAATGGAATTGGTTGATAAATTTATATTAGTAATAATTTTGGCTCTACAGGACTTAGTATGCTAAATGAATAGAGAACTATGTAATTTTAATAATCTGCCAAAGTAATTTCAACGTTTGTTTAATATTCCAGGGCAAATTTAGCTCATAACTTGATGAACCTTTGGGAAAAATTAATTTTTAATCTCGCAAGTATTAAGACAATTTCGTTAGCAATTCTAAAATTCTTTTTGATGTTGGTGTTAACAAAGTCCGGCGATAAGCATCTGCGGCTTTTTTAATCGCTTCTGCTTGAGTTGGATAAGGATGAATTACACCAGACAACCCATTTAAACCAATTTTATTCACAATTGCTGTAGTTATTTCACTAATTGTTTCTCCAGCATGACGGGAGACAATTGTTGCTCCTAAAATTTGGTCGGAACCTTTTTTATGGATAATTTTTACAAATCCATCTTCTTCACCATCTGTAATTGCTCGGTCTACACTACTAAAAGGAATTTTGATTGTATTGATATCAAAACCCTTTTCTTGAGCCTCTTGCTCATACATTCCCACATGAGCAATCTCTGGGTCAGTATATGTTACCCAAGGCATGACTATGCTACTAAGTTTAGATTTTCCCAAGCCAAAGGGAGAAAACAGAGTATTCTTAATTACAATTCGCGCTGCGGCATCAGCTGCGTGAGTAAATTTCCAGTTCATGCAGATATCGCCGGCTGCATAAATTTTGGGGTTTGTTGTCTGGAGATAATCATTAACTTTCACCCCCTTTCTTTGGTCAAATTCCACCCCAACAGCTGCTAAATTTAAGCCTTCAACATTCGGTGCGCGTCCCGCACCAACTAAAATTTCATCAACAACAATTGACCTTTGGGAACCATTACTGAGGAAGTGGATGAGCTTTCCTTCTGAAGTTTTTTCTACACTTTGGATTTGGCTATTCAAAACCAGATGTATATTTTCCTGGATAAAACGATTTTGAATAATTTCTGCGGCTTCGCTATCTTCTTTATTTAAGATGTGAGAATCCTTATGAAACAAGATAACTTGAGAACCCAAACGTTGGAAAGCTTGAGCCAATTCACAACCGATAGGGCCACCACCAATTACGGCTAGACGTGGAGGAAGTTCGGTGAGGGAAAATACTGTTTCATTAGTCAGAAATCCAGATGCTTCTAATCCCTTAATAGAAGGTCGCACGGCTCTAGCGCCAGTAGCAATTACAGCTTTTTTGAAGCGAAGTTTTTGTTCACCCACTTCAATGATATTATCACCTGCAAAACGACCACTACCTAAAAAAATGTCCACTCCCAGTTTTTGAAACCGATGAGCAGAATCATGATGGCTAATACCCGACCTTAAACGGCGCATCCGTTCCATTACCGCCGGAAAATCAACCTCTACTTTTTCTAGAGGGTTAATTCCCAAAACCTTTGCTTCCAAAATTTCGCCGACAACGCGAGATGAACGAATAATACATTTTGAGGGAACACAACCGACATTTAAACAATCTCCACCCATTAAATGCTTTTCAATTAAAGCAACTTTTAACCCCACATCTAAACCTGCTGCACCTGCGGCTACAACTAATCCGGCCGTACCAGCACCAATAACTACTAAATCATAACAATCCACAGGTTTAGGATTAACCCAATCCGGTGGATGAACATAGGAAATTAATTTTTTATTATACTCATCCATTGGTGGTAGAGTAACTTTTTGAGATGCAGAATTTGACATTAATAAACTCCTTCAATGATAAGAATTGATTTAGCAATCTGCTTTGCAGTGCTTTTTATTGAATTGTAATTTGAGCTATATTACTACGAATTACGAAC
>NZ_JAYGHH010000005.1:106492-122999 GCF_034931045.1 Nodularia sp. UHCC 0506
CGAATTACGAATTACGAACACAGCTTTAATTCAGATTAATTTGTTGATTTTCGTCATTGTCTGTAGATTCTAAAACTTCATTTTCTAAAGCCTTACGAGCAACTTTAGTAACGTAAACTGTCACGGCAACTGTAGCAATAAAACCAATGATGCGAATTGCCCACTGTACACCGGGGTTATCGGGTTGAGCCTCAGTACCGATTGTGGCAATGTTACCAGCTAAGGAGCCGATGTAAACATACATAATTGTGCCGGGAATCATCCCAACGGAACCAAGAAAGTAATCTTTGAGAGAAACACCCGTTACGCCATAAGCATAGTTCAATAAGTTGAAGGGGAAGACAGGAGAGAGTCGCGTTAATAGGACAATTTTCAATCCTTCTCTACCCACAGCTTCATCAATCGCCCGGAATTTGTTATTTCCGGCAATTTTCTTAGCCACCCAACCCCTAGCCAAATAACGCCCGACGAGGAAAGCGGCGGTAGCTCCAATGGTTGCACCAATGAAGACATAAATCGAACCCATAACTACGCCAAAGACGACACCCGCACCAAGTGTGAGGATTGACCCTGGTAAAAAGGCAACAGTAGCAACGATATACAGTAGGATAAATGCCAATGCTCCTACAGCACCCAAACCATCAATCCACTGCAAAGCATTTCGCAACCAGATTTGGGGATTAAATCCTGAAGCATTTTGAGCCGATTCTTGTCCCCAAGCTGGTTCGGTGGTAAATATCACAGCAACGCTAAATGCCATCAGCATCAGGAAAGTAAATTTAACCAACTTTTGCCAATTCTTCGTGAAGATATCTGCAATAGTTGGCTTTTGACGTTGGGGAAAGAACAAATTAGTTATTGCAGGTTTTAACATAAGTAATTTATCTCTATAGAGTGGTTGTGTTTAAAACTTTTTGGGCTAAGTGTGCTAACTTGTCAATTGTTTGCAACATTTTCCATCATCCTTGATACTACATCCAGATACAAGTAAGGTTTCCTGAAGGAGAGGACTGAAGTCCTCACTACGAAATTTGATGACGCTGTTTTAATTAGAGCGCAGATTGAATTATTTCTGTGTATTGTTTTTTCGGTTTTAAGCCTACAATCTGTGATAATACTTGCTGATTTTTTAGTAATACTACTGTGGGAGCGCTTCTGACACTATATTTAATTGCTAGTTCAGGTTCTTCGCTCATATCAAGTTCAACTAAATGTAAGCTGTCTGTATGATCAACGGCTATTTGATGTAGTACGGGTTTAAGTGTTTCGCAGGAAGGGCAGTAGGGAGCTACAAATTTGACAATGATTAGCTGCTCGGATTCCTGTATTAACCATTCAAAAGCGGCTCTTCCGGTGAAGAATGTTTGATCAATAGAAAAAGTGTTTTGCATATTTATCTCCTCAGAATTGTCTTAAAAAGCACTATTTAAGCGGCGAAACTAACAAGCGATGCTCGCTGCTCTGATAACCATCGTTCAGCTTCTAGGGCTGCCATACAACCAGTGCCGGCTGCGGTAATTGCTTGGCGGTAAATGTGATCTTGAACGTCTCCAGCCGCCCAAATGCCGGGAATATTGGTAGCTGTACTTTTACCCTGTGTTTTGATATAACCCGCCTCATCCAGTTCCAATTGTTCCTGAAACAGTTGGGTGTTGGGGGTGTGTCCAATGGCGTAGAATAACCCACTCACGGCTATGTTATAAATTACACCAGTCCGATTGTCCTGAACTTGGACGCAACGTAGTACCTGATCACCATCTACACTCAGAGGTGAGGTCTGCCAATGGATGTGAATTTGGGTATGATTAAATACACGATTCTGCATTGTCTTGGAAGCTCGGAGGCGATCGCTTCTTACCAGTAAATGCACCTGACGAGCATATTTAGTGAGATACAGAGCTTCTTCTATAGCCGAATCACCGCCACCAACCACAGCAATGTCTGCATTGGCAAACAAAGGATTGGCCCCATCGCAGATTGCACAGGCAGAGATGCCGTTATTCCAAAACTTTTCTTCACCCGGTAGATGTAATCTTTTTGCAGTGGCTCCCGTACAGATGATCACAGCGCGAGCCTTAACCTCTAAGGTATCAGCAGAAGTTAATGTAAAAGGGTATTGAGAAAAATCCACAGCGATCGCATCATCAATAATTAATTTAGCACCCCATCGCTGTGCTTGCTGGCGCATCTCCTGCATTAACTTTGGTCCCTGAACTCCCGCAGCAAAACCAGGATAATTCTCTACCTCAGTAGTAGTCATTAATTGACCTCCAGGTATTCCCCCAGCACTGAAACCTTCAAATACCAAAGGCTGGAGTTGAGCGCGTCCCGCATAGATAGCAGCAGTATAACCCGCAGGGCCAGAACCAATAATCACCAGATTTTCCACCATGACTAACCTCCTATAAACCACTGAGTGCCAGTAAATAGGTAATAGGCTCCAGTCATAATTAGCGCCACACTGCCAAAGCGGATAATGCCTTCGGAATGTTTCAATAACTTATTACTTTGTTTAGCCAGTCCCGTAAATAAACTAGCTAGAAAAATCAGGATTGTATAACCCAGCGCATAGCTCACCATCGTTAGTGTCCCCAATACCTGCGAACCTGTTGCAGCGGCCGCAGCCAGCACAGCAAACAGCACCGGACTAGCACAGGGAGAACTCACCAGGGCAAAAGTCAACCCCACCCCATAAGGGCCAGCAGCCTGGGGGAGATTTATATTCATCTGCGGTAGGGGAAGTTGTACCAACCCCATCAACCACAGACCCATTACAGCCATAATCACACCCACGACAATATTGATATAGCCCCGGTACTCCACCATCACGGCTCCGGCGAAAGATGAGACTAAGCCAAACAAACTTAAAATTGTCACTGCTCCCAGGACAAACAAACCAGCCTTACTAAAAGCATCCCAACGAGAGTTAATTTTTAATGTGCCGATGTAACTCAGGTTAACTGGCAAAAGTGCCAAAATACAGGGAGATACACTAGCAAGTATTCCACCAATAAAAGCTAAAGGTAGTAATACTAAAGGATTTGTTGTGTTTTGTTGGTCAAACCACTGTTGATAGCGGTTTTCCACAATAGAAATTAACCGTTCAACAGGGTGACTGATTACAGGCCCCAGGGTGATCACCAGAATTAAAGAGAGTAATCCCAATCCACCATAAACTAGCCATTTTTTCGATATTTTAGAACGCCGAGGAGCTTTCTCCTCAGTGGAATACTGAGATATCTGTTTCATTAAGTTATCCTTAATTCAGGTAACATGAAGTTGCTTCTTCAATAACAAAGGAAGGCGCAACTCATTTTTTGGTGATTTATTGAGTCAAAGCAGTATCAAGAACCGTTGTGTAATCTTCTAAATTCGGATTGTTGCGGTGCTGTGCTAAGATTTTTCCGGTTTTAGGCTCAACGATGGTTAGCATTCCGGTTTGAGACTTATTGGCAGATAAAAATTCACTTAGTCCTAGTTCTTTTGCTTTCGCTTCTGCTTCAGCTGTGCTGGCTTTATCGCTAACATCCAAAACTACAAAATGGACTTTTCCTTCATAGTCTTTTTCCAGTTGCGATAATGTCGGCGCAATATTCTTACAAGCAGAACACCAACTAGCAAACACATCTACTAATACTGGTTTATCCTGAATTTCTTGGGCGAGGGGACCCCCTACAGTTTTGGCTTTAGCAGCGCAGGGGTTTTTAGACGCACAAGGGTTTTTAGACGCGCAGGGATTTGACTGAGCAACATCTGTAGTTGATGGGGAGGCTTGATTCTGAGAAATATTATCTGGGTTCGTTGCGCTACATGATACTGTCAAAACCAGTCCACTCAAACACAGTAGACTTAAGAAAAATTTGCTCGGTTTGTACATTGTTCTTTTCCTCACGCTTCAATGATATTTTTCTGCCACCATGCGCCTTACCTGGATTTCCGGTTGTTTCCCTGAATTTAGGGATGGGAACTGTGAATTGTGGCGCATCTGTTTATAAGACGAGTGAAGATCAGAATTGGATTTAATTAGGGCTTGCTGAAGAAATCTAAAAACATTACAGGTAAAGGATTTTAGCCTGTTTGAAATTGAAAAAGTGCAAGCTTTTATGAAGTGGGAACTCGAAAACCTTGCATTTAAGTTTGATTCAAAGGAAAAATTTTCCCTACTAAACTCTTGAAACTGTTCCCTGTTCCCTGTTCCCTAATCTCCACAGATAACTTATATGCCTAACGGCACGCTACGCGAACAGCAAACCCTATTTAAATTTAAAATGACTCCTCAGCACCTGACGGGGCGTTTGCA
Source organism: Nodularia sp. UHCC 0506 (assembly GCF_034931045.1). NCBI lineage: Bacteria > Bacillati > Cyanobacteriota > Cyanophyceae > Nostocales > Nodulariaceae > Nodularia > Nodularia sp. UHCC 0506. The sequence continues at coordinate 110,793 of NZ_JAYGHH010000005.1, forward strand.
GCCATGAAAAATTAGCTTTACTCCTAAAGATAGAAGCAAAGCCATCATTCAATTAATTGTTTGCTAAAGCGGTTTCGAGTATTTTTTTGTAGTCAGCCTTGTTAGCATTGTTTTGGTACAAAGCTAAAATGTTGCCAGTAGCAGGGTCAACAATAGCTACTGTACTTGTTTTGCTCTTATTAGCTGCTAGGAATTTCCCTAAACCTAATTTTTTGGCTTTAGCTTCCGTTTTTCTGAGTTTGGCTTTATCAGTTACATCTAGGACAACAAAGTTAACCTTGCCAGAGTATTCCTGTTTCAATTGCGACAAGGTAGGTGCAATATTTTTACAGCCAGCACACCAAGTAGCAAACACATCTACCACGACTGGTTTACCTTGAAGTTCTTTGGCTAGGGGTCCCCCTACAGAATTAATTTTAGCTGCACCAGGATTTGCCTGAGCAACTTTTGTAATTGATGATTGAGCTTCTGTTGCAGAAATACTAGCTGAGGTCGTTGCTACCGTCGATACGGTAAAAACAAGGCTGCTCAAACAAATTTTGAGCCAGAAGTTCGCGTGTTTGTGCATAAAATTTTTCCTGTTTTATAGCTTCAATTGCTGGACGGATGCGGCCACAATGCAAAATACCAAGTTTTGTGGTATTGGGAACTGGAACTGTGAATTGTGGAGCCTCTGCCTATAAGACGACTGAAGATCAGAATTGGATTTAATTCGTGGTGAAACGAGTTTAAATTAAGTATTAAGATGTAATGTTGGCTAAATTCACAGCATGAAAACGTTCCTTACAGACTCCACTGACATCACCAGGATTCATTTCTCTTCAAGGTTGGATTTGAAGCAGCGTAGCGAATTGGGACAGTTTTTAACTCCTGCTCCAGTTGCTCGTTTTATGGCGAGACAGTTCAGCAGTCTATCTGGTAACATTAGTCTTCTAGATCCTGGAGCCGGAGTAGGGGCATTAACTGCTGCATTTGTAGAGCAACTCTTGGCAAATTATCACAAGGTTGAAAGCTGTTTCATAACAGCGTATGAAGTTGAATCAACTTTTTTACCATCTTTGAAGCAATGCCTTATAAATTGTTGTGCAGCTTTAGAAAACAAAGGCATTCAAGCAAATTACTGTTTACACGAGAAAAATTTTATACAAGATACTCTTGAAATAAATTTACCACTTTTTACTACTTCTTCCAGCAGTTTCACTCATGCGATTCTGAATCCACCTTATAGAAAGATTAGTAGCCAATCAATAGAAAAAAAAATTCTTTCAAAACTTGGGCTTGAAACTGTAAATCTATATAGCGCATTTGTTTGGCTGACTGTATTACAATTGGCTGAGGACGGAGAAATAGTTGCAATTACGCCGAGAAGTTTCTGTAATGGTGCTTATTTTCGTCCTTTTCGTAAGGCTTTACTGGAAAGTATGGGACTAAAAAAAATACATATTTTTGATAGTCGATCAGTCGTTTTTGCGGAAGATAATATATTGCAAGAAAACATTATTTTTCATGCGATTAAAACAAAATATAAGCCCGATTTTATAGAAATAACTAATAATTGTGAATTTGATATACATAATTATTCGGAATTAAGATATGTTCCTTATAACGAAGTAATTGAAACCAATGATTCAGAGGGATTTATTCATATTGTTATCAACTCGCTTGAAGATTTTTTGAGAGTACAAATGAATCAATTTTCATCTACTTTGGATGAAATAGGTCTAGAAGTTTCAACTGGTCCCGTTGTTGATTTTCGTCTCAAATCAGCTTTAAGAACTTGCTTAGATGAGCAAAGTGTTCCACTACTTTACCCAGAATCTATGAAAATAGGGAAAGTTTTATTCCCACCCAGTAATCCTCGGAAGTCGATAGCAATTGCACACAACCAAGAAACAGAAAAATGGTTGGTTCGTTCAGGTTGGTACGTTTTAACAAAGCGTTTTTCTGCTAAGGAGGAAAAGCGTCGTGTAGTTGCTGCTGTGTGTTCTCCTCTGGATGCACCTCTACTGGGCATAGAAAATCATCTTAACTACTACCATGCTAAAGGTCAAGGCATGAACCCTGACTTGGCACGAGGTCTGACAGCATTTCTCAATTCAAGTTTATTTGATCATTACTTCCGGCAGTTTAGTGGGCATACACAAGTCAATGCAACAGATTTACGTAAAATTAAGTACCCTTGCAAAGATGATCTCATCCAACTAGGAACCCAAATTGGTGATTCTCACTTTAATCAAGAGCAACTTGATACAGTTGTACATAAAACTTTGTCGATTATGAGCGAAGCAACAAATGCAATTCAGGCTGGTAAACGAATTGAGGAAGCAATTGCTATTCTCAAAGATATTTCTGCTCCCAGAGAGCAGCAAAACGAACGATCAGCACTGTGCTTACTCGCTTTGGCAAACATTCAACCTGTAACACCTTGGAATCAAGCCACTGCACCAAGACGCGGAATTACACAAATGATGGATTGGTTTCGTGACAACTACGGTAAACAATACGCACCGAATACACGCGAAACAGTTCGACGGCAAACAATGCACCAGTTTGTGCAGATGGGGATAGTTGTTGAGAATCCAGATCAACCAAATCGACCGATTAACAGCCCTAAATGGTGTTATCAGCTTCATCAACAAGCATTATCACTTCTGAAATCCTATGGTTCTGAGAATTGGGAAGAAGCTCGTAAAAATTATGCTGTTTCGGTCAAAAATCTGTTGCAGGATAGAAAGCGAAACATACCGATGATTCCGGTAAGTTTGCCTAACGGTCAAGCTATTCAGCTATCATCAGGTGGACAAAATATATTGATAAAAGACATTTTGGAGAGCTTCTGTCCCAGATTTACACCTGGAGGTTTAGTTCTCTATGTGGGCGATGCTGGAGATAAGTTTATTATCAATGAAACTCAGAAATTTCGAGAAATGGGGATTGAGCTAGATCCGCACGGTAAAATGCCAGATATTGTAGTTCACTATGAGAAGCAAAACTGGCTTGTATTGATAGAAGCTGTGACTAGTCATGGTCCGGTCAACTTGAAACGTCACAATGAATTAAAGCAGCTGTTTCAGTTCAGCCTGAAGGGATTAGTTTTTGTTACAGCTTTTCCCAGCCGTAAGGAAATGACTCGGTATCTTGCTGAAATTTCTTGGGAAACAGAAGTTTGGGTTGCAGATCAACCCGATCACATGATTCATTTCAACGGAGAGAGATTCCTTGGACCCTATGAAAACCCAGAGAAATCCAATCCGATCGCATGATCCCAGTCGTCATTAAAATAGATGGTATTTTTCAGAGGAAATGGAGAGAGGTGATGCAACAAAGATTATCGCTCACTTGCTCTGATATCTGTTCAGTCCTGTTTTTGACACAGCATGGAGCCTAAACTTCCCCAGCCAAATTGCAAAGAACCTTCATCTACTACCGATGAAGCCTTATTTGTGGCGCTCAAAAATGGCGACTCCTCAGCGTTAAGCACTTTGTTTAATCGTCATGGTCGTCTGGTATATGGATTAGCATTAAAAATATTGGCTAACTCCCAAGAAGCCGAAGATTTAACTCAAGAAATTTTTCTCACGCTGTGGCGAAAAGCATCTAGCAATCCAGATTGTCGCTTTTTTGTACGTTATCTGGTAACTGTAACGCGATCGCGCGCTATAGATAAACTACGCGATCGCAACAGACAACTCAAACTTGTGGAACGGTGGGGACAAACAATGTCGAATGAAGTAACACCTTCTCCAACGCCTGTTGAGCAAGCAACCTTTGCAGAGCGCGCCGGGCGAATTTACAATGCTTTGGGACAACTCCCCGAAAAACAGCGTCAAGTAATTGAATTGGCTTATCACCAAGGATTAAGTCAGTCAGAAATTGCCAAACAAATTGACATCCCTCTAGGGACAGTCAAAACCTGCACCCGTCAAGGATTACTAAAACTCAAACGCATCTTACTAGATTCGGATTTATCTATATATGAATAAATCTTTCGATCCCGAATACATGAAAAACCTCGCTGCGGGGTTTGTCGTCGATGACCTCACCCCTGAAGAAATGGCAGAATTTCGGCTGTTGCTGGATCAAAATCCAGAACTTATAGCTGAAGTGGAGGATTTACAGGAAGTTTTGCGACAAGTTGTAGATGGTTTCACCGAAGTAGAAGCACCAGCCAATTTATTACCAAAAATTCTAGAACAAGCTGAAGATTACACCAGACAAGCTACTGAGGTCAAAAGAAACTCCCAAAGAGTCGCTACGCGAACGCCTCAACGGTGGATGAAAATTGCTGGTAGTATGGCGGCATTGTTTGTGATAGCTCTAGGAGTTGATAACTATCGGCTACGGCAAAATCTGGGTATTGTCACAGCCGATAACCAGCGCTTACGCCAGGATTTTACCCAAGCTCAAGTAGTTAAAAGCCTGCTCCAAAATTCGCAAACGCGATTATTTACTTTTCAAGCGGTTAAATCAACAGATAACAGTTCAGGGAGCATGATTATCAATCCTGAGCAAGAAAAAGCGGTAATGATTTTCCAAAATCTTCCCGCCCCTCCTCCTGGACATTTTTACTTTTTGTGGACAGTTGTTGCTAACGAAAAGTTACCCTGTGGTGAAGTCAAGCCTTATGCTTGGGGAACTGCTTCCCATGAGTTACCATTTACTCCTCAAATGTACAAAGAATTTTATCACCCACAATTTTCCGGTCTAGTGATCACCTTGGAGACAGATCCAAATGTCTCTCGTCCCACCGGTACTGTAGTTATGCAAAGTTCACAAATTTGACAATGGACTGAAATCTTTCTCCAGTCATCTAAAGACGACTTTCGCTATTAGAAGGGGGTTTGAACCCCCGGCGGTTGATTGTGACGAGTGGAAGATGTGATTAAATTAAAGTACCGCCACAACTAGAACCAGACCCAGCAGTACAACCGTAACAGTAATTTGCAGTCCTGATTTCTGTAATTAAATCTAATGTGCCAGCAGCCAATAACTTAGCAACATTTAAAATTTCACCATCATCATTTTTTGATAGCAAATTTTCCATCTGGTTAAAGTCGCAGTCATAGACATTACCCAAATAATCAATTGAAAGTTCATCTCTACACATTAAATGCTCAATTGTTGTAGAGTTGAAATGAGATTCTAAAAATTGGAGATAAGGTCTGTACAGTTTTTTGTGTTCTAGATGAAACTTAGTTCTACCAATGGGTAGGTTGGTAATTGCAAACAAGTCATTAAAACTAATTTCAAAATGTTCTTGCAAGAACATTTTATAATCTTGTTTAAGTTTAGCTTGATTGGGTGTGAGGGAAAAATTCTCAGAAGTGGGAATTTGCGGGTTATAAACTAAGTCAAGGATTAAATTGGGATCTTGACCATAGCCAAGACGGTTCAGCCATTGCAGAGCGCGAATTGAGGCATCATATACACCATTTCCTCGCATTTTATCAACGTTGTCAGAGAGATAGCAAGGCAGAGAAGCTACAATTCTAACTTGATTTTGAGCGCAATATTCGGGAATATCTCCAAAACCAGCTTCAAAATAAATAGTCAAGTTAGAGCGCACAATTACCTGTTTACCATGCGATCGCGCTGCTTCTACAATTGGTTTAAAGCCATAGAGCATTTCGGGTGCGCCACCTGTCAGGTCTACAACTTTAATTTGGGGAAATTGCTCAATTAATTGAATTAACTGCTGGCAAATTTCGGGAGAAAGTTCTTCAGTACGTTTGGGACTGGCTTCTACATGACAGTGGCTACAAGCTAAATTACAACGTTTACCCAAATTAAGTTGTAAAACAGTAATTTGGTTTTTAGTCAGGGGTAAATTCAGCTTTTTTCTAAAAGGTGTGATGTCTGAATTTAAAGATAAAGGTTTTACTTTTTGCTGAACCATTCTTAATCTTCATTCTTTGCTACAAAAAAACTCATTCAGGGAGAATAACTAACAACAGCCACCACCATTGTAATGCCAAGTTGAATCTGTAATTAGGATTTCTTTGGGAGCAACTTCACCTAATTTTCCAGCAGTTTTATCACATACCGCCGCAGGTACTCCCGATTGCAGAATATGTCCGGCTTGGTCATCGAAAAATGGTTCTATTCCGGTGTAAATTGCTGTTTTACCTGTAAAAATACAAGCCCCATCTTCAGGAATTGGTACTTTAAAAGCCACAGAGTCGAGACTTTCTAGCAGCAAGTTTTCTGCTAAATTATAATTTTGGCGATTCAGGAGACGATAAGGACGACGCGCCCGGATTTCTACTTGACCAAAGCCAGCATTTACTAGATGTTCAATATACTGTTCGTAGGTCATTGCTCCCGATAGACACATAGCGCGTAATCGTTCATCGTTTTGCAGGTGTTCGGGAATGGGACGAGTTGCAATGGGATCGCTCATCAGTAAGCGTCCATTGGGCTTTAACACTCGAAAAGTTTCTTGTAAAGCTAACTGCAAATCTGCGGGTTTAAATATATTAAATAGACAATTTTGTGCTACCACATCTACGGAAGCATCAGGAACCGGTAAAGCAAAGGCATCTCCTTCCCGAATTTCGACAAAATTCGCCTCAAACCAGTCATTTTCTTGAGCAGCAAGTGCTAAATTCCGCATCGCTGCTGACCGCATAGCCGCTACCGGTTCAATCGCAATTACTGACCCTGGACGGCGGGAGAAGTAAGCAAATTGTAATGCTTCCAAGCCACCACCAACGCCTACATAAAGTACAGTGGGGTCGTTAGCTAGTTCAGTGGGATGAACTGTTGTACCACAACCATAGTTCATTTCCTGCATTTGGGAGGAAATTTTGAGTCCTGGTAGTTGTAGAGGACTACTTTGGACGCAACATAATCCAACTTGTGGTGTTTCGGCGACTTCACTATAAAAGTTAGCGGTTGTTTCAAGATAGGTCATGATAATTTTTTGGTTGTATGACAAAAGTGTGAGTGAGTTTCACGCATCAGCGAAGCGAAGTACGAAGTGCGTTAGGCGCAAAGAGTCAGAGTTCAAGAAATGTAATTTTTGCATTTCATATTCAAATTTAGCAAGGTCTGAATTAGGGCTTTGTAGATTAATACGAAACTGAAGCTAAAAAGGATTTAACCACGAATACCATTGACATAAGCAGCAGTGAGGGCGTGCTGTGGGGTGGTAAAAATCTGCTCGATAGTACCATATTCGATTAATCGCCCTACTTCGGCTTGTACCCAAAATAGCGCGGCATAATCACCAATGCGTCTCGCTTGGGCGAGGTTGTGAGTCACAATTACTACTGTATAACTTCCTCGCAGACTGGCAATTAAATCTTCTACTACTCCGCTAGAAATGGGATCAAGGGCGCTACAGGGTTCATCAAATAATAAGACTTCTGGTTGCAAAACTAAAGCACGGGCAATACATAAGCGTTGCTTTTGTCCACCTGATAAAGATAAGGCGGAGGTATTGAGGCGATCTTTAACTTCTGTCCATAGTCCCACGTCTTGCAGTGCGGTTTCAATCAGCCAGTCAATTTTTTCGCGGTTTTTGATTCCGTGTTCTTGTAGGGGAAATGCGAGGTTTTTCCAAATTGAGAAGGGGAAAGGGTTGGGCTTTTGGAATATTGTACCTATGCGCCGACGCAGTGCGATCGCATCGACAGAATTATGCAGAATTTCCCCAGTGTCTAAGCGGATGCTTCCGGAAATTTTGGTGTGCGGGATTAAATCAGTTAAGCGATTCAGACAGCTTAAAAAGCTACTTTTGCCACAGCCAGAAGGACCCACTAAGGCGGTGATTTTACCTGCGGCGATTGGCATGGTGATATCTGTAAAAGCGGCTTTTTTCCCGTAATATAAACTTAGTTTCTCGGTTTGCATTGAGGGCAGATATGACCGAGATTTTTGTGTGGTTTGAGATTTATACATGATAGACGAACCGCAGAGACGCAGAGGATACAGAGTTTGAGAGGTTTTTTATTTGGAGGTTCTTATCGCGTTTCCTACTTTAGTGAGATATAAGAACCCCACCCCCAACCCCCTCCCCGCAAGCGGGGAGGGGGCTATGATATACGTTATATGATGAGGAAACGCTATAACCACAACTGGGTTGTCCAAGTGGCTATACTATTCACCAGTAGTAATAAAATTAACAGGACTAGGGCTGAGGCGTAGGCGTTAGCGTCTCCTCCTGCAATATTCATGGCTAAATCGAAAATGTGTACGGATAGCGATCGCCCTGAATCTAGTAATGATTCTGGCATTCTATCTACATAACCACTGGTAAAAATTAATGCTGCTGTTTCGGCGATCGCGCGTCCAATTCCCAAGACTAAACCCACTACTAAACCGGGTGTGGCTGCTGGTAACAACAATTTCCATAATGTGGTAGTCCGTGATAATCCCAAGGCTGCTGCCCCTAATCGATACTCTGCGGGAACGGTCTGTAATCCTGCTTCTGTGGCACGAATTAGTATAGGCAACACCATACAAGCTAATGTCAAACCACCGGATAAAATGGAAAAGCCTAGTCCCAATTTTATTGAAAACAAGGCGTTACCAAACAAGCCAAATACAATCGATGGGACTCCGGCTAAGACATCTAAACTGCGACGCACTAAACGCCCAAAAGCATTTTCAGTGCTTGTAAATTCGGCTAATAATATGGCTGTACCCACACCCAGGGGAAGAGAAACGGCCATACAAACTCCTAATATTAAACCAGTAGAAATCAGTATCGGGGCAATTCCGCCTTCACGTCCAGCATTTCGCGGTTCTGTTGTTAAGAATTGCCAAGAAATTTGCCCAATCCCATGCCAAATGATATCGCCTAAAATCCAACAAAAAATGGTGGTGACAAACAGAGCGATCGCCCACAGAATCAAGGTAGGTAATGGCAGTTTCATGGATAAATGTTTCTCCTACTGACACCTTCGGCTATGGCTACTAAGCAGGCGATCGCCATCATTAATAACAAGCCACTCACAAACAAAGCTGAACGGTGGTTCCCGGTGGCATAAGCCATCTCTAAAGCGATATTAGCGGTGAGGGTGCGAACAGGGTCAAATAAGCTGCTGGGAGTCTGGACAACATTCCCACAAACCATTAATACTGCCATCGTTTCCCCAATGGCGCGTCCTGTACCTAAAATCAAACCAGTAAATAAACCAGATTTAGCCGCAGGTAAAACAACCCCTCGGATGGTTCCCCAGTGAGAGATTCCCAAAGCGGCTGCACCTTGTAGATACTCCTCTGGAACTTTGGCAAAACTGGCTTCTGCGGTGAGTGCAATTGTCGGCAAAATCATGAATGTCAAAATCGCTATTCCTGCTAACAAACTGGTTCCGGGTGGTTGCAGTCTGCCAATTAGGGGGACAAGCACAACTAAACCCCAAAACCCGTAAACAACAGAGGGAATTCCTGCCAGTAAATTAATTAATTGCCGATAAAATACAGCAATGAAAGCAGGTGCATAATACTGACAAAATATCGCCGAACCTATACCTATAGGTGCAGCCAGAATTACCGCACCGAGTGTTACTAACAAACTTCCCCACAACATTGGCAGCAAATTATAAAATTCTTCCACTGGATGCCAAGATGGATCAGTGAAAAAACGTGACCATCCTATCTGTTGTAATACTGGTAATGCTTCGAGTAATAAGAATCCCGTAATTAAGATAACTATAATACCTGTGATTGCAGCAAATAACCGTAATATCAACAGAAGAACGATATCACTTTGAGATGGGGACAAATTCTTGTTTTTGAACAATATCATGGACTTGTGGCGACTGGGCAAACTCGATAAATGCTTGTTTTAAACCTTCTGGCTGGGTTTTAGTAACCAAATTTAGGGGACGGGAAAGGGGAAATGTCTGATTTTGGATATTCTCAGTAGTCGCGGCGATTTCATTTAGTGGTAATAATTTGATAGTAATTCCACTAGTGAGGCTAAATTCAGCCGTCCCAATTGATACATAACTAATAGCGTTGGGGTTCCCTGCTACTGTCTTAATACCTTGCTGATTGTCGCCAATGACTACAGATGATTTGATTTCACTATTCTGGATTTGGAAATAATTGAGAAATAATTCTAGGGTAGAACGTCCCTCAGCTTTATTCACAACTGTAATTGGGGCATTGTTGCCATTAACCTGTTGCCAATTGTCAATTTTACCAGTGTAAATGTCTAAAACTTGTTGATTTGATAGAGATTTTACTGGATTATCTTTATGTAGAATAATGCCAATTCCATCACTCGCGATCGCAAAACTTTGTAAGTCTGTTTCTTCATCTTTGAGGCTACGAGACACCATACCCACATCAGCAACTCCTGTCCTCACATCAGCGATACCGCGAGATGAACCCCCTGTTTGCACATCCACTCGCACATCAGGATATTTGGATTCAAATCGCTTACCAATTTCTGCTGCTAATGGTGCTACTGTACTAGAACCTGTTAAAACCAACTTTCCTTGTAATTGATTGGTTGATTGGGTCGCTATTTGGGATGGTTGCGTACAAGATTTTAGCCCTAAGCAAATTGTGAAACCGACAGCAATAAATGCTAGGGTTTTGAGTTGTTTCATCGAAAAAGTTTTTAATTTCTATTCAAAGGAGAGGACACAACAGCCTAAATCAATTACCTGACCAGTATTGATTTGTCTAACCGTTGGCACAAAATGGTAAAGTACCGCTTTACCGTCTCTTTTCGCCTCCACAAAACCTGCTGATCGCAAAATTTTTAAATGGTGAGATAATAAACTTTGTTCTAGCTGCAATACAGCGTTTATTTCCCCCACGTGTTTAGGGCTTTCCATGAGAATTTGGAGAACAGATAGACGAGTTTTATCTGCTAAAACTTTGAGTTGCTCGGCACAAAAGGATGGAGACGATAAATTTTTAGGCTTCATCATTCACCATGATTATGGTTTGAATTGCTATTGATATGAAAATATTTTCATATCATTTAGAATATACCACACTTTTTGATTGTTTTCCCAAAGTATAGGATTCCTATATTTGATTCAAGACAGTTCAGTAGTCGTTCTAGAAGACGCTGAACTGTCTAACATCGACATCAAAAATTTTTCGCAGTCCCGGTAACATGATCAAATTCAAAACGCTGTTGATAGTTGGTTTCGCCATATAAATTGAAGCTAATTGTCGGTTCATCACCCAGTGCTTCAACATGATGAATAGCATCAGGCATCAAGCCAATAATTTCGCCGGGAGTGAGAATAATTTCCCCTGTTTTTTCAATGCTACCGTTTTGATCAGTCCGTCTCCAAATAGTATTTTTTTCTTCTCCACTAATTAGTGCTACAACTCCCCAAGTAGCATGATTATGAATTGGTGAAACTTTTCCCGGTAGCCAAGCGACTGTTTGCACCGTCAAAGGAAAATCCGGTTCATCATATAGGGTGAGGACTGACCAGCCTGTTTCGGGATTTGGTTCGAGATATTCACCTTGCAGCCATTCTGAACTGGTTAATAATCGCCGCACTAGGGGAAAAATTGCTTGGAGTCGGAGGCGATCGCTTTGGAATTGCTCAAGAATATCTTCGAGATCAGTTAAAAACCGATAGAGTCGATATTGACTTGTCAATAATTCTAAATTATCTGGTGATTGTTCCCAAGTTTCCCACTTACCATCATCTGTTACTAAGCAATCTTGACTCAACATATTTTTTAAAGATGACTACATCTAGTAAACTGAACTTGCTTTATCAGCCATATCTTTTGAGATTATAAATTTCTAGATTCTAGCACCCTGACTTTCTCAACGAGTGTTGCAATTTGAATGCGCTGCTCTTTTAACGCATTGAGTAATAATGATATTTGTATGTTTTGGTCTTTCACAGCTTTAGTTAATACAGCCACAACATCAACAGGACTAATTGCCTTATTATCACTTGATGTCAGTAAATTGGGAACTTCTTCAGACAAAAATCCTGCCTGAGTTTCTTTATTTATACTATTTTTATAATTGAATTTGATTGGTTTTATAGTCCTTAGTATGTCCGTCACCTCTTTACTAGATAATTCGGTAATATTCTCTTTCAATTCCCTTGATGAATCTTGAAAAATTCTACCATTAATCCTCAAATTTCCATCTACATATAATTTAGTATCTGAATCTGGGAGAGAATTTCCTATACTCACATGACCTTCTGTAGTCAAGCGCATCTGAGTGATACCATTGGTTTGTAATAATAAATTAGCATCACC
>NZ_JAYGHH010000005.1:123233-147356 GCF_034931045.1 Nodularia sp. UHCC 0506
GAAGGAGTAACCATTGAGGTTAGTCTTGAATTGAACTAAATTAGCTTCTCCTGTGTTGATATCTAAGAAACTTGTAGTTTGACTACCATTAATCAAACCATTTTGAATACGAATGCCTTTATCGAAGTTGTAACCATCTAAATTAGTGGTAAATTGCATCCATTGGTCTATCTGTGGTGCAATATTCACCGACTTTGTACCGTTACTAATACGGACATTGCCATCAATATGTAGTTTTTCTTCTGGTTCTTTTGTGCCAATACCGACTTTACCACCGTTAGTTACGTAAAGATTAGCTTGGATTTCTAAATCACCAGTCATGGTGTCACCAGTTTTATCTAAAGCATTTATTAAAGATGGGAAACTAGGACGATAATCACGAAGGTGGGTAAAATTATTGTTACTGTACTTCAGCAATGCTAGAGGAGAATAGTGATGTTTGATTCCAGGCGATCGCTGTTTGATTGGTTGCGCTAAATTATCATAAGGCCAATCAATATCTTTTGTGTAAGCGCGTGCCGGAATTAGCCAATAATCACCAGTTTTATAGGTAGATTCTACATCAAATTGGATATAAATTCCCTGTTCTAACTCAATCCAATCAGGAGAAACTTTAATTTCTGCCTCTTTAGTAACTTGGTCTTCTTGCCAACCTATCACTTTCAGGTTTTTTTTACCAGCAAATTGCGCTTCTATGGGATCACCAACGACATCAAGCTGTTTATTGAATACTTTTTGTAACCGGAATAACTTACCTGGCTGATTTTTTAATTCCTGTTCTTCATCAATAATTTCTACCCATTGATTAGGCTGAAATGACTGTAAATCATCTCTGCCAACGTTCCTAATTTCAATAGTATTGCTTGTTATATTTTTAATACTACTAACAACTATAGCATTATTTCGCGCCCATTTAAATGTTGCTTGATTAATATTACCAGATTGATGAATTTCAATTCTATATAACTGATTTTCTGAACCTAGATAAGCATTTTTGGGATTAACTAGTTTTCCTTCTAAAACACTATTAGCAGTTGCAGCATTTAAATATACTTTGCGGTCTATATTTAAATTGTTGGCGAAAAATTTCCAGTCTTTAATTTCAGGTTCTTGTTCATTGACATCAAAAACTTCCATCAACTTTACTTGCCAAACTATTTTAGTTCGGGTAGAAGTGTCAAGTCCTTTAAGTGCTGCTTCTCGAATTTCTGGATCTTCTAGTGCTGTAATATCACGTTCCCAGACATCTAGATAAGCCAGATAAAATCCATCTTGGGTTAATTGGGGTGGGTTGGGATAGTCTAATTGTGTTTTGTAGGTTGTATTTTGTTCTAATTCGCAAATAATTCCATTGACGTACATTTTGCCAGCATTTATCTTAAAATCTGCTGCTGACTCAGAGACATCAATTCTAAAACTATCACTATTTTTCAGTACACCACTATCACCGATAATATATTTAGCTAAAGATTGTGTAAGATAATTTTGAATATCAACTTGTTCATTCCAATCAGCATCTAATTGTAGTCGTCCCTGTTGCATCCGCACAGCTTGATAATGTTTTTCAGGACGAAATGTCAACCGAGTAATATCACCTTTCATAATTAATTATTTCCTTAACTTTGATAAAAAATGCCTGTTTCTAGGCCAAATCTGAGATATTCATTGAGACTAGCACGTAAATTTGTTTCTCGTTGCGGTTGTTGCAGATAGTTAAACACACCCATTTCGGAATTATCTTCTGCGCCAGTGCTTATCTCTGGAATAGAGAATTGACTCAGTTGACCGTAATTAGGTTCGCCATATTTTTCTGATGTAAAACTGGGTTGAGAATTGATTAAAATAATACTTTGTTCATCAAATCCATCAAAGCCACGGTTGATTGATATCCAATTAGTACCATTATTTTGGGAATACAAAACATTACCCGCAAATGTTCCGGCATAAATATCTTGATTATCAGGATTTATGGCAAAGCTGGTAATTGCCGTCAAAGTCAAGCTGGTAGTAATTTGTTGCCAAGTATTACCATTATCTTGAGATATAAATATATTACCTCCCATTGTACCGGCTAGGAAATAGTTAATACTAAATGTTGTTTGTGGAGGTAAATCATCATTAAAAGCAGCATCAATAATTAAGGTGTTATCCTCCTCTATAGCAATAATAGTTCTAGTTTGATTATTAAGATTAATTACGCTACCTTTGGCTAATTCTGTGTTAAAAGCGGTATCAATACCCGTGATTTTTGTACCATTACTAGAAATAGTTCCTGTTCCTGGTTTGGTATATGTTGTCAAGGCTGTAATATCTGTATCAGTTAAGCCGTTATTTACTAATTTCCATTTTTGACAATCATTCTGAGAACGGAAAATACCATTTCTCGTCCCGATAAAAATTTGACCATTATATTGATTAATAGTTAAGGCTGTAACATGACGATTGGGTAAATCACGATTGAGGGCAGTCCAAATATTACCATTATTATTGGAACGATAAAAACCAGCCTCAGTTCCAACAAATATATCACCATTATTAGGGTTAACTATTAATTCTTTAATTTGGCGATTTTGTAACCCAAAATTTATGGGTTGCCAATTTTTGGCATTATCTTGAGAACGAAAAACACCGCTATCGGTTCCCGCTAAAATATATTGGGTTTTCAAGATTGTTTCCGCAGGTAAATCACTGGTAAATGGTGCATTAATTTCTAGGACAGTATCAGAGATGATTTTTGTGATAGTTCTGGTTTCACCTGCGGCCATAATTAGACTATCTTTTCTCAGTTCTTTGGTGAATTTTGTTCCCTCTCCCGTAATTTTTGTACCTGTACTATAAATGACACCAGTAACAGATTTATTATAGGTAACTAAGGCAGTAATATTAGTAGCGACGATGGGAGATATCTTGTTGTTAATTGTGACTGTATTACTCAAATTCCAAGTTTCACCATTATCTAGAGAGGTGTAAATACCTCCGTCGGTTGTACCAGCTAAGATTAAATTTGTTTCTGCGATATCAGTGGGAATATTAGCCAGCAATTTAGTAACATTTTGATTAGTTAAATTATTATTGCGTGGTTGCCAAATATAATGGGAGCATCCCAACTTGGACAATACATATTTCATTAAACTGTAAGAACCTGATTCCACGGTTAGACAGAAAAGATATATTTGCCAAAGTGGGATGCTCCCAATATAATCGTTATTTAAATAATATATTCCCTTACCAGCAGTCCCCACGAAAACTTCTCCGGTAGTGTGATTAATCGCTAAAGATGTAATACTTGCAGGTAAATTAGCAACTTTTTGTAAAGCTAAATCTGGTTGACAACGATAGCGGCTGGGTGTGTGGGAACCATAAGGTAAATAAGAAAATCGAATGCAGCCAATTTGTGTCCGCAGAACGGTTACTGTTTCAGTAAAAATGCTGTTACTTGCTTCTAAGCTGTTAACATTTGTTCTGCCAAAAACTGTAGTGCGATTAATCTCTACTTTGGTTCCTAAAGCTGTAATGGCACTATGATTACCTTGGTATAGTTTATCTATAATGCTATCGATGATTTCTAACTGTGGTACTGTGTCAGCTAGAAGGATATTTCCAGAGATGCTGTTAGCAATGAAAACTTTTAATTTGGTGTTATCTGTTGCTTCGTCACTGGCTTCTAAGTCCCAGAAGTTCTGCACATCTGTATCAGGGATGTTTAACCATTGCCATTGTTGAGTAATTTCTTGTAAAAAAGAAAAGCCACTAGCTAATTTTTGGAATGCTAATTTAAACAGTTTAGTGAGATTATTGGGAGAATTAGCACTATCTTCGCCTATGCCTAAAATGAGAATCTGCTGAATAAAGCTGAGAAAATAAATGATGATTGCTAGTAGGGTAAAATCGTTCTCTGATTCTGTGTCTGATTCTAATTCCCGTTCTGCTTGTTCTACAGTCAAGGCTGCGGTTGGAGATAATAAGGTGCAATTGACTATGTGTAATTCTTTGAGATTTCCTGGCAGAATAGTTACTTTACCTTCTATTAGTAAACCATCAAGAATAATTTCACCGGGGTTACTATCTTTTTTGGCAGTTCCCTTGACTAATAATTTACCTTGTAAATGGGGTTGGCGTTCATTAGCAGCTACTATTTTTAACTTTTTATCGGCTGGAATTGCTACGGTAAAGTTACCCTGATAAGTGTGGTTGTCTCTGAGGGTAATTACTCCCATTTCTACATCTGGGATAATATCAATTTTGCCTTGGGGGGTAATATAAATAATTGCTTTTTGGTTAGGATTAATGTTAAAATCTAAGGTAGATAATTTATCTATTTGAATAAGTTTAGCTTTGCTATTTACCGCTTTACCCGGAGATATTTGTAATTGCTTGGCAAGAGGATTAACTAATTTAACTTCTAAGCCATTAATAACTCCTGGCTGAAATTTGGGTGCAATTGTTGTATCAGCTTCGGCAATTTGTCCTATGGGGTTAATGACTAAGCTGGCTAATAATACTCCTGTTGTTGTGGGAATTTCTGCTGAGGGAATAAATTTAAGCTGCCATTTTGGTTCTTCGGTGGCTTCTTTATAGCAAATAACTAAAAATACTGTTTGGTTGGGGTATTTTCTCAAGCTGACTTGGTAGTTAATTCCTAAATAAATCCGATTGCCTTGACTATCTACAGCTGTACCAGAGACGATGGTAATTGTATCGGCTTTTTTATTGGCTGTGACAGTTAAACCATTCAGTACCCCTGGTTGAAATTTTGCCGGATTTTCGTTATTTACTAAAGTAGTCTGGGATTGATTATTGCTATAAATTGACTGCAATTCTAGATAAATTTTTGCTTCGCAGTATTCCCAAGTTTTGACATTTTTATTCCATTCTTGGATGGCTGTTGCTAGGCTGGGAAAGATGGGTTTTACAGGCTGTGATTTTTTGTTGATAGCCGCAGGAGAAATGAGTGGAATGGGAGTAGATGCGAAAACATGATTTTCTATTTGTTCTCTACTATTATTTAAGATTTGTTGTTTGACTTCCCACTGGATAAAAGTGAGAAATTGGGGGATATTTAAAGTTAGGCTGCGGTCATAAGTACCACCACCAATATCACCACTAAAAGCGTAAGAATAACTGACTTCTACGGTTTGGGGGGCGGATTTCGTAATCACGGCTAACCGTCCCAATTCGGGATCTACAATTGCTTGGATTTCAAAGGTTTTCTCTATTTTGCCATCGCTAGTTTTATAAGTTTTAATCTGAGGATAAAGTTGCCAATCTTGTTCATCCCATTTACTTAAGTCATCAATCAGAATATTTTCTGGGGAAATTGATTGATGATTGAGAAAGACTTGTAAAACTGGATTATTACCAAAATAGCCGTTACTTGATGGTATTTTTCCTTCAGTGATTAATTGACGACGTGTTTCTAATTCTGCAACTAGGGTTAAACGACGTAAAGAGGCGGGTAAGTTGATTTCGGCGGCGAGACTGGTAATTTCTGTTTCTGTTTGCGGCTGATTAAATAGGGGAATATCAATACCTAATGGGTTAAAAGTATAGTAGCGTCCTTCATTTTTATTGTCTGCAAATTTAATTTGACGTGCGGTGATTCTTTGAATAGGATAGCTTTTGAGTCGCCATAAAAATATACCAATATTGGCAAGATTATATTTACCACCTTGATTGTTGATGTTACGAATTTCTACGGTATGCGCTACCGATTCTTCAAAGGGTGTGCCGATGGTGTCAATTTTTCCAGATTGACGGATATCTACAAAAACGTTGTTAGTCTGGAGATTATTTAAATTTTGGGTGGTGCTGACTAATTTAAAAAACTCTACCACACGCGATCGCCAGCCGGTAATATCTGCAATTAATTGTTCTAAAACTGGTGCTGTACCTTTGCGGTTACGATAGGCTAAGGTATTGGCTACATAAGCGCGTCGTTCTCTTCCATAGGTGCGGGTTTGTTCGGTATATAAAGTTACGGCTAGTAAGTCACCAATATAAGGTACTACCCACTCGTCGCAGGTTTCAATAAACCAGTTTTCATATAAATTGGCGATATCGGTTTCGACAATTTCTAGTTCCTGTTCAATTACTCCGAGTAAGGCGCGTAGGGAACCGCCTTGAGTTTCATCTCGGATACGGTAAATGGCTGGTATTAAGTTATATAGCCGTTCTGGGTTGGGGTTGTTCATAGTGGGGTGGGGATTTATTTCACGCAGAGGCGCAGAGGCGCAGAGAGGAGGAGGGATTTATGGTGTGTTTATTAAGATGATATTTTTAGGATTGAGTAATAGTAATTGTGCTGGTAAGATTTTACTCTGTTGTTCGTCCCATGTTGCTGTGGCGGCAGATAGGGATGATTCTAAGGTTTTGGGAAGGGAGGAAAGATAAAGTGCATCTAAATCTACTGCAATTACACCTGTGATATTCTGGATAGCAGCGATCGCTTCTGAAGTAGTTACAGATTGTCCGAAACTCCGCTTTTCAAAGGAAAATGTTTCTTGTAATGCAGTGCGAATTTCTGCTAATACTGGTTTGACTTCCCGTCGAGAATCTATCAAAATTTTAGCCTCCAAATTAAATAGCAATGGTTGATAGCTACCAATTTGCACATCTATCTGTTCTGGGGCGCGACTCTGAGCGATCGCCTGCATTAAATTGGTGTAAAGTTGAGAGTCTGGGGTGATAGCTTTCCCATTTACCGCCCCAATGGTAATGTAAATAATGGGGATATCATTATTAGGTATCACTTCCGCCTTGGCTTTACCAATACCAGCAAAAGCCCGGCTAAAGTCTTCAAAGTCTTGCAGAGAAACAATTCTATCCAAGGTACGGACAGTTAGAGGTGCGCTGGTTCGGGCTTCGTTTAAGGCTTCTCTTGCTGCTGCGCCTGTTGCGGGTACAGGGTTTGTGACTTCCCGAATCCCCAAAGGTCGAGTTTTCAGTAAACTTAAGCTATCCTGTGCAATTTCTCCCGCTAACCCAATACCACTACGGTAACGCGCCATGATGTTTTCTAAACCACTGGGTAAACGTGCGCCTTTTTCACCGTCTCCAAAGGTAATTGTGGTTGTGCCATCGTCATCAATGCGAGTAATATAATTTTGATCTAGGTGATTTAGTCCATACAATGAAGGGACTTCTTGCCAACGTACACCATCAACAAATAATTCTAAGGTAGTCTTTGCACCACTAGGAGTAGTTGCGGGAATGTAAGTTAATGGTGGTTTATTTAATATAAAAGTTTGATTAGTTAAAGTACCGTCACCACTTCCTAAAACTTCCTCAATTGTTTCTCCATGAGTCGCCGGAGTCACATTAGCATAAATCACCGTAGTTGCAGGATCATAACTATTTTGTAACGGTTCAGTTAAAATCAGAATCGGTTGTAATTGGTCTATTGGTGGTGTTTTAATTGTACAAACTTCACTAACAATTTGATCATCTATGGCGGCTGGTTGTAAACTAATATCCTCTGGTGCATTTAGTTGTAAAAAACCGACAAATCCGTTTCTATCTCGTAAATGCCATCTTTGAGATTTTGGTGGTGACATTAGTTGTAGTAAGTCGCCAATTTTCACAGCCACAGATAAAAAGCCATCAGGTGAGGTTAAAGTAGCAACTTTCTCCATTTTAACTCGGATGCGTTTACCACTGACAATGATAGTTTTTTCTGCTTCTAAACCGGAAACATATTCACTCAAATAAATCTGATTTTCTCGAATCGGATCATGAAATATTTTTTGTTGTTGAATTTGAATACTCAACGTTTCATCAGCTAATTTTAGACTTTCACTTTGAGCTAAAACTATAGTTTGACGCAGGTTAAAATCATGGGGATTTACATTATCTGCTGAGACAATTCGAGTGATTTTATTATTTAATCCAAAGTCCCGCCGATTGATATTTAAGGAACTTTCAACGAGAAAAGGCTTTGCAATTTTACCATCTTCTGTTAATAAGACTATCCAACTTTGGGGCAGAATCTTCGTATAAATATTGTCTAAATCTATTCCTGGCTGGGAAATTGCAAATTCAGGCCATTCTTGTTGTGCATCTTCTACAAATCCAGCAAAGGTACTACCAGCAAAGAATTTGTTAGCTGTACTAATAATTGTGGTAATATTCGCATCTACGCCAATCTCAATTTTAACTGTATTCCAAGTATCGGTATTTTGATTTTTTTCATGGCGAAAAATTCCGTTTTTACTTCCTGATAATAAGTATTGGCTATCTGAATTGTACGCTAAGGCGGTTATATGAGAATTGGAGCTAATTTCCAACCAAATATCACCATGATTGATAGAAGAGAAAATTCCATTTCCTGTACCAGCAATGATATATTGTGTATCTTGAATAGTATCAATAATTAGTGAATGAACTTGAATATCTGATTTATTTAATTCCCAAGTCTCTCCGTTATCTAAAGAGTGATAAATACCATCATCAGTCCCAGCAAATATATATTGTGCTTCTCCAACTGGATAAATCAGTAAAGAAAATACAGCTTTACCTAATAAGCCTTTCTCAAACCAATTTTTTCCGTTATCTGAGGATCGATAAATACCATCATCAGTCCCAGCAAATATATAAATAGTGTAACTGACTAAGGAACGAATCACTGTATTCGGTAAAGCTGTGTTAATAGTATTGACATTGGTATTATTCTCACCTGTATATTCTACCCGCACGCCGCCCAAATTAATGGGAGTCCAATTTTCACCATTATCTTTAGAACTATATACACCACCGCCAGGAGTTCCCGCTAAAATATATCCCCGTGCATCAATATATAGTGTTTGAATAGTTAGATTGGTAATGCCAATATTGACAGATTTCCATTTGTCTCCATTATCTATAGAGCGAAAAATACCTGCGCCTGATGTGCCAACAAATAAGTAATTGTTATCTTGATTTACAGCTAAACAACGAATATCAATTATTGGTAAACCTGCGTTAATCGCTGTCCAATTACTACTATTAATACTGCGAAAAATGCCGCCTTTAATTGTACCTTGATAATCACGTTTAATTTCATTGGGCATATCCTGCCATTTGGGGGCATTATAACCAAATAAAGCGACTCGTTGGCGAAAGGCGAAAACTTGGGGATTTTGCAGGGGACTAGAAATTTGAGACGGTAACTGCTGTTTCCAGGTAATTTGGGTATAACCCATACCTGTATTTGTCTCTACCGTTGCTAAGGTGAGGAGATACCAAATCTTGTCTTGAGAAATATTATCAATTAATAGGACGCGATCGCCTGGTTGTAGTTGCGTATTTATACCCTGCAAATATAATGTCCTGGTATCGGTATTAACTTTTTGTGGTCTTGTCTGTCTGGGTTTAAGTAGATTCCACTGTACACGCGCGATAATTTCGGCACTGGTTTCAAAGGTTTGCGGAAGTTCATCTTCCCCCGGAATGCTGACAATTTGCGTACCAGTAGGAACTGTAGCCATTCCCAAACTACCGGGCGCATCATCGACGGTAAAGGCTAAATAGGTACTCGCAGCTACACCGGGGTCAAGTTCATAACCAATCGCCCTAGCTAATTCTAATACAGACCGCAGTTCGGTAGCAGTTTTAATAAAACCCTCATTGGCAATGCGTTCTTGGTAAAAAGTCAGGACATCAGCCACCACCGCCCAAGCATCTAAAATGGCGATCGCTGGATCATCCACAGCACGAGTTGTCAACTTTGCCAAGGGTGCAGTATTGGTAATATTATTTGCATATCGAGGTAAATTAGCTAATAGGCGATCGCGGAAACTAGCCCAATCACCAATGCGGTAAGCTAGGGATGGTAAGCTAGGACGATTATAGATTTTTGGCGGTTTATCAGTGGGATTCATGTTGAATTATAATTTGATATCCAAGAATTACCTTTCTTTTTCTTTCTACCTTTGCGCCTTTGCGTGAAACAAATTATTTAAATGAACGAACCGCAGAGACGCAGAGGACACAGAGTTATGAGAGTTGGAGAGGTTTTTTGGTGGGGTTCAATTAAGCTAAAATCCTCCCGACATTTCAAAGGAAATTCGACCATTTTGTGGTGCGCTGGGGTCATTATCTAAAATACCAATTTCTAAACGCCCAAAGTTAATTGCACCTGTTTCTAGTTCATTCTGTGGTGGTTTTCCCCAACGCTGAAAACGTCGAGGATTCACAGACACTACACCAGGAACTTGCATAGCTGCTGTAATTACTTGACTTAAGTATACAGGTTGACCAAATGAAAAGTTATCTGGGTGAAAAAACCCTAATGTCCCATCAGGTGAAATTTTATTACTAAAGGTGAAAATTTGTAATTGTTGCTGTACATTATTAGCAAAATAATCATCTGCTACTTGCACATCTAAAATAATATCTAAAGGGACAAAAATCGGAGCGTTAATAGCTACGTCTTGAGCTGCTAAACGGAAGCGTTCTAAAAAAGTCCCTAATTTCTCTTTGAAGCTATCATCAACAGGTAAATTAGCTTGTCGATCTACAGTGATAAATATAGTGTACCAATTACCTGTCCATCTCCTCGTAGCTACAGCTTTCCTCACTCCTGGATATAATTGAGCAACTTCCGCATAATCGGATGCAGTCACAGCCCGTTTTTGATTCCGAAAGGCTTGCGGTGCATACAGCCTGACTTTTTCAATGGATTCAGGATCAATACCTCCTATAGCTGGTAAAGGGTTGCGTACTTGAGTAATAAAATTAGCTAAATCAGGGACTTGCGGATCAAGCAGTGCTATGGCTTCTGCACCGACATTTCCAATAGTACCGTTACCAATGCGATAAATAGCCGAAAAATCAGTTTCTGGTTGGGGTTTTTTCCCTAATATATTATCCCCAAATCGTAAATAAGCCCGTTCATCATCTTCAGTTTCTACAACAAATTCACGTGCAAAACTATCACTATTGAGTAAATCTTTTTGAGGTTGCCAATAATATCTTGTATGTAAATCATTTTGTTCTGCTAACCAAATTTGAGGACGCACATCTCCCAGTTCCCAACGCAGTGCTTCCCTCGCTGGTGCAGTGGGATCAAAAGCAGATTGACCACCGTTATTAATGGCAATATCTTTAGTGTAAAGTTCCCGAACACTTAAACGCACAAAACCTTGATGTGTTAAAGGGCCAAATTCTAATCTGGGGCGATAGCGATTTTGAGTTGTCACTTCTGGAAGTTCTTCTTGCACCGTACAACCATGATCAACTAAAACCACATTACCCCGTGCTAAGGTAATATTAGTGTAGCGTTTACCGTTAACAATATTGCAAATCCATAAAGCAAAAGGTAAAGCATCTTCTTGATGCCATTGAATTTCCACAATCTCCTGATTTAATAATTCATCTCTGCTGAATTTGACAGAAGTTAACCGTACTGCATGACGATGTTCAGGATTAGCATCAGCTTTAATACCACTGTCTTTCCCCAGCACTTCTTCAAAAATTAATACATCCCCAGATTGAAGCTTGAGTTGATGATTTTTTAACGTTGTTTGAGTTGTCCCGACTGCTAAATAATAAGGTAAAAATTCTTCTGCATTACCCCAAGTATAAAACTCAATTTCGTTATGAGCTTCATATAAAGTAATATCGTGCATAGTTTCAAATACCTGCACTTGCTGTTGAATTAAATCTTGATGATTAGCTAAAGATAATTGTTCTGTTCTAGTTAAAAACCTCATTCCAGGACGATTTGCACCGGAACCGAGTAAAACCTTACCATCACCTTGAGAATTTACTTGTAAAGTTACCCAAGCCCTGGCATTGCAACCATCGTGCATGAGATAATCAAGTAAACGAGCATGACGGCGAATTGATACCCGTTTGCGGGCTGTACCTAAATAGGCCTCTGTCGCCACAGCATCTTGATAATAACTCAAGCGATCGCCAGCATAAGCCAATAACTCCACCAGCATAACCCCCAAATCTGCCGGATTACGCTCTCTCCATTTCGGCATAGTCACCGTCAGACGGTCTAGCATCAACTGACGAAAACTAGCATAATCCTTCGCCAAATAATCTATAACTGGAGGCGTTGCTATCCCTCCTGGGGGTAAATCTGGCTGAATTTTGGGGTCAAATTCGCTTAACTCATTAACTAAAAAAGAAAATTCAACTTGTGACAACAGAGGATCAAAACCAGGGGGAGGCTGAGATATATCACCTAAACTATTGACCAAATAAAATATATAATTAGATACACTAGGCTCACCCACCTTCACATTCAAAACATTTGCAAAAGTAGATACAGACTCCACAGACAAAGTTTGTAGGCGTTCATTCCCTTGAATCACCACATTTTCCAAATTCAAAGGAACAGTACCCGCAAGTGAGACACCATCCTCCTCACCAGGCAAATTATAGATAAAATGGACACTCAGAGTTTGTCTGTCCCTTGAAACCTGCACATAATCAATACCATTAACAACAGGTTGACCATCTTCACCCTTTGTCGTCCTTACCTTTTCCCGTCGTTGTTCAATTCCCGTCTGATTAATTAAACTGTGGTATCGAGTATTCATACACTTCTCAACTCTAACTCTCCGCGCCTCCGCGCCTCTGCGTGATAGAAACTCATCTAGAAAATTCCCCTATCTGTCGCTGCTGAGTACGTAACACCACATACTGAACCTTCACTTGCAGAGTAGATTCCACCGTAGAAATTACCACCCCCTCCACCGCAATCACATCACCCAACCATTGTTCCAAAGCCCCCTTCACAATAAACTCAGTCGCCACAGCCAACTCAGCACTATTAGGTGAAAAAATCAGTTGTTGTAAATTACTCCCAAAATCAGGACGATTCACCCGTTCACCAGGACTAGTAAACAAAAGCTGTTCAATCATCTGCAAAATATGCTCATTCTCAGTAGCCGAGGCTACACGTCCACGTTGGTCAATGCGAAAAGGATAAGCAATATCCATAATTACATCCCTTTAACACGGGGTTGAGACAAGACAACCGTGAGAGGAGTACCCGTAGGAACACAGATAGCCTTGCTATCTAATAACAATACAGGCAAACCCATCACCTTGACACGGGAATTAGGAAGAGTGGATTTAGCCTGTCCACCGTGGGCGCAAATCACCACACTGCTGAAATTCAATAAAAATCCTGGCATCAAATCACCTCCAAAGCACCATTATTCACATTTACACTCACAGGTGAAAGCTTCACATTAGCCGCACTATTACTTAATTCAATAGTTCCCGGTGATACATTTACCTTGGCAGGAGTGCTACTCAGTTC
Organism: Nodularia sp. UHCC 0506; assembly: GCF_034931045.1. Taxonomy (NCBI): domain Bacteria; kingdom Bacillati; phylum Cyanobacteriota; class Cyanophyceae; order Nostocales; family Nodulariaceae; genus Nodularia; species Nodularia sp. UHCC 0506. Next base: position 136,489 of record NZ_JAYGHH010000005.1, read on the forward strand.
AACCCCAGAGGCGGTAATTTTGGCATTACCAGGAGAATTATTCAACTCAATTCCTGAAGTAGTTGTTAGCTTTATAGTTGCAGGAGAACAACTTAAATCAATACTATTATTTGTCAATTTAATTTCAATAGAACTTTCTTTTAACTGAATATCATTTTGATTAACCGTAATAGAAGAAGAATCACGGTTTTTAATTTCAATCATATTAGCTGCTACCTTAATAGTCGTCTCATCCTGATTATTAATTTCTATTCCCTCAGCATTAAAAACCATCTTCAAAGGACGGTCTACAACAGGTTGTTCCACTTCAACAGTCAAACCCTTATTACTCCCCAAATTGCTGAAAGTAAAAGTAATTCCCGCAGTTCTAAACACCTGCACCTGCACAGGATCATCAACCTTAGCATTTTGAGGAAGTTCATTATCTCCCCAAAAGCAACCAGTCCAAATAGGATAGTCAGGATCACCCCCTTCAAACTCCACCCAAACATTTGTATCTAGAGGAGGAATAGCAAAAAAGCCAATATCCTTACCAGCATAAGGCGTACAAGGCATAGCCCAACTTTGCCGACCCTGCCCAAAAATAGCCGGAACACTCACCTGAACCCGACCCAAAAACAAAGGATCTTTATTAGCAGTAACCTTACCCCGATACTTCCCAAAAAATTGTGGCATAACTAATCACTCCTCAAAACTCTCTGCGCCTCTGCGACTCTGCGTGAACCAACTAAACCTTCAAAACCCGTTTAGTCGTCCCCAAACCCTCACGAACAATAGTAAAACTTTGCTGATATTCGCCCTTTTTCAAAGTATGAGTTACAGATTTTACATAATAAAGACCATCATAAGTTTGACCAACCCCCCGCAAACCCACAACACCCCGCAATTCCAATAAATCACCATAGCGGATTGTATTAAGTTTACCCGTCACCTGTAACACTTCATTTGTCGAACTATCAACCATTGCCTGAGCCTTAGACTCAGCTTGTAAAACTTGTCTTCCAGTTTCCCTAAATTGAGTTTTTCGTAGGAGTTTGCGGTTATTTAAAGCAGGTTGTTGTGATAGATTGGTGCGATCGCTTGTGTTAGCCTGTACTGACTGAATTTTATTACTTTTACGGTCTTGAACCCGACCAACTACAGTACTAGGAGATAAAGCATTATTTTGAAAATTAATTGATTCAACGTTAGTATATGTCCCCATATTCACAGTTAACGCCTTTTGTGGGCTAGTTTTCCGCATCGGCGGCCCCCAGTAGGCGGTATTTTTCCCAGAAGCTGGCCCCGGTGTGACATAAAAGACATAATCAAAACGCTGTGCCAACTTTTGCAAATATTCCAAATCAGTACCTTGTTGTACTGGTATCCGTTCATTAATGGTAGGACGGTCAACTAACGGCGGTTTAACAACCTTGGGTATTAAACCATATTTGGCATAGCTAGAGATGATTTGATTAACAATAATTGCTTCATCTTGAGCCGGATGTTCTACGGATTTTTCCTCCAAATCCATCATGACACTGACATCTTCACCAGTAATCGTAAACGTAGAACCACCTAACTCCATACTGGGAGAAAATTGTTGATGAGTAATAATCCCATCCATCAACACCTGGGCGGAAGCATTTAAAGTCACAATTAAAATTACTCTATTCCCCGGCTGAATCAGAGGATTATTAATCAATTGATAGTCTTTTTGGTCACTTTTACCAGAGCGTCCCACCTGAAAATTAATTTGAAATCCAGAAGGTTTTTCATCACTGTGAGTTACTTCCACCTGCACAAACGCCTCCATCAGCATTCTCGGAGCCGGTTTAGGGACATTTGCACCAATTAATACAGTCAAATTAACACCCAGTACCATTACAGACTCCTAAACTTGGGGAACTGGGACACGGATTCTTTGACCCAATTCCGCCGTTAGACTATCTGGATTCATAGCATTATTAGCATCACACACCTGCCAAAACTGTTCAGTAACACCAAGGGTTTGGGCTGTAATTAAATCCAAGCGATCGCCCTGTTTAACCACCACCTCCTCCAAAACTGGTAAACTATTACCCTGGGGCAAAAAGCGACGACGTACATAAGCAATTTTACGCCCATCAGCAGCAGTATATTGGGCTGTATCTAAATTGTAATAACGACTAGTATGGTCAAACATACAAAAGCATCTCAACTTGGTAAAAACCCTATAAAACCTCTTACCTTGGCGTACTTGGCGACTTGGCGGTATGCGCTTCGCGCACGCTACGCTAACGTTCACTCCCACTTAGACTAGATTACCTAAGTTACCAAGACTACCCAACATAGCCAGACGTTCCTTATTTTTTTGGTAACTCATAAATAATCTAGAACTTCTTTGACCCCAAGGCAAATCATCATAGCTGAGGACACGCAACCCCAAAGAAACCTTAGCCCGAATCGGGTTAAGAGTAACATCATAAGCTTCCTCAGTAATATTAAAATCCGTTAACCGCACAGGTAAAACCCGATTAAACCCCCAAACCAGCAAAGTTACAAACCCTTCCACCGGGATAATTTCTATTTGTCCCTGTCCAGCGCGAGTCATATTGCTCTGTACCTGACTACTGCTAGGGTAAATCAACACTTCCAGCGCCGAAAGTTGGGGGTAAATACCAAACAAAAGAGCATTAGGATTTTGCTTTTCCAACTGGTCAGTAGCATCAAGTTCTACATCTAACTTCATAGTTTCTATTGGCGCTCCCTTCAGACGTTGAGACTCGCTGACAGCACCTCCTTCATTTTCCAGTGATTGCACTTGGAGAGTGCGTGAGAGCGATTCTGGATTGTACTGGAAGATGACTGTATTCATCACCATACTGGTAGTTGGAGATAGGGCAATAATCGCCCCTTTCATCAGCCGAGGAGAACCAGGGAAAGTCGTCATTACTGTTTTCTTTTAGTATTATAGGAGACATAACACAGGAGAAAGTAAATATTCTCTTTTCTCTCCTATTTTGCTGATATTTGGTAATGTTAAGCTTCAAGGTTTAGAATAACCCGTAGCGACAAGTTAGCATAAATGTGTAAACATTTTGACTAAATAGTTAATGTAAATTAATCATATAGAATGTATACCCATCAAACTAAGCATCTGGGAACACGGTGTATAATATCGATAAACTGATACAACTTATATAAAAAATACTTTAAACTTCACCATTCACAGTCAAAGCCAGAAGCGTAGAGAAAAGTATCAATTATGACTGATAACTGATAACTGAAAAAACCCATGAATCCTAACCCCATTAACTATCAAGCCATTGAATTATGGCAAACCTTGTCTGATAAAGAGACAACTTCGACATTTCAACAAGCTGCAATCAAAACTTGGAAGTTGCTCCAGCAAGCCGGGAGACTACTTTTTTTAGTGAGTCTGTTGTTTGTGGTGATTGTTGTTTGGTTCTGGAGCGTAGCTTACCGCAGTGGCAAAGACTTTCGTTACTGGCTGGAAACTGCTCAGGTATCACCTGAAAAACTTGTGTCTACAACCCTTGATATTTTAGTGCAACGACCAATTGCATGGTTGGTAAATTGGTCTGAGGTGAAACGTCAGGAATTATTGAGAACTCCAGAAGTCAAAGCCATGTTACCTAAAACTGAACCAAAGTAAATTCAAGGTGCAGAGGAGAAATAAAACTGATAGCCACCAACGTAGTAGTAAGTCATAAAAGATCATCTCACCACTGGGTTTTCAATTGTTCTATGATTGTAAATAAACCAGAAAAAGATAACGATGGCAGCTAAGGATAGATTTCATGCTGTGGTTAGAATCGCTCTAGAAAAGGAGCAGTGGAAGATAACCGATGATCCACTGCGACTAGAAGTCGGCGGAACCAAATTTGAAATTGATCTGGGTGCGGAGCAACTGTTAGCAGCAGAGCGAGGCCAAGAAAAAATTGCTGTTGAGATTAAAACCTTCTTGAGTGATTCGCCACTGACGGATTACCATGCTGCGTTAGGACAGTTTTTAAATTATCGGCTTGCCTTAGAAATCATTGATATAACACGTATTCTATATTTGGCAGTGCCTGTGGGTGCTTATGAAGCTTTTTTTAAGCGGGAATTTGCACAAATTTCGTTAGAGAGATATCAGATTAAACTGATCATTTATGACCCGATTCAAGAGGTAATTCTGCAATGGATACCATAGGGACTTATCGCAATATAATTCAGTCGTTGTTGACGGCTTATGCTGCTATCCCCATCGCCAATGGATCGATTGATTGTTACACGGTTTTTGATACGAAACAAGACCATTACCAAGTAATGAATGTGGGATGGGATGGCCATCGGCGGGTTTATGGTTGTGTTTTACATTTAGATATTCAGGGGGGAAAGATTTGGATACAGCAAAATATGACGGAAATGAGAGTTGCTCAGGAACTTGTTGATCGAGGGGTTGCGAAGGAAGATATTGTGCTGGGGTTTCAAGCTCCTGAAATGCGCGAATATACAGGATATGCAGTTGTTTAAATGAAAGAGCGATCGCAATATTTTTATTTTACCAATCAGGCGATCGCACTCACCATGTTATCCTTCCATATAGTCCTGATAAAGTTGAAAAAGCCTGGGTGCGGCATAATAGAGAACAGCTATACCAACACTTGCAAGTGCCCATCTTAAAAATCCTCTTGGCATGATGGGAGCATCTGGAAGTGGAGCGTTCGCTAGTATTCCCCCTTGTAAACGCATGAGATTAATGTTTGGATTGCCGGCGGCAACAAGCAATTGTCTGAATTGATTTGCAGCGTTAGCTCTGTTATTTAACCAATTTGGATCACCATTTCTCCAAGTGGCATTAATAATATCCGGATAGTCTCCGATTTCAGCCGTATAAAAGGTACCGACTACATGAGCAAGTTCACCATGTACTTGCGATTCCGTGTACTTAATATCTCGATTTTGACCTGGGTGACGATAGGCAGCACCTGGCGCTAAGTTTTGTAAATGCGCTTCCAGAGCAGCAAGTCCTGCCGGGCCCCCAGGACCAATTGGAGCAGCCATATCCGCAGTTTGGTAGTGAGCCTGTAATTGTTGCTTGGCTGTTGTTTTAATAGTCATTTTCGTGAGATTCTTACTCTGATCTTGTACATGAGCATTAGCCAAAAAGTTTTCGATCTGTGTGCGTAGTATATTGGCAGTAGGGAGATTGGTTACTGGATTCATAAAAGTGGCTCCATACCCGTTGGCATTAAGATCAGCATTAATTGTCACATCGCCAATCATGGCTCCACGGATGGCTTCAAATGCTTGCCAGTAAAGGTCTTTACCTAAGTGTAAGGTAGAAGTGTTGCCATCTCCCTCAAAATTGCCCAACACATCTCCTGGTAGTATGTCAAGGACAAATCCTACTGGTGAATAGTATTGATTTTGTCCTGGGTTATAGTGGGTTGTACTAATTCCAGCTCCACCTGCCAACCACTTGTTAATTTCAACCGGTTGTCCATACTCATTATTACCTCCAAATGTACCAGTATCTATAGGAGACGCACCTTGTAATCTCTGGATTTCACCAGCCATGTTGTCAGGATTTTGGATGCACTTTAAATACCAGGCTAACTGGATTGGATCTGAAGTGCTGTTTCCAGAGTATGATTTTAGTCGCGCAGTTTTCTTAGTATCTGATTGGCGCTGATTAGATCTATTCCCCATTTCGGTAGCCTCTTGTTCCAATCCGATATCATCGTTGATATTGATTTTTCCTTTCAGTTGTAATGTGGGTTTTACTCTTCCCTGTTTCTGTTGCACAACGTGCCAAGCTTCGTGAGGCAGATGATTTTCTTGACCTGGCGCAACATGAATATTCGTTCCCTGTGCAAAAGCATGAGCCTGTAATTTAGTTGGTTGATCAGAATTGTAATGGACTTTCACATCATCCATTGAATATCCAGAGAGGTTTTCAATTCCTAATTTTAAGTTGTCTGGTAAGCCTGTATTATTTTCCCGACTACCAGGCTCAGGCCTTGCTTTTTTTTGATTGGGTTGCTGTTGTTGATCTGAATAATTATCAGCGATCTGTAACTGAGCCGCTTGTTCATACTGATCATCGGATTGCCGAGATGTCCATTTGGCTTGGATTGGTGACATCAGATGCCCTTGCTGATTAGTTCCCGTAAGCTGCTGGGGTTTAATCCCACTAATAGGAACTTTACTAAAGTCTTGAGAAAAAGCTGAATTAATTAATGCCTGTGCTTCATGATCATCTTTTGACTCCACATCATCCATTTCAGGGGACACAGCAGCACGCTGTAAAATCCCACTGACTAAAGGTGTATTACTCTTAGAGGGTGTTTGATTCCGTGTAACTTGTTGGCGATTCATTGATTCATTCCTGTATAGATAGATTGAGCAATTTGCGCTCCCATCAAAGTGGGTTGAAAATTATTGGTAATATTTAAACTTGCAGGTAACTTGGGAATATTCCCCCCATTTTGCAAACTCTGAGGTACACCGTTTACTGTCATTAGCCGAGATAATTCTGTTTCTATAGCCGCTTGCAATTGACGACGTTGACGCAGTGAAAGGTCTACTCCCTCTAAAATTATCCGGTCAATTTGCAGATTAATATTCATATAAAAAGCGATTCTTTTTCTGTCTATTTTTGAATTTTATAAAGCCCCCTAAATCCCCCAAGTTTGTCTGGGGACAAGGCGCAAGTTTCCATATCTAGCCCCCTAAATCCCCCAAGTATGGGGGACTTTGATATCTTTGCTTCCCCTGATTGGGCAAAGATACTTGGTAATTTAGTAAAGGCGCAAGTTTCCATTCTTGTTCCCCCCAGACTTGGGGGGCTAGGGGGGCTACATTCAAGTTGAGAACGAAAGAACAAAATATCTAATCTTATCCAAAACTTTCGGCAAATCATGCATCACCTCCTGATTGCTGAATCTGAGAACTTGATATCCGTGTTCCCCTAATTTCGCCGTCCTTGACTAATCATATTCTGCCCGACTGGTGTGAATTCCTCCATCAACTTCCACAACTAATTTACAAGCAGGACAATAAAAATCTAAAATAAAATTGCCTACAGGATGCTGGTAACGAAAACGTAACCCATTCAGTTGCTTATACTTTGTCTTAATTTCCTAGCAGTTTCTTCTATTTCCGGTGTTGTTCCCCGAATTCTATTTGTATTTTTAGGGTTTCTAGAGTACATATTAAGCAAAATCCGCTTCATTAATCGGTCGTTCTAACTTGCGAAACTCTGTCCTTGCTGCTGATAATACTATTTTCATCGTCACAGGTGTTCCCGCTTTGGCTGCTAAAAAAGCCGCATTTACAGCAATGTTGTGGATGTTTCCCCCCGTTAAATTGAATTTCGCTAACTTCTGAAAATCCAAATTTTCTATTGGTGTTTCAGGGGGAAAAACCTTCTCCCACATTGCTTTGCGTTCGTTCACTCCTGGAAAGGAGAAATTAACAATAAACCGCAACCGCCGCATAAAGGCTGCATCCAAAGCACTCTTAATATTCGTTGCTAAAATAGCTAAACCGCGATAAGCTTCTAATCTTTGTAGTAAGTAGTTAATTTCTATATTCGCATATCGGTCATGACTATCTTTAACTTCGCTGCGTTTCCCAAATAAAGCATCTGCTTCATCAAAAAACAGAATTGCTCCCCCGTCTTCGGCGGCATCAAATAATTTGCGGAGGTTTTTCTCAGTTTCTCCAATATACTTACTAACTACTGCGGAAAGGTCGATGCGATAAAGATTCAGCTGCAAGTCATTGGCTATGACTTCGGCGGCCATTGTCTTCCCTGTGCCACTTTCTCCGGCAAACATCACACTGACTCCCATTCCCCGATTCATTCGTTCCCGAAAGCCCCATTGGTTATAAACTATACTCCTTTGTCGCACTTGGTCGGCTATTTGGTGCAGTAAATCTAATTCTTCATCGGGGAGGACTATATCTTTCCAACTGGCTTTGATTTCTAAACGTTGGGCGAGGGTATCTAACCGGGGACGAGTGCTGGCTAGGCAATTATTCCATAGTTGATGGTGGGAATCTGAGGCAGATTTGGCAATTTTGGATATTTCGACAAAATTCAGGTGAAATTGATTTGCTAATTGGGTTGGATATCCTTCAGATTCTAAAATTAATTCCCAGGCTTGTTGCTGTTCTTGGGGGGTAGGTTTGGTTATGTCAAATGTGACTGTGGCTAGTTCTAGAGAAAACCCCAGATTGCGGATATCTAAAAAAATGATGCCTTCGTTATGAGTTAAAAATTGCCGTAGTGCTGTACTTACTGCTTTCTCATCTATCCCTTGCATATCAATATACAAAGCCAGTGGTAACAATCGGCTTTCTCGCTGCCACAAACGGGCTAAATTTGCCAATTCTGTGGTTTGGCTGGGTAGTAGTTCTACAGGGAGACGATATAGTTGCAGTTCTAATTCTTGACAAATTTCCCAAATTACAGTTTGTTTGCTCTGGGTATCAATACCTGATAATTGAAAAATGGGGAATTGCTGCTGTTGTATGCTTTGGTTGATTTTGTCAGTTATGGCTACTGCTATTGTTTCTTGAGATGGGGGTAACGGTAAAATCTCATCCTGTTCTGACCAAGGATTGAGGGGGAAAACTATTTTAGCTAGGCGATCGTCAAGATAATTAACTCCCTTAATATAGTTAACAATCCTCTCATCTGCTCTGAGGGGGCTGGTGGTTAGGGGTTGTATATTCGACTGATGAATTTCTAATAATTGCCAGTAACGCAGGGGACGATTTGGTAAGACTACATCCCAAGTTACATGATCAAAGCAAGACAGCGCTAGGGCAAAGGTAGGATAGGGACGCTGAGGATTATCTTGAGCTGCTGCACATAGTTGAGGAATATCGGTGGCAAATTCCATTGCTGCACAGAGTAAAAGGAGCGATCGCTCAAAATCTGACAATCCGAATATATGACTGAGTATAATTAACGCTGGGGGCGGTTCTATCTCTGCCAATTCCGCCATAATTTTGGCTACTTTGTCAATTTCTTCCTCATTGTCTGACTGTATCAGTAATTTTAGCCGCGATCGCAACCAAGTTAAAGACACAGCCAAGTATTCCCCATTTCTTTCTTGCCAAGTGTTCTGCATTTTTACAACACCCTCACTCGTTGACTTGCATCAAATACTGGCGGTTGCACAGCGCGATTAATTAATAAGCTATATACGCCATCCACTTGTAACCGGAGAAAGTATTCACCAGGGGGAATATTGCTAATATTAAAGGTTAAAATATCAGTTTTTTGGGTGATATTTTGAGGTGAAAGTTCTCTATCTCCTATCAGTAAAACTACTCGTTGTTCTGGTAATATTTGTGGTTGACAAATTACAGTTAATATGCTGTTATCACTAATCTCAAATTGCTGAATTTTCGGGGCTAAAGAAAAGGACAGTGCATTTGTGACTCGTTGCTGTCCATCTTGTTGCAGCAGTACAATGACAGTGTAAAACCCGGCTGGTAAATCTTGATTTTGTGTTGGTATTTTTACTGTTATTTGTGTATTATTAGCTACTAACTCTGGAATTAAATCGAGAGATGCTGGTAAACGGGAATGCACAAATCGGATAATAGTATTACCTTGACTTTGGAGATGATGACCACTTAAAGTTAGGGTTTCGCCTAATTGTATACTAGGCTGTTGATTTGGTGGTTGGACTGCTTGGAGGGTAGGAAATGGTGGTAATAAACTAGCTTGCGCCGAAATTCCTTTGTCATTAAATCCGCGTGTTAACACAGGTAAAGGAGTCCTCACCGGCAGACTACTATCAATTAAGATGACCGAAACTTCATAAGCAACAGTAATCCGATACTGAGTTTGAAAAGTCATCCAAAGTCGGGAGATTTCTTCTAAGTTGAGATTTTGGGGTGTAATTTTCACCCGTTCTATTTGATTGTGCAAATCGCTTTCTGCTAAAGCGTTACGAATATCAACAGGGTTGAGAATGGCGTAGTCGTGGAGAACACGCATAACCTCACCTAAAAGGCGGTGACTAATTATATCGTCGTTATCCTGAGCGTAAACTGTAATTAGGTAGTATAAATTTAATGCTAAGGGAAAATTTCCCGTTTCCCCTGGTCTAACTCGGCTGGGTAAATCCATATTGCGCCAAGCTGTATTGGGCAAAGTTTGATACAAAAAAATATTAACTTGATTGGTGTTATCTCCGTTATTTCTGGCTTTATCTGGGGGACGAGTGGTAACAATACCGCTTCCTAGTTCTTCTGTAATGCTGCGTGCGACTAAATTGCGTATAGTAGTAGTAACAGCTGCGATCGCTAAAGAGTTACTCATGATTTCCCTCCTTGGCGTTGTTTTAAATAATCTTGCAGAGACAGTCCTGGTTCTTTACGAGTTGATTTATGAGTTCTCGGTGGTGTATTTTGAGGACTCGCCTTGACTTCAATACGACCAATACTCACTGTAATTGTTGGTGTTGGCGTTGCTGGTACAGTTTCACGCTGATTGATTCGTTCCGATTGTCTAGATTCTAATTCCATTTGGGGATAAATAGAAGATGGGTGAGTCATAACCACGGGTTTAATTGTGGATGCAGTTTTTTGTGATAGGCTGGCTGATGGTATGTTGTTTGGAGATATCACAACATCTGAAGGGCTATCAGGTAAAGATTTAACTATCGCTGTACTCAAATTAGGTATTTTTTGAAGTTGGCTTAATACAGATGGATTTTCTGCCACAATTAGATTATTTTGTGGATAATTATTAACCTTGTTTTTATCTTTATTGTTTAAAGATTTAACTCGAATAGGTGTAGCTTTTCCCGATTTTATTAAAGTTAATTTAATTTGAGATTGTGAATTTAGTTGCCGTTCTATAGAATCAATTT
>NZ_JAYGHH010000005.1:147805-152430 GCF_034931045.1 Nodularia sp. UHCC 0506
AAGAATCGTTATTAACTACAGTTTGAACTTCATCAATTTTTGGAATTGAATTTATCTGTGTAAGTATGGGTTCAACTTTAGCCGGATTGACTAAATTAGAAGTTTGTTGATTATCGGTTAACGCCGGAGTATTATTAGATGGAATTGCTGCTGAGGAATCGTTATTAACTACAATTGGAATTTCATCAATTTTTGGAATTGAATTTAGTTGTGTAACTATGGGTTCAATTTTAGCCGGATTAACTAAATTAGAAGTTTGTTGATTACTGGTGAACCCCGGAGTATTATCAGAATTGAATATAAGATTTTTTGTCTGTATTCCATGCGATCGCTCCCAGTCTACACCATTCGACTCATACTCACCGTCAACAGCAGAATAAATTTCCCCCGCAGTAAATATGGAAGCAATCAGGGGTTGCATCACTGGCGTTAAACCTAAAGTGCGTGTAGCCAATGTTGTGAGAAAGTCATTCATGATACTGCTAAATCTAAATAAAACTGTCTTCTAACTGCGCTCATAGCCAGAATATCTGCTTCTCGCCAACCATAAAAGCGTGCTAATGTATGAACCTCATGCAGCAAGCGTTTAGCTTGAACGCTAATTTCACTCCAAAAAAATGCCACTATATCAAATAAAATCTGCCAGTCATGATTGCAAGCAGGACAGGTGAGATTTAATAATATTTCGGCTTGGGGGTCACATTCAGCCATCTGCTGCGCCAAAACAGTCATCAAATCAGGAGACAATTCTTTATTATCAAGCGCAACTTCATCACGATGGACTTCTAAAACACAACGTTGTCCAATTAAATAGCGTGCTTTGTTCACATCCTGATAACCAACCACAGCCGCTAAATCTTTACTGTTAGGTAAACGAAACCGCAGTTTTAAATCCCCAGAAGTGAGCAAATATTCCTGATTTATAGCTGGTATAGGTTCAGTAACCCGAATATCTGCCACATTAACTGTAAATTCCAAGCGTTCACCACATTTAGGACACTCAGCATAACTTTCCATTTTGTTACCAAAGGTAATTTCTCTGAGTGTTAATAAAGATGCGTCTCGTTGTCCAATACTCAGCGATGCTAATTCATCCACAGATTTATCTGGGTAAGCAAAACTCAGCAGAGTCATGGCTCTATCTATGGGATGCTGTTTTTGACCAGTTTCCCAAATTTCGATCATGTTTTGGGCGGACAATGAACGCATAATTTACACCAGATACGAAAAGAAGCGAAACGGAGATGGGAAAAGTATTTCTCTTTCCCCCTGCTCCCTGCCCCCTGCTCCCTGCTCCCTGCTCCCTGCTCCCTGCCCCCTGCTCCCTGCTCCCTGCTCCCTGCTCCCTGCTCCCTGCTCCCCTGCTTCCAGTTAAGCTGGTTCTAAGAAACTTGGTTCTGTGGGTTCGTTAACATCATAGTCACGCTCCCAGCCTTCATTTTGTAACTGAATGCTTTGAATGGCGATAGCATTTGCACTTGCATCTAATTCGGGTAATGATTGAAATTCTGATACCCAGCAACGAAAGACTTTATAGGCGATCGCCACTTGTCCCGCCTCATTCATCACCTCTATAATGATGTCCTTACGAAAATCTTTTAAAGAAACTTCCGCACCCAAACCAGAACCATAATTCCAAACCTTGTTCGCCCACTGTTCAAATTCCTTATCGTGAGTCACACCCCTTTCTAAAGTAATCGCTTCATATTTAGTTTGTCCTGGTGACACACGGGAGGTGCTGGGGTCCCCTCCTTCCCGATGGGTGACTACTTCTGTAGTGCGTTTCAAAGCTCCCACTTTGCTAACTCCAGCCACATATTTACCATCCCATTTCACACGAAATTTGAAATTTTTATAAGGGTCGAAACGCTGGGCATTGACACTAAACTGAGCCATGATAACCTCAATGAAATATCGTTAATTTATTTGTGCAGAAAATACAGCAGTCCTCAAGCATTCCGGAAAACCACTCTTTTCTATCTCTCTGCGTTCTCTGCGTCTCTGTGGTTAGATAAAAAAAATTAAATTTAACCAACGAGACACAATGGCTACAGGGGACAAAAAAACCTAATTTTCCACTAATTTAAACAGAAATTTGCCCAGCCATCTGCTGAAATTGGAGAATCACAAACTCGGCTGGTTTTAAAGGTGCATAACCAACAACAACATTCACAATTCCCAGAGTTATATCATTCTGAGTAGTTGTTTCACTGTCACATTTGACAAAATATGCTTCCTTCGGTGACTTACCCTGAAAAGCTCCTTGGCGAAATAAATTATTCATAAACGCGCCAATATTCAAGCGAATCTGCGCCCATAGTGGTTCATCGTTAGGTTCAAATACCACCCATTGAGTCCCACGATAAAGACTTTCTTGTAAGAACAAAGCCAACCGTCTCACAGGAATATATTTCCATTCCGAAGCATCTTGATCAGCCCCTTGACGAGTCCGCGCCCCCCAAACGATGGTTCCATAAGCAGGAAATGTGCGTAAACAATTAATCCCCAAAGGATTCAAAACGCCATTTTCAGGATCTGTTAAAGTATAGGTCAAACCTTGCGCGCCACGGATTACAGCTTCAATCCCGGCTGGTGCTTTCCAGACACCGCGATCGCTATCTGTGCGAGAAAATATGCCAGCGATCGCGCCAGAAACCGGAAAATCCCGCAGACGGAAATCTTTTTGCGGATCAGCAGCCAAAATTCGCGGAAAGAAAATAGCCGCATTTTTATCTTTACTAGCCCCCACAGCCCAATCACCAATATCAGTAAAACCCTTGGCAGGTGGCGGATCAATAATATAAAATGCCCTTCTATCCTCACAAAATTTCACAGCTGATTGAATCACAGCCTTACTAGCAGAGTCACTGAGCTTAGTGGTTTCTGGAATCACTAACAAATTAAACAAATCCACATCACGCAACGCATATATTCCAGTTTTGGCATCAAATCCACCGAGAATATCATTAGCATTTTGGGGCGGACTTCCATCAGCACCACCAATTAACCTGGTATTATTTACAGGTAATGGGCGACGTGTTCGCGCACCTTGAAATTCCTGTCCACCATTATTAATTCCTAATTGCAAAGCCGAAGATGCGTCATTATCGGGAGAATTTGTCACCTCTACGGCGGCAATTTCGGCATTTGTAGACCTTGAAACCAGTTTAATGAAATTTCCAGCTTCCGAGTCTTCCACACCTGCTACATTGGCACGGGAAGCTACTAAACGAGAGGTGAGGTTAGCTGCTGTAATAGCGTTATTAATAGCCGTCACCAACTGATTAAGATTAGTCGGCGGGAAGGGTAACTCTGGTGTGGACTGATTATTTAAAATCAGTGTAAAATTATCCTCACCATCAATTACCCCAGAAATTTTAATTTGTTTGTCCGTTAATGTGGGGAAAGTAGACAAATCACCACTCAGAGTAAAACCTGTCTCACTGTCACCGCTAAATAATCCTGTGGGAACTTCTACCCGGATCAGCTTAGAAGCACTGTTAATGACATCTGGAGCATATTTAGCTGACCTACTATTCATAGTCAGGTTCAGAAACCTTTCCGTTTCTACAGCCACAGGATTAGGACTGTTACCTTGCTGTACTTGACGGGTGACAGTCAGGTTAAAAGTACTTGTCAAAGTTAGGGGAGAACTACCGTAATCTATCGTTATAAATAAATTGTCGCCCCACTTCCCAGCGTTAGCAGCTTTGACAGTCAAAGCATTTTCATTCGCACCAGTTCCATATTTAAGTATTTGACTAGCTGCACCAGCATTTTGAGCTACCCGCACCACATACGCATCAGTACCACCGTTCAAAAAGAATTGCTGTATAGAATAGCTAATTTCGCTATCTGGGTGTAATCCACCAAAAGCCCGTTCAAAATCGCCAAAGTTAAAGATGCGTACAGCTTTATTTAATTCACCTCTTGGTGTGTAGCCAACAAATGCTGTGATTGAGGTGGAAACCCCTGTGATGGTGCGGACTCCACTGGAAATTTCCTCAATGTAAACACCTGGATAGGTGGGATTGACAGGCATAAAATATTCCTCTTAGGCTGAGTCTGTGCAGATAGAACCAGATTATCTCAGAATACAATGTCTTATTCCTGAATTACGTATTTCACCTTATTTTTGACTTTGGTGACAAGCCAAACACTGAATAATTGAGGATTTACGCAACTGGTATATTATTTTAAGTTTGTAGTGAGGACTTTAGTCCTCAAAATCAGGGCTGAGAGCAATTACTACAAGCACAAGCAAAAAATTTTTATTTTTTGTGACACTTGCGTAAATTCTGTCATTTTAAGTAGTGTTGCAACCCTGAATAAATAGCTAGAATCAGAATGCTTACCTATTTGTACTGAGGTTGTGGCTACTATATCTTGTCCCACTTGCCATCAACTCGTTGATAATCAGGCGATTACTTGCCCCTATTGTCGGACAACTCTCAAAGCTTACGGTCATCCTGGGATTCCACTGCACCGTGCTACTGGGAAAGAGTTTCTGTGTGACAGCTGCACATATCACGCCGATGATACTTGTAACTTTCCTCAACGCCCCTATGCTAAAGACTGTACTCTGTACGAAAACATAGAAGAAAGCAAGTTAAGATTACAAGCCC
>NZ_JAYGHH010000005.1:152455-194659 GCF_034931045.1 Nodularia sp. UHCC 0506
AAGCTAACAGCTTTGGTGCAGCTGTAAAAAAGTGGACTCAACGTCACCAGTTTTCGCTGCTGCTACTATGTTTATTGTGCATCTGCTTGCTCATAGCTTTGTCAACTAGTTGATATTGTAATTGTTTCCGAGGCAGAGTCAACTAGAATCTTTGGCTCTTCTTCAAACAGAGTTAAATCAAACCAAAAAGTAGTACCAACTCCCACTTCACTCACCAGGTGCATTTGACTGCGATGACGTTCCATGATGTTTCTCACAATTGATAAACCCAAGCCAGTACCTTCTAGGGTGTGAACTCGGTTCTCTACACGGAAAAATCGGTCAAAAATGGCTTGTTGGTCTTCTGGGGCAATCCCAATACCAGTATCGGAGATTTCCACCCGCACATGAGCTTGCTGATTGTGTGAGTCTGCTTTGGGATCTAATTGGTAGGCACGAATAGCTACTTGACCACCCGACGGCGAGAATTTGAGAGAATTACCGACCAAATTAGCTAATACTTGTAACAATAAATCATAATTACCCAAGACTAAAGGCAAATCAAGGGGTACTTCCTGAATGAGTTCAATACCTTTGTCCCTAGCATTGAGTTGGTAAGTCCGCAGGGTTTGGTCGATGGCTTGCGCTAAATCCACCCCACCAAAGTTGTAACTTCGTCCAGATTCGAGTTTGGACAAATCCAAAACATCATTAACTAAACGGGTAAGTCTGTCAGTTTCATTATTAACAGTTTGCAGAAAATCCTGTCTTTGTTCTACACTCAGGTCTTCGCCATACTCATGCAAAGTTTCAATAAAGGATTTGATATTAAATAGAGGCGTGCGTAATTCGTGCGAAACATTACTGATAAATTGGCTTTTGGCTTCATTCAGTTCTACCTCACGAGTAATATCTTGGACGGTGATGGCAATACCTTTGATACTCTCCCGTTGGAGGTTGAGTACAGTAGTGAGAAGAATACGGATGGTGCGCTTAGTAGCTTCGTTCAAATGAATTCGGAACTCGGCACTTTCACATTCACCTGCGGCCATTTCATACAAAGGTCGGGTAATCTCGATCTGCACTGCTGAGGGCAAATGATGTAAAACATTTCTACCTTCAACTTCTATGCCTTCCCAACCAAAAATTCGCCGTGCTGTGGGGTTAACTAAAATTACCTGCATACTGTTATCAATTAACACAGCACCATCAGCAATTGTAGAAACCAGTGTTTCGAGTTTAGCTTTTTCTGCCGTTAGTTCCTCAATATTTTGCTCCTCATAGCGCTCTAGACGCTCGGCCATTTCGTTAAAGCTGAGAATTACCTCTCCCAGTTCACCACCCAGAGGTAAGTCAATGCGCTGCTTGAAATTACCCGCCGCAATTTGTTTTACCCCTACTAGTAATTCTTTAATCGGCTTAGTAATGGTCAAAGCGTTAATGACTCCGGCCAAAATCACCATCACCCAAATTGTGATAAAAACGGCAATAGTCACATCACGGGTGAAATTAGTGGAAATAACTGCGGTTTGGTTGGGGTTAATCCCAATCGCCAACACACCCTGGTATTTTTGATCAACAATGAGGGGGATAAATACATCAGTGACTATCCCATCTGGGGTTGTATGTTGCCGCACCATCGGCTTTTCCCGGTCATTGTTGTAATCTTCTGGCAATTGTATTCTGCGTTCAATGGTCAGGGAATTTTCTACCTCTGGTTCCCAAAAAGGAATGCCGAAAAATATTTTTCCAGTTTGGTCAGCGTAGAGCATATAACGCACACTAGAGGTGCTGCTATAGAAGCGTTGGGAAAATTGGGCAACCTCAGTCAGATTGTGATCAGCTATTAGGGGCGCAACGTTAGCAGCAAGCAGTAGTCCGAGATCACTACCAAAGCGGGTATCATTCATCCGGGCATCTTGCTGAATTGTATTCACAGCCCAAAAGGTGAGGCCACTCATAACTAAAGATACGACCAAAGTGGCAACGGCCAAAAGTTTGGTCTGGAGGGTAAATTCCGACCACCAGTTAGCGAGTGTCTTGGACACGCCATTAGCGAACGCTTCTCGGATTGTTTTTAAGGGGGCCAGCATTTTAAACAAAGTTGTTAGTATTTTCGGTTATTCAACCCAACAACTAAAAAATTAACAGTTAATATCAATATGTTAATTGAAAGATGAAGGTAAGATGAGATCGCAACTTTCGAGGGTCGGTTTTGCTTGATCAGACATTTCTTTCTGAATTTAATGGCAGCATGGGAGTAGTTATAGCGGTTTTGATCAGAAAGGGAAGTCCACCGACCTGGACTAATGCAAAATCAAGGTTTTCAAACCCACGCAGGTGGTCACTGAGCCTGTCGAAGTGTGGGTTTCGTTTGTGTAGCCGCGACTTCTAGTCGCCAAGGCGAGTAATAAATGAGACTTTTCAAACAACCTCTGATACTCAGCACTCAGCACTCAATACTCAGCACTCAACACTCAATACTCAGCACTCGATAACCGATATCTTTTCGGTAATACATCCCCTCAAATTCTAGGGATTTGATCCCAGTGTAAGCCTGAGCGATCGCTTGCTCAAAATCTTTGCCGATAGCAGTGACATTTAATACTCTTCCTCCATCTGTGACTATTTGTTGCTGCTGGTTTAATTTTGTCCCTGCATGAAATACAGTCACGCCAGCGGCCTCCGCCTCTTTAATTCCAGTAATAACTTTGCCTTTGGCGTATTCCCCAGGATAACCACCGGAAGCGGCAACCACAGTGGCAGCTACGCCCTGTTTCCAAGCTATGGGGGGCATTTCGCCTAAACGCTGCTGGACACAGGCTAAAATCAATTCTTCTAAGGGTGTGTCTAAAAGTGGCAAAATTACTTGAGTTTCAGGATCACCGAAGCGACAGTTAAATTCTAAAACCTTCAAGTCGCCATCGGGGGCAATCATTAACCCAGCATACAGCACTCCTCGGTAGTCAATGCCCCTGGATCTTAAACAGGCGATCGCTCTTTCCAAGACTTCTGTTTGAATCCGGTTCATTAACGCTGGTGTAGCCAGAGGTGCGGGGGCATAAGCTCCCATCCCACCAGTATTTTCCCCTGTATCGCCCTCCCCAATCCGCTTATGATCTTGGGCAGGTAGCAAAGGGCGAATCGTTAACCCATCAGTCAAGGCTAAAACTGATACCTCTTGCCCAATCAAACATTCTTCAACAACTACAAAATTTCCCGCACTCCCAAACTGTCCTTGAAAAATGGCATCAATGGCATTTTCCGCCTGTTCTAAAGTTGTGGCAACGATCACACCCTTACCTGCGGCTAAACCGTCGGCTTTCACAACTATGGGGATTCCCTGTGTTTGTACATAGAATTTAGCTGCTCCTGCTTCAGTAAATACCGCAGCATTAGCTGTAGGAATTCCCGCCTCTTCCATTAAGGCTTTTGCCCAAGCTTTACTAGCTTCTATTTGCGCTCCTGCTCTCACAGGCCCAAAAACCATCAGTCCTTGACTTTGGAGGTAATCTGTGATTCCCATTGCCAGGGGTACTTCTGGCCCTACTACCACCAAAGAAATCCCATTTTCCCCAGCATATCGGCTCATCCCCTCAAAATCATCCACAGCCAAAGCCAAGTTCTGACAACGTTCTAGGCTGGCTGTACCCCCATTGCCTGGTACACAGACAACTTGTTCAATTTGCGGAGATTGCAACAGTTTCCAAGCTAGAGCGTGTTCGCGCCCCCCATTACCGACAACTAAAACTTTCACTTATTTCCTCGTGCGTCCCTTGTGAAACGAGAACACCCCAGAGGGGGAACTCGTAGATCAATCTTTCCATCAATGATTGTGCTAATCAAGCCCCTGATTAGACTCCGTACCAATCACATTAGCGGCTATACTTATTTTAGAGAACTCCACAAAAAAGTTGATCCAAATTTCTGCAACTAAAATGACCTTTCCTCCCCCTGCTCTCAAAACGACGGGATATTTTTTTTATTTGGAAGTCTCTTATTAGTATATTTAAGGTGTAATTCCTGTATTTTAAGAACAATCAACTTATCAGTATTTGCCAGATATAAATACAGATTTTAAATATTTAGCATAAATTTTTCAACTTTCCAACAATTAACTGTAAACAACTGAGTCATTCACGACGTTTTGCGATTGTAAGTATTAATCTGTGAATATTGAAAATAAACACATATCAATAAAATAGAACACATGGCTAAAACTATTGTGACTGGAGCCGCAGGCTTTATTGGTTCTCATCTTGTGGATGCATTATTGCAACAAGGACAAGAAGTGATCGGCATTGATCAATTTAATGATTACTACGATCCGATGTTAAAGCACAAAAATATTGCACATCTACACAGTTCACCTAACTTTACTTTAATTGAAGGAGATATTCAGTCTTTAGATTGGCCAGGGCTGCTGCAAGATGTTGAGGTTATTTACCATCAGGCGGCACAAGCTGGGGTAAGAGCCAGTTGGGGTGAAGGTTTCCGTAATTACACGGAACGCAATATTAGTGCTACCCAAGTTTTGTTAGAAGCTGCGAAGAATGCCCAAAACCTGAAAAGATTAGTATTTGCCTCTACATCCAGTGTTTATGGCGATGCGGAAACATTACCTACCCATGAAAAAATTCCGCCGCAACCTGTTTCTCCCTACGGAATTACCAAATTAGCTGCTGAACGTTTGTGTAGACTATATCACACAAACTTTGGTGTACCAATGGTAGCATTACGCTATTTTACAGTTTATGGCCCCAGACAGCGCCCGGATATGGCTTTTCATAAATTTTTCAAAGCTGTATTGCAGGATGAAGCAATTCCCATCTATGGAGATGGGCAGCAAACACGAGATTTCACCTTTGTTAAAGATGCCATAGCTGCCAATTTAGCTGCCGCCACCGTACCAGAAGCAGTGGGGGAAATATTTAATATTGGTGGTGGTAGCAGGGTAGTCTTAGCAGAAGTTTTGGATACTATGGCAGAAATCGTTGGCAAACCCATTAAAAAGAATTACATCGAAAAAGCGATGGGAGATGCACGTCATACTGCGGCTGATGTTTCCAAAGCCCGGCAAATTTTAGGATATCAGCCCCAAGTTACCTTGAGGGAGGGTTTAACGCAGGAATGGCAATGGGTGCAGCCGTTGTACATTTCTAAATCCTGAGATGCGGGAGTGGGAATTGACATAAATGTTTACCACAAAAAATATACTATGAAGCATGGCAATATCCTTTCTTGTTCAAAAGTGAACTGTCTTGGTATTTAGTTTTGATACAATCTGTTATGACTATGGTCATGCTTTTTAACTGCTGAAATGCTTTGTATATATAAAATTTTGCAGTTTTTGACCCCTTTTTTTGATTTCTTTGTGAGAAATCCGTGCAAGGGGGTTATAAATTTTCTTCATATACCTGATGGTATTCCTGATAGGCTACCCCACTGCGGTCATCAACAACGCTGTAAAGCATTAATAGCGATTTGCCGCGACCGCACCAGGATAAACCGCCCATCAGCGCCTGATCGCATCTGGAATTTGCAGTTGGCTACCGAGGGCGGCAATGACGATACCACCAATCAGAAAGCCGAGCGTTAGGGACTGTAACTGAGACCCAAGTCCTGCAGGCAAGAAATACGGCTACTAAAAAGCCGGGGCATGAATGACCTCGGCTTTTTAGGTCTGCGTCGTTTCGATTCAACAGCCGTCTGGCCCGCAGAAAGTGTGCGCGTACAGTACCTCCGCGTCACAGATATAAGCAATGCCCGCATAATCGTTGAAAAACTTCATTGCGATCTTATCCGCAATATTCTCGGCCATCTCCCGATTTTCGGTGAGTACCTCAAACTTTATATTCGCCTGGGTGTCGGAAACGTTGGGTTGTCCCGACGAGCGCACGTTGCGACTGCCTTTACCGCCAGTTTCCACCACCGTATAACCACTCACTCCGGATTCATCGATGATATTGGCGACCTTTTTCAACAGAATCTTTTCCGTGATGATGACGAGCTTTTTGGCTGGCTTGGCCATGTTGGTTACCTCCTTATCTACGTACATTGATATTATATATTGAGTTGCTTGGTCTGCCGGGTCAAGGGAGCGCCGACAGACTGCAACTAGTTTGGGATTAGCTGCCGCCTATCGCCTGGGCAAGACCGAGGAAGAGCGGTATTGCCACGCCGATAGCAATGGGTGTACCGATGGCTGTGGATGCGCCGATGTAGGCGGAGGGATTGGCCGACGGAATCCCGGCTCTCAACGTGGGCGGCCCTGAGATGTCTGAACTGGAGGCGGCAATGACGGACAGAATCACGACACCGCCAAGGCTGAATCCTGTTGCGTAGTGGGCAATCATACCAAGACCGAAGGCGATGAACCCATGTAGCAACGGTGCTATCAGGCTATACACAACGTACCACTGCGCCACCTTACGCAGTTCGCCAATCCTTGACCAAGCCTCCATACCCATGACCAGCATCAAGATCGAAAGCAGTCCACGGAACGCTGGGTCGTAGAAGCTTTCATAGACCCTTTCCGGCCGAGTGAACAGTCCAAGAGCAAGGCCGAGCAACATTGCCGATAGGGCAGGTCCCCGGAGGCTTTCCTCCACGATCGGCCATATCTTGACCCGATCATCCGGAGACTGCTGCTTGCTGAGATACTCTTGCCGGGTCTTGGGATAATCCCCTGCTGCAACGGGCTGCTTGTCGAGATACTCGTCTGCTGCACTATTATTCTTCTTTTTGAGATAAATGTTGGCTATCACAATCGCAGTTACGAGTGCTGGGATATCCATGAAGGGATAGAGTGCGCCCGCCCATGGATCGTAATAAATGCTTTGTTCGTCCAGTACCGTCAGGGCGGCGGCCATAGTAGAGCCACTCACAGCACCAAACAATCCCCCGGTGGCAATCGCATCCACGGTTTTGACCTTCGGCAGCTTGGCTAACGTATAGCGCGCGATGAATACAATGATAATCCCTAGTAATACAGAAAACAGTACGGGTAACACCATCTCCGTCAGGTTGGAATTGCGGATCGCAATACCACCGGTCAGACCGATTTTGGTGAGCAGCATGAAGACGATGATCTTAGAAATCGACTCTGGAATTATCAGTTCGCTACCAAGGGCGGCAATGACCATACCACCAATCAGAAAGCTGAGTGTTGGGGACTGCAACTGCTTAACGAAGTCAATTAAAAAATTGGACAAAAAATCCACGAATACCTCCTTTCGGCTCCTCTAACGAAGAGCGATTATTGTGATAAGTGAGCTTTAAAAATTAAGGATGAAGCGCTTCATCCCTACAGCACAGGTGTTATGCGAATACCTGCCGACAGGGTGTTCAGAGGTGGTCGCTTTCTGAACTGGGACCGAAGGTGTTGCTATCTTGGAGTAATTCCTAGACCTATTAAGAACAAAATTTCTATGTGCTTCAGTCTATCCTTAAATCTGCACCAATTTGCGATCGCTATACATGAATCTACTAAGTAATTTCAAATTCAAATCATAAGTTTTCCTTTTACTTTCAGAAAACTTGTATATTTCTGGTCAATAGTAAATTGCGAATCGCAGAATTTTCTCTATACACGGATATTGCACCGAGGACGGTATGGGATCAGCCAAATCGGAAGAGTTGTTTGGACACCATTCTTCTAGCAATGACTGAGCTAATCAATCCACACTTCAGGGGGAGTGGTTGCCGGCTCATAAGTCGTAGACGGACTGTTACTGGCGAGGTTAAACCACCCCACCGCCAGTAGGAGAGCGAACCCACAGCCCAACAAAAAAGTCCAGGCGTGAGACAACTCAAGTACGCAAAGCAGGCGGCGATCGCCCCCATATACTTGCACTAGCCAGCCTTCGCTGGTGTTGTTAAATGTGGTCGGCAGTTTAGTTGAGTCAAACTTGTTCATTATCTCATTACCGTTTTAAGCAGGTTCTTTAGTTTTGATTATGTGTTTTCAAACCTTGTGGTTAGTTGCAATATTCATGGTCATTCAAAACAATACAGTATCGTTGTCTTGGAGTAATTCCTAGACCAAGACCTATTAAGAAGAAAATTTCTATGTGCTTAAGTCTATCCTTAAATCTGCACCAATTTGTGATCGCTATACATGGATTTACTAAGTAATTTCAAATTCAAATCATAAGTTTTTCTTTTATCCTTAGAAAATTCGTATATTTCTAGTCAATGTAAATTGCAATCATAGAATTTTCTCTATAGATTGTTGTTATTAAGAAGGGCTTTCTATGACTGCACTTGCCATAATCTGAGTCAATTTTTCTCAACAGAAGGTAGTGGATTCGCCGATATTTGGCATAAGATTAACAATATATTTCAAAACAAAACCATAAAGTCTTGCCTTGAATTGTCACAACAAAACGCGTCAAGAGGTAAACTACATGACCCAGCAAGCCAGCAAGCTCGTCATCGTCACGGAAAAGGTGCTGATGAAAAAGATCGCCTAGATCATCGACGAAGCCGGGGCTACCGGTTATACGGTGGTGGACGCTGGCGGTAAAGGCAGTCGCAACGTGCGTTCGTCGGGACAACCCACTGTTTCTGACACCTACTCGAATATAAAGTTCGAGGTGCTGACCCCCAACCGGGATATGGCCGTGAAGATTTCAGATGAGGTTGCAGCGAGGTTTTTCGACGATTATTCGGGCATCGCCTATCTCTGTGACGTAATGGAGGTACTGCACGCGCATAAGTTCTGAACTTAAAACCTTAGCAATTCTCATGTTTGCCAGAAGTTGTTCAAGCACTGGGAATCTCGGTATTGTCATGATATCTTTGGGGATGACAGATAGCTGAAACTGTTCCCTATTACCTGTTCCCTGCCTCCACGATAAAACTTTTATGCCTAACGGCACGCTACGCGAACAGCAAACCCTAATTATTGCCATTGTTGAAGTTCATCCCTGATGTTGCGAAGTAGGGTATTTATTTGAGTACGGCGAGTTTCAAAGTTAGCGGCGATGGAAATTAGTATGATACCCACTAGCAAACCGACAATCCATTTTAAAAAGGGATAGCTGAAGCTGAAAATTACTAATTGATAGAAACTGGTAATTAAGAATGTCGCTGTACCAAGATAGAGAAATGCCCTAGTTCGTAAAGCTAATCCGGCAAAAATGGCAATTAGGCTGAAGATTCCGGGGATTAAGGGTGTCTCTTGATTAAAGAAAATTGCCCATCCACAAATTAAGCCACTGGCTAAAAGTCGTAAACTGTGACGAGCTGTTTTATACTCTGGAAGTCTCAAGAATGGATCTACTTGAGCAACATACAGCAGTGATAATCCCATTGGTGTCACATACCATAAAGGATCATTTAAAAGTAAGCTATCAAACCAGCGAAATAATGCCCAATCAATTATGGCTACACTAATATATGTAAAACGAATATTGTTACCCATTTTGGCTAGGAAGATATAAAACCCAGCTGCTATGAGTAAGGCAATGGGGGAAACTTGCAGTCTGGTTTCCCAGATAATTATTAGGGGAATGATATATGCAGCTTGTTGCCAAGGTCTTTTTGACCAACCCCAACTTTCCCAAGGTAAGATATAGAGAAAATAGGCAATTACGCAGGCGATCGCACCATTCCAAGGCACTAAGGGACCACCTAACCATTGTCCTATTGCTGTCTCCCGCCAATAAATCCGCATCGTGGCTACCTGTAACAGTCCCAGGTAAACCCACATTTCTCCTGTAGTGATCATGCCGAAAATCTGGGGGATAGCAGGGGTTCCCTTTCCCTGAAATACGGCATATCTAATTAAAAATCCGCCAGTACCTAATCCCACAAAACGGTTAATATCGATGGGTAGGCCAATGGCCGCCATTAATAAGGCACTACTCCAAAACCAGTGCAAATGGGAAATTCTCGTAATTTCTGCGGGAGTCAGACGTAAATAGCCGACAATCCAGGGGGTAAGGATGCGATAAGCATACATGATGCTTGTTCCCAAGGCAGACATAGCAATTAAGCCATCACCTAATGCGCCTCCCGTGGTTTGGGACATTTGATAAAACAGCAGTTCATAAGCAGAAATGGATACGCCAATGATGCCTAAATACAACAGAGGTTTAAAAGCTTGATTGCGTCGCCCTACACCAATGAGAATTAAAGCTACACCTAAAGACAATAAACCAGTCCAATCACTAAAGGTGTCGAAACGCAGCAATATACTAAATCCACCATAGATTAAGGGCAAAATGTGCAAACTGCTGGGGGTTCTTTCTAATTGGTGTTTGTGTCGCCACCATTCTCCTAAAAGTTGGGCGACTAAACCCAAGGCGATGTTAGCAACTGCAATCCTAATTAATGAATGTTCTCCAAAAGCCAGGATTTCCGCAATTAACAATTCTACGCACCAACCGATGCCGTAAAATGCCCAATTTGTGGGAGACTGCCAACTACGATAAACAATTGCCCCTAATGTAATAGTCGTGGCTGTTAAAAATAATATTTCTGGGGTAAATAGCCCTAAATATACTAAACCTGAATGTAGCGTCATCGTCACTAATTCGATGCCACATAATATACTCGCCCAGCCATTACAGGCGACTGCATATATAGTTGCTAATTCGTTACCCCGTCGATTGAGGGCGGTTCTGCCTAACCATAAACTGAGAATTGCGATCGCTCCCACAACAAACCACCCAGTTATAGTAAGTCCAGGGATACTTTCCCACAGTAACGCCCCGGTTAAACTCAAGCCAAAACCAACTGTAATTATAGCTGTGGCTTTATCTCTTAAATACCAAGTATTGGCAAACATTACCGCCGTCGCTACACCCAGACTAATTAATCTGGTTCCAGGTAATGGTAAAGTCAGTAGCTGAATTATGCACACAGCTAAAACACTTAAGCCAGTATTGTTAGTGCGCCGTTGTCCAGTGGTACGACTGGCTAAACCTGTGAGACTTAAAGGCGTAATTAACCAAATCACTCCCCAATCAGCTTGATTATTTGGGTTATACCAAGACACTCCGCTATTTACCCACAGTAAACTAAAACTAACAATAGCCAGCCCTAGACCGATGTACCAGGCACTCTGTTGCCATAATCCCTCTCCCAGACTAAATATCCATTCTGTCACCATGAGAGCGAGTAAAATACTTACCCAAATGTGTGTAGCTAGATTTGGTAATAGCCAATGAATGCTGGAACATAAAGTCAGCACCCCCATGATGTGAGTCAGATAGACCCAGGGAATGAGGATAGAAGAACGGCGTTTGGTGACGACGGCGAGGGTGATGGTAGAAAAGAGTAAATTCAGCGATCGCAATGTGGGATTTACAGTCGCAATTGTGGTTAAAAAAGCACCAAATAACAGCGTCAGCAATTCACCAAATTTAGCTAATTCCGGCTTTTGGGCGCGATTTAATCTCTCGGTAATTGCTACCATAAAGATTACATAAGGGAATAAAGCGACACTCAATAATGCCCAAGGTTCGTTGACAGCATTAGTGAGTTGAATGCCAATAGCGA
Organism: Nodularia sp. UHCC 0506; assembly: GCF_034931045.1. Lineage (NCBI taxonomy): Bacteria > Bacillati > Cyanobacteriota > Cyanophyceae > Nostocales > Nodulariaceae > Nodularia > Nodularia sp. UHCC 0506. The sequence continues at coordinate 163,943 of NZ_JAYGHH010000005.1, forward strand.
TCGCTCTTTGTTGTATATCTAAAGGTACTAATCGCCAACCCAGCCAAACTGCTTGTAAGCCAATGGTAAAAAATATTGCTAAGTCTAGAGGGAAAGAATATCTTCGTAAGCGATTACCTACATACCACAAACCCAATCCACTTACAGCTATGGCTTGTGCTGGTTGATCGAATACTGTCACTAACCAACCGAGGCATAACAAAATTCCTCCCAATCTTTGCCAGAGGGATGAAGAATCTCTATTTTGTGCTAACCAAGTAGCCAACCAGCCACAAATTCCAATGGCTAACCCTAGTTGAGTGACATCTACTCCATTAACAAAAATTCCTCGGATTAATAGAACTACTAACGCATAAATAATTACAGCAGCGAATAAGCTGATACCTAAATTATTCGGTTCAGTCGTGGGATTTTCGGATGTTGTAGGGGGTTGCTGTGGATAACGATGGTGATAAATAGTAATGATAGTTGTACCCACCATTGCTACATAAATAGCAACTACGGGAAAGCCGGGTATTTGCCAACCCCAATGCAAATAAATTAACCCCAGAACATTAATTAAAGGTAAGTTTCCGGTGGGTAAGTTATTAAAAACAGCGCGATTTTTGCAGAGTAAAGCTGTAATAAATGTCAGAGTAGGGCAAGCGATCGCCACTGTCAACCAGTCCAAGGGATTCTGCCACAACTTAAAGCTATCCATTGCCCAAAAGTTCACCGGGATTAATAACAAGGTGACAATCAGCAACGTCTGAGCTGTTAACCTGAGATTATCTTGTCTCCCAGCCCAAAAACTAAAACCCCAGAAACTTAAGGTATAAGCAAATAAAACACCATATTGTCCCGAAGCCGGAAACCTCTCCCACTGACTAGCAGCGAGTACGCCAGAGGAAACTATAACCAGAAATAAACCTAAAAATAATAGCCAACGTACACTCAATTCTGCCCCCAAGGACTGCAACATTGAGGTGAGGAAGTTGGGTTCTGGTGGTGGTTGGGGAGTTGGTCTGCCGCTACTAGATGCAAAAGTTCCCACAGGCAAAGCCTTTACAGGGTCAGAAACAGTGACAGATACCTTTTCCGGTTGAGTTACAGGTGTTAAGATCACTGAACAGACCAGAAATTGTCGGCATAGCTGCCTAACTTGGATATCAGAAATTAAACCCAATCGTAACCATATATCCAATCCTGCTAGTAATTGCGGATGAGAGGATGATACCTTGAGTTGAATTTTTAAGAGGTCGTCAGGTGAAGATGGCATAAGCCGTAATCGTATCGGTAGACACTTATATCATTATTCGTCAACAGTGGATTTATGCGATCGCTATGCCAGTTATTTTTGTTGACTAAGTACGAAAAATTGGGAACTTTATCTTTTTATTCCCTGTCCCGGATCAGACAATATAAATTTTTATCAATACACTTTTCAAAAATGAAAATTTTCTGTTATATAGAATTAGAACTATAAAGTTTTATTAATTACGCAATATAAATAATTTTGGGGTGCGAGGGGAAACAGACCGTGATGCACTATCGAGTTCGTGCTATTTTTCTCGTTAGTATTGTTTGCGCTGTCACAGTATTTGGTACACTGGGGCGATCTGCTTGCAGCAGCGCTTCGCTATCGCCAACAGTCAAAGCTGAAGAAACTAGAAGTGAAACCGTTCAACCTGTAATTAGCGGGGATGCTACAGCCGCAATTACAACTGAAAATTCAGAAATTCCTGTTGATGAGCTACGTTTATTAGTTAAACCACTTATCCTGGCAGAACTTCATAACGAAACAGCAGCATGGCTGTTATTACTCAAAGATAAAGTTAAAAAAATTAGTCATGCGGAAATTGCCATCAAGCGGCAAAATCAAACCATCAAAAAACAGCAAGAAGCAACTCAGGCTTTAGAACAAGCCAAACAATCCCTCAAAGCAGCTCAAAAATACCAATCTCGTCATGATATTGGCTTACCAGAGTTTCAAAAAGCGACAACAAAGGTAGAAGAAGCTAAAGACAACCTCAAAAAAGCTCAGTCAGCTGTCAAGCAAGCCACAGCCACAAAAACAGAAGTTCAAAAGAATGTCGCCTTAAGCAGTGCTTTAAACAAAGCTAAAGAAATCGGCGAACTTTATCAAGCCAAAAAAACCCTTAATCAAGCCAAACAATTCAGAAGAGAAATTACAGCCAATTCTCTAGCATACGAAAGTGCCACTCGCAAAATTGACACACTAGAAGCAGCTATTAATGCCTTTGAAGATGCACAAATAGCCTTTAAGGATGCTGCACCAGAATCGTCAGAATTTACACGGCTAAACCAGGAATTAGCAGAGGCACAAAAATCTTTAATTAAAGCCAGAGAATTAATTATCGGGATTAATCAAAACCAAGTTAACCCAACTGATCAGTTTTCCCAGAATCTCGACAAAGTGTCAATTGTTTTAGCAACAACCCAAATCACAACCCACCGTGGTACAACAATTGCTGGCCCCATCAAAGTTGTCAATGATATACATAGCCTCAATCAAAAAAGCCAAAACCTGGAAATAGCAATAAAACAGTTGGGAACAAGCATTGCATCTGAGTCAAACTTGAAAAATCAACTAGTCATAACTGTAATCGATCTTCAGGCAGAACGGACGGCAATTGTTGACCGCTTGAGAATAGTTTTAAACGAACTAGAGCGCAAAGGCGGAGATCCTCAACCTTATCAACAGTATATTAAAGCTGCTAGTAGTTTTGCCGTCGTTATTCTCATCATCCCCGCGCTAGGGGATGATATTGCAATTAACCCAAATCCCTATCAGGGATTGAAATTTTAAGTGCTGTAATTACAGGATCTATCATATCGCTCACTAAATTGCAATTAACCCAAATCCCTATCAGGGATTGAAATCACGTCAACGAAAGTCGAGAACGTTGGGAGATATATTGCAATTAACCCAAATCCCTATCAGGGATTGAAATATCATGCTAGATCAAATCAAAGCAGCTTACAAAATTGCAATTAACCCAAATCCCTATCAGGGATTGAAATTACATTAAGCCAAGAGATATCGCTTAGACTTTGCATTGCAATTAACCCAAATCCCTATCAGGGATTGAAATTTACATTGGGGCGATAGCGCGGAGGAATTAATGATTGCAATTAACCCAAATCCCTATCAGGGATTGAAATTACATAGAAGTGATGACTCAACTATCTAGTATCATATTGCAATTAACCCAAATCCCTATCAGGGATTGAAATTGAGAAACGCAAGTGTTCTCGGAAAGGGGCAACTATTGCAATTAACCCAAATCCCTATCAGGGATTGAAATAACTCTACTCAATTCAGATAACCCAAACTCCAGGAATTGCAATTAACCCAAATCCCTATCAGGGATTGAAATAACAGAAAGAAAAAATTTACAAGGCAATTTCTGACGATTGCAATTAACCCAAATCCCTATCAGGGATTGAAATCCTCGAAGGAATGGCGATCGCATTCTCCAACTTTGAATTGCAATTAACCCAAATCCCTATCAGGGATTGAAATACAACATTCCTCTTAAATCAGTGGAATTGAACTAATTGCAATTAACCCAAATCCCTATCAGGGATTGAAATCACACAACCGAACAAGCATCTGCGGGACTTTTCCATTGCAATTAACCCAAATCCCTATCAGGGATTGAAATATACCAGCTTCAGCACCATTTGAGTTACCATTCCCTGAATTGCAATTAACCCAAATCCCTATCAGGGATTGAAATTGGTGCCTAACGCTGATTTCGATATTGAAATTAATGATTGCAATTAACCCAAATCCCTATCAGGGATTGAAATCACCAAACTATAGATATTGGGGGTAGGGATGGCATTGCAATTAACCCAAATCCCTATCAGGGATTGAAATTGCACTGCTTTGAGCCTGACCTGCCTTCCCATCATTGCAATTAACCCAAATCCCTATCAGGGATTGAAATTGGACTTCTCGTGAAATTTCATCCTCATCATTCATTGCAATTAACCCAAATCCCTATCAGGGATTGAAATGACTATCGCTGGAATGAAGCGATAATTCAGAACAATTGCAATTAACCCAAATCCCTATCAGGGATTGAAATTTTGGCGTTCAACCAATTGATGACGGCAAATTCACAATTGCAATTAACCCAAATCCCTATCAGGGATTGAAATGGGACTGATTGATTTTGATATCGGCAACTACGATCGCATTGCAATTAACCCAAATCCCTATCAGGGATTGAAATCTAGATTCACGTAAGGCAAGGCACTTCCGTATTGCATTGCAATTAACCCAAATCCCTATCAGGGATTGAAATTCAACAGTTGCTCCACCTGTGGCACTTGCACCTACATTGCAATTAACCCAAATCCCTATCAGGGATTGAAATGAATTTCTTTGACTACATCAGGACTTGCTTCGCTGAATTGCAATTAACCCAAATCCCTATCAGGGATTGAAATACGGTAGGACGCTCAATTCCTTTAGAGGCCGGACAAAATTGCAATTAACCCAAATCCCTATCAGGGATTGAAATCTGACATCTTTCTTCTATGCGCTGCCCTCTTTTCATTGCAATTAACCCAAATCCCTATCAGGGATTGAAATATTTACCATCTAAAAGTTCTAATCGGTAATTCATCAATTGCAATTAACCCAAATCCCTATCAGGGATTGAAATAAGCCAACTATATATGCTGCTTTTCTCAGAAATGAAGAATTGCAATTAACCCAAATCCCTATCAGGGATTGAAATTTGATGAATGCCCCCGCCATACCTTGTCTAAAATATTGCAATTAACCCAAATCCCTATCAGGGATTGAAATACATTATTAAGCGAGATGGTGAAGAGGTAGGAAGTATATTGCAATTAACCCAAATCCCTATCAGGGATTGAAATGGAACCCTTGCCCAGCAAGGCGGGTGGTGGATTCGATTGCAATTAACCCAAATCCCTATCAGGGATTGAAATTCGCGACTATCCTATGTTGCACACTGCTTGAGAACGGGCGGCTCATTGCAATTAACCCAAATCCCTATCAGGGATTGAAATTCGCGACTATGGTAAGAAGTTCCGCAAGCAAGAAGATTGCAATTAACCCAAATCCCTATCAGGGATTGAAATTGGCGAGACTGGGATGTCCAAAGACTCTGGGAAAGATTGCAATTAACCCAAATCCCTATCAGGGATTGAAATTCGTGCGCCCACCTGCGGTAATGCCTCCTCCAAATAATTGCAATTAACCCAAATCCCTATCAGGGATTGAAATTTGGCTATGGCTAATTAATCCCTTGATGCTCCCATTGCAATTAACCCAAATCCCTATCAGGGATTGAAATCGATGCCTGACCAGGGAATTTCAAAATATATTTCATTGCAATTAACCCAAATCCCTATCAGGGATTGAAATTTTCAACCACTCCCATGTAAAGAGACTCATATTTTATTGCAATTAACCCAAATCCCTATCAGGGATTGAAATGGGGCGGGGCATAAATCTTGACTACGCGCTTGTTAAAATTGCAATTAACCCAAATCCCTATCAGGGATTGAAATGAATGAAGAGATGAGAAAGGAGAGCAATGAAACTATATTGCAATTAACCCAAATCCCTATCAGGGATTGAAATCTCACCAACCCCCAACTGGAGTAAATCACTCATTAATTGCAATTAACCCAAATCCCTATCAGGGATTGAAATGCTTAATTCCTATTCTTTAAAAATAAGGACTGAATTGCAATTAACCCAAATCCCTATCAGGGATTGAAATAAAAAACATACTAAAAAACACCCCCTATATACTTAGATTGCAATTAACCCAAATCCCTATCAGGGATTGAAATAAGCTCTCGACCTAGCGGACTATCGTCGTATTATTGCAATTAACCCAAATCCCTATCAGGGATTGAAATGTATGCCTGACCAATTTCTGTGCCTACCATTTGTAGAATTGCAATTAACCCAAATCCCTATCAGGGATTGAAATACTTATCTGGAATTGCACCCTAACAGGTAGATTTATTGCAATTAACCCAAATCCCTATCAGGGATTGAAATCACCCCCAACCACTTTCTAATAAAAGCTTTGAGATTGCAATTAACCCAAATCCCTATCAGGGATTGAAATAGAAAAAAGAATTTCCGCCAACTGAAGAAATCTTAATTGCAATTAACCCAAATCCCTATCAGGGATTGAAATAAAATCAATGCTTCCTTAACATGGGGACAGCAATAATTGCAATTAACCCAAATCCCTATCAGGGATTGAAATGGAATTGAATGGGATACGGATATAGCAGAGTTGTAATTGCAATTAACCCAAATCCCTATCAGGGATTGAAATTACTAACTGGAGAACCAGAGACTTGACTCGCAAGGCAAATTGCAATTAACCCAAATCCCTATCAGGGATTGAAATTTTAACTGGAATTTAGAATCAAACTAAATTTGGATTGCAATTAACCCAAATCCCTATCAGGGATTGAAATCTTTGAAATTGGTTTCGACATAGAAACTTTTGGCATTGCAATTAACCCAAATCCCTATCAGGGATTGAAATCTAACTTATCTGAGAAACATTCCTTGGTTTATAATTGCAATTAACCCAAATCCCTATCAGGGATTGAAATTCTTAGTCTCCCATGCCATCTGCCATAAATATTGATTGCAATTAACCCAAATCCCTATCAGGGATTGAAACGATTGATAATGCGGCTGTAGTGGTTGTAGCTGGCAAATTGCAATTAACCCAAATCCCTATCAGGGATTGAAACCCCCATACTTCAGCCGTAAAAATAAGATATGGTAGAATTGCAATTAACCCAAATCCCTATCAGGGATTGAAACGTGCATCCAAACCCCCTACCTAATACTTTGCAAATATTGCAATTAACCCAAATCCCTATCAGGGATTGAAACGGGATGGGCGTTGGGAAAAAGTTCGGGAGAATTATTGCAATTAACCCAAATCCCTATCAGGGATTGAAACAGAAGAGGGGCGAATAGAGAATAGGCGGAGTGTTCGATTGCAATTAACCCAAATCCCTATCAGGGATTGAAACTGTATATTAATTATAGTAACAGAAATTAATCAGCAATTGCAATTAACCCAAATCCCTATCAGGGATTGAAACTCTTCGATCATTTCTAAGTCGGCGGCGGTGTACTATTGCAATTAACCCAAATCCCTATCAGGGATTGAAACGTTTATTATACGACCGAATAAGCAGTCCAAGCGAATTGCAATTAACCCAAATCCCTATCAGGGATTGAAACAACTTCCTCGACATAACTTCCTCGACAGAATAAAATTGCAATTAACCCAAATCCCTATCAGGGATTGAAACGGGATAGTATTTTTTATAGAATATAGAGAATATCTTATTGCAATTAACCCAAATCCCTATCAGGGATTGAAACTTTTCGCCAAAGCGGGGGACTTGGGTAGGATGAAGATTGCAATTAACCCAAATCCCTATCAGGGATTGAAACTTCCTAGGAAAATTCCGACTATTGAATCCACTGTTGAATTGCAATTAACCCAAATCCCTATCAGGGATTGAAACTAAGACTTCATGATTGTCTTTAATTTCAAAACTGATTGCAATTAACCCAAATCCCTATCAGGGATTGAAACTGCATTCTTGGTTCATGTACTCGGCAATAAATGCCATTGCAATTAACCCAAATCCCTATCAGGGATTGAAACGTGGTCAGTGGCAGGAAAAATGAGAGGGTTTAGCGATTGCAATTAACCCAAATCCCTATCAGGGATTGAAACAAAGACCAACCCTTGAAATCTTATAATAACTCACATTGCAATTAACCCAAATCCCTATCAGGGATTGAAACATTAGACAAAAAACTTGAACTAGAACAGCAAATCATTGCAATTAACCCAAATCCCTATCAGGGATTGAAACTTTTTACGTCGAGATATTGCTTATTTATTTTTATAATTGCAATTAACCCAAATCCCTATCAGGGATTGAAACCAGGCACAATTGATTACCCATTTGGCTGGACAGAATTGCAATTAACCCAAATCCCTATCAGGGATTGAAACTTACAGCACCTCCCTAAAGATGAAGCTCTGACTAATTGCAATTAACCCAAATCCCTATCAGGGATTGAAACTAGTTGCAATCAAAGCGTCTGTTCTGAATTATCGCATTGCAATTAACCCAAATCCCTATCAGGGATTGAAACCACCAGCGCGCTTTTGATTTGGCAATCGGGAAGAGATTGCAATTAACCCAAATCCCTATCAGGGATTGAAACCCCACACATCCAGCAGTACCTGGTGCTGTCCTAATATTGCAATTAACCCAAATCCCTATCAGGGATTGAAACTTTTGGGTATAAATTAAAACAATTTGACCTAAAAATTGCAATTAACCCAAATCCCTATCAGGGATTGAAACTTTGTTATTTGTTGTTTAGAATAATATCCTGGTAAATTGCAATTAACCCAAATCCCTATCAGGGATTGAAACCAGAGTGCATCGAATAAAAAACTTCGGTTGCAGATTGCAATTAACCCAAATCCCTATCAGGGATTGAAACTTTACTTGTACTTTCATGTTTTTGATTTGTCCCTATTGCAATTAACCCAAATCCCTATCAGGGATTGAAACAAGTACAAACACTGATTGCTGCGGCTTTAAACGCTTGCATTGCAATTAACCCAAATCCCTATCAGGGATTGAAACAGGACTTGCAAGAAAGTTTGGATCAGCACACATTGTTATTGCAATTAACCCAAATCCCTATCAGGGATTGAAACAAGGTATTAGAAACGGAAACCGATTTACAACAGATTGCAATTAACCCAAATCCCTATCAGGGATTGAAACATCAATAACCCCCACAGAAACAATAGCGCTCCGAATTGCAATTAACCCAAATCCCTATCAGGGATTGAAACAAAGAAAGCAACAGCACCAAAAAATCCACCTAGCTTCATTGCAATTAACCCAAATCCCTATCAGGGATTGAAACCTACGGTTTGCCTTTCTCCGAAAATGGCTTTAAATGATTGCAATTAACCCAAATCCCTATCAGGGATTGAAACATTTAACTTTTCGTAAAACTCTTTCTTGCGTCGGGGGAGATTGCAATTAACCCAAATCCCTATCAGGGATTGAAACGTATTCAGTAGGAGTTAACATTAGTTCTGGTAACCGTATTGCAATTAACCCAAATCCCTATCAGGGATTGAAACATCAAAGCACTGGCTAGAGTGAACGCATCTACTATTGCAATTAACCCAAATCCCTATCAGGGATTGAAACTTTACCGACCATTTGCTCCAAAGCGATGAAAATTATTGCAATTAACCCAAATCCCTATCAGGGATTGAAACAGCGAAGGTGTTTGTCCTCTTCTCTGGAACCATAATATTGCAATTAACCCAAATCCCTATCAGGGATTGAAACTTTTGTGGGTATTCAAGCAACTCAACGTTACTTTGATTGCAATTAACCCAAATCCCTATCAGGGATTGAAACTGTGCTATAGAGAGCGATCACCAAGCTGTAAGATTGCAATTAACCCAAATCCCTATCAGGGATTGAAACCCCACATATTCATAAACTCTAACTAACGGGAACTTATTGCAATTAACCCAAATCCCTATCAGGGATTGAAACTGAAGCAAATAACGCGGTGAATTTCCGCTTACTTATTGCAATTAACCCAAATCCCTATCAGGGATTGAAACTCTGGATCTTTGTGGATAAGTTCTTGGGGAGGAATTGCAATTAACCCAAATCCCTATCAGGGATTGAAACTTTCTGGGTACGCAAGCCGTAAAACAAAGCGGCAAATATTGCAATTAACCCAAATCCCTATCAGGGATTGAAACGCATGGAGGACGCTGAGATTTTGGAAGCGTTTTATTGCAATTAACCCAAATCCCTATCAGGGATTGAAACGCCTTTCTTGTGTAGCCACAACTGCCCTCGCTCTACATTGCAATTAACCCAAATCCCTATCAGGGATTGAAACCTGCTCCCTCCCCACTTTTCCCAACCCAATCCACATTGCAATTAACCCAAATCCCTATCAGGGATTGAAACGCTCTTGGTCGGAAAACTTAACCTGTAGCGCTAGGATTGCAATTAACCCAAATCCCTATCAGGGATTGAAACTGCGAACGGGATTAAGAGATTTGTCATCTTTACATTGCAATTAACCCAAATCCCTATCAGGGATTGAAACTAGAAACCTACGTTGCTATTCCTACTATCCAAGTTATTGCAATTAACCCAAATCCCTATCAGGGATTGAAACAAATCTCAAATAGCACAATCTGGTTACTCGCTAGATTGCAATTAACCCAAATCCCTATCAGGGATTGAAACTAATAGCTTTCTCAATCATCTCGTTGGTGACTCTTAAGATTGCAATTAACCCAAATCCCTATCAGGGATTGAAACTAATTACATCTTATCGGCGATCGCCTGACGTACAAAAATTGCAATTAACCCAAATCCCTATCAGGGATTGAAACGATCAATTGTTACTTGCTTAATACCTTTCATTTTTAATTGCAATTAACCCAAATCCCTATCAGGGATTGAAACTTGAGAGTTGGTTTCACAGATCAACCCGCTAACAAATTGCAATTAACCCAAATCCCTATCAGGGATTGAAACTAGAAAAATGATGTGAAGTTTGTTCATCAAATCATTGCAATTAACCCAAATCCCTATCAGGGATTGAAACCACCTGGGATATAGAGGGGTATCCCTCTATTATTGCATTGCAATTAACCCAAATCCCTATCAGGGATTGAAACATAGTAAAAGATTCTAAAGCAATACCATTTTTTAATTGCAATTAACCCAAATCCCTATCAGGGATTGAAACTTCTAACAAAGAAGGGTTTGGCGTTAAAATTCAGCATTGCAATTAACCCAAATCCCTATCAGGGATTGAAACGTTCTAAGTTGCTCTCGCTGCCAACGAAAATGGATTGCAATTAACCCAAATCCCTATCAGGGATTGAAACTTATAACTGGTTTGGGTGTATGCTCCACCCTGAAATTGCAATTAACCCAAATCCCTATCAGGGATTGAAACAAACTTGACCTTACACTTTAACCTTGCATCCTCATTGCAATTAACCCAAATCCCTATCAGGGATTGAAACTTTAATCAGTGGGAAACGATCGCCTACCGCCTGAAATTGCAATTAACCCAAATCCCTATCAGGGATTGAAACCTTTGAAGGTGAACCGTGTGATACTGATTATCAAAATTGCAATTAACCCAAATCCCTATCAGGGATTGAAACTTGATGATTACTACTCCACCCCACCCCACCCACCTATCATTGCAATTAACCCAAATCCCTATCAGGGATTGAAACAATAGAAAATCAAAAATAGTGTAAAGTGATAGTCAGATTGCAATTAACCCAAATCCCTATCAGGGATTGAAACTCCTAAAACAAGTAAGTTGTGGATGCCCCAACTTTGATTGCAATTAACCCAAATCCCTATCAGGGATTGAAACTCCAGGTAGTTGAGGATTATTAGGATCTCCACCACATTGCAATTAACCCAAATCCCTATCAGGGATTGAAACCTTAGAGGAATGATTGTAAGCGCAAAAGTTAAAATTGCAATTAACCCAAATCCCTATCAGGGATTGAAACTTTTCTGGACATACCTTTAATGTGCTACACATTACATTGCAATTAACCCAAATCCCTATCAGGGATTGAAACGCCTCTTGTATATAATACCATGCTGAAAATTCCTATTGCAATTAACCCAAATCCCTATCAGGGATTGAAACTGCACTAGCTTTAATCCCAAATATGAACACCCTTTATTGCAATTAACCCAAATCCCTATCAGGGATTGAAACGATTTGTTAACTAATGCAGACTTGGACGCTCAGATTGCAATTAACCCAAATCCCTATCAGGGATTGAAACCGAAGATACCAGCTAGGCGGAGAAATAAGAGAAGATTGCAATTAACCCAAATCCCTATCAGGGATTGAAACAGATCCGAAGGATATCCTGGATCATACGGCGGGACTATTGCAATTAACCCAAATCCCTATCAGGGATTGAAACGAGGATGCGATCGCTCGTTACCCGGATTGGAGAATATATTGCAATTAACCCAAATCCCTATCAGGGATTGAAACAAAGTAGGAGTAAATTAATGGCGATCGCAGGACTATTGCAATTAACCCAAATCCCTATCAGGGATTGAAACTCTATCCTCAATGGAACTGATGAAGACTGGGACGAATTGCAATTAACCCAAATCCCTATCAGGGATTGAAACAAAAAATAGAAGGGCAAAAAACCTCTTAATCTAAAAATTGCAATTAACCCAAATCCCTATCAGGGATTGAAACGAATATCGGAATCCATCAAGGGACTTCCAAATAAAAAAACACCCAACCACCTAACGCAGAAAACCTTTCAAACCCTCATAACTCTGTGTACTCTGCGTCTCTGTGGTAGCCTTCGGCAAGCTACGCTAACGTTTATTTGGATAATTTATTTCTAGTAAGTCCCTTACTATATCTGTAGCAAAATTTATCTACAGACATAGATAACCTGATTTAACAATCAGACTATTATTGTGAGAAACAGATGATGTAATAATATGTGCCAAAATTGTCAGCAAGTCATAGAACAGCTAAGTATTAATATTTCTCTGTTCTTTGAAAAATTAGAAGCAAGTGCAAACAAAAAGCCACTAAGCGACCTAGACAAGAAAATTATCTGTCAATCTCTATTAGGATATTCTCGGCAACAAATAGCTAATATAGCCAAACTCTCTGAGCAAAATATTAGAGATAGACTGAGTAAATATATTTATCCTAGAATAGCAGAAACATTGCAAGTTGAGCAAGAACAGATAGCTGGTAACTGGGTCGTAATTTTGAATTTATTACTAGAACCAAATAAAAATTATAAATTAAATCCTCCCCCTCAACTAAACAATGATAACTTTCAAGGTAGCTTTGGTAGACAAATTTTTCTGCATCCTCCTAATCAAGAAATTGTTCAGTTTCAAATAGAAGGAACACAATTTTATCAACAAGGACTTTATTACCAAGCTTTAAAGTGTTTTATCTCGGCTTGGAAAAAAGAATTAGAAATTTACAAAACTGGGAATTCTGAAGTCTTAATTTATATAAATAATTGTTTGATTGAATATAAACAATCGCTTTTACAAACGAAAAAAATAAAAACTTATACTCTGGCTGTAGTTGTACCATTTCATCACAATCAGGGTCATGTAGCTGCTGAGATTTTGCAAGGAATTGCCCAAATTCAATTACAAATAAATTTACCAGTTTTTGAGAAACTTTCTGTAGATAAAGAAATAAATTTAGATGACATCAAACCAGATAAATTTTTTAACCTCAATAATACAGGTAGTCAAATATCTTTAAAAATTCTGATTGTTAATGATCCGAATAATTTATATGACCCATATAACCAAACAGCAGAAAATTTAGCAAACTTAGCCCCACAATTAAATTTGATAGCTATTATTGGTCATTACTCCAGCGAAATGACTCAAAAAGCACTACATTTTTATTCTCAGAATAGTCTAGCTTTAGTAAATTCCAGTAGTACATCTAATGAACTTTCACATTTATCTAGAGGTAAAAGTTTATCCTTTTTTAGAATAACTACTCAAGATAGTGTGAGTGCTGCATATTTAGCTAGTTATTTGCTCAAAAATTTTTCCCATCAAGGCTTAAAAAAAGTGGCTATTATCTATAACCAGAATAGCAGTTATAGCACCTCCTATAAAAATAGTTTTAAAGAATATTTATCACCACATCAAAAACAGTTCGTTCTTGTAAAAGAATGTGGATATATTAGTGAAACCTATTATCAAATTCAAGATTACTTAGAAACTATTAACCAAGACAATGTTGATATCATCATTATAATTCCTGATGGTGGTATTGAACCTAATTCTCTGAATAATTCTGGTTTAATTAGTCGGTTAAATCTCAATAAATCTTTAATAGCTGGTTCGGCGACATTTTACCAAGAAAATGTTTTGCATTGGATTCATGAACAAAACCAATATAATCAGATTAATCAAGAACAGTGCCAAATTATTGCTTGTATTCCTTGGCATATCAACAGCCGCAGAAATGGCTATCATAGTGATAATTCCTTGTCTCAGCAATTTTGTCAGATAGCTACGCAATTATGGGGAGAAGAAAACTTAACATGGCGCAGCGCTACAGCTTTTGATTCAGTGTTAATAATTCTCAGAGTTCTCGAAAAATATCAGATTCAAGATAGTCAATCTTTGCTAATACATCTCAATCAATATTTCAAAGAACAAAGAAAACAAGTACAGGGAGTTACAGGAATTATTGAATTTAATGAAAATGGCGATCGCCCGCATCCTCCCTCAGAAATAGTTGGTGTCCAATGGAATGCACAAAAGCAAAAATGGCAATGGGATATCGTCAATAATTTATAGTTATTTCCTAATTATTCACACCTGTCGTTTAAATATTCTACAGATGCAGTAGAAATCTCCTCAAACCCATTGTTATCTTAATTTTAGACCATCAAGGAAATAAGTAATGCTGAAATTTTTTGCAGACCGAGGCGGTACATTCACAGATATAGTTGCTGTCACTGACGATCAAGCAATTATCGATAAACTATCCAAACATCCTGACCGTTTTTTAATTGTATCTATTCCTGATCAACAATGGGTAATAGTCTACAAATTACTTTCAGAAAATCCCGAACAATATCAAGATGCAGCCATTCAAGGTATTCGGGATATCATGAGTTTGGCAGGTAACGAAACCATTCCCACTACAGCCATAGAAGTAGTCAAAATGGGAACAACAGTAGCCACAAATGCTCTCTTAGAAAGAAAAGGCGATCGCGTCGTTCTTCTGATTACCAAAGGCTTTAAAGATGCCCTCCGTATTGGCTACCAAAATCGCCCTGATATCTTTGCCCGTCATATTGTTTTACCAACGATGTTATATGAACAAGTAATTGAAGTAAATGAGCGCTATAATGCCCAGGGTGAGGAATTAACACCCGTTAATATTCAACAAGTAAAACAAAATTTACAGACAGTTTATCACACAGGTGTTCGCAGTTGTGCCATAGTTTTAATGCACAGCGATCGCTATCCCCAACATGAACAACAAATAGCCCAAATTGCCCAAGAAATCGGCTTTACACAAATATCTGTATCTCATCAAGTTAGCCCTTTAATGAAAATAGTTAGCCGAGGTGATACAACAGTTATAGATGCTTATTTAACACCAATTCTGCGCCGCTACGTTAACCAAATTGCTAATCAATTACCCGCAGTCAAATTAATGTTTATGAAATCTGACGGCGGATTAGTAGCAGCCCAACAATTTCAAGGTAAAGATAGTATTTTAAGCGGCCCGGCTGGGGGGATAGTCGGCGCAGTTCAAACCAGTCAAAGAGCAGATTTTCAGTTAGTAATTACCTTTGATATGGGCGGAACTAGTACAGATGTTGCCCACTTTAAAGGAGAATATGAACGCCAATTAGATTCCGAAATTGCTGGGGCGCGGATGCGAGTTCCCGTATTAGCAATTAATACTATTGCGGCTGGTGGCGGTTCAATTCTATTTTTTGATGGTTCCAGTTATCGTGTCGGCCCCGAATCTGCGGGTTCAAATCCTGGGCCTGCTTGTTACCGCAGAGGTGGTCAATTAACAGTGACAGATGCCAATGTCATGTTAGGCAAAATTCACCCGCAATACTTCCCCTCTGTGTTTGGCTTAGATGGTAATTTGCCTTTAGATCGAGGTATTGTTATTGAGAAATTCACCCAATTAGCCCAAGAAATTGCCGATGTTACAGACAACCATCGTACACCAGAACAAGTAGCAGCTGGATTTATAGCGATCGCAGTGGAAAATATGGCAAACGCCATTAAAAAAATCAGTCTACAACGAGGCTATGATGTCAGTCAATATACCCTGTGTTGTTTTGGTGGGGCTGGGGCGCAAGTTGCTTGTTTAATCGCCGATACATTAGGCATGAAAACCATATTTCTGCATCCTTACGCCGGGGTTTTATCCGCTTATGGTATGGGATTAGCTGATATTAGGTCAATTAGAGAAGCCGGAGTAGAACAGCCTTTAAACCCGGAAATCATCCCGCAATTACAACAAATAATGGCGACATTAGAAACCCAAGCTAGAAGTGAATTAACCTCAGAAGGCGTAAATGATCAACAGTTAGTAGTGCAGAAATTGAATTTAAAATACGAAGGTACTAACTCAACCTTAAATATTAACTTTACTTCAGATGTGGCAATCATGCGCCAAGAATTTGAAATTGAACATCAAACCCGCTACGGTTTCATTCAATCAGAGAAAACCTTAATTATCGAATCAGTCTCAGTAGAAGTAATTCAAGAAATGGATACACCCGAAGAACCCTTAATAACTCGTACCCGTCCCATAGATGAACCACCAAAACCCGTGGAAATAGTCAGAATATTTACAGGTAATAAATGGCATAATACACCCATTTATCAGAGAGAAGATTTACAACCAGAAGATATAATTAGTGGTGCTGCTATAATCATCGAAAAAATCAGCACAATAGTAGTTGAACCTGATTGGCAAGCCAGATTAACCGAACGCAATCATTTAATTCTACAACGTTCCTAATAATAGAAAAATTCTCCCCTCCAAAACCTCCGCGTACCTTTGCGTTAAAAAACCAATCATGTACACAACACATCAACCCGATCCCGTCCGCCTAGAAATCTTCAAAAACCTCTATCAATTTATCGCCGAACAAATGGGAATCGTGCTGCAAAACACAGCCGCATCAGTAAACATCAAAGAACGCCTTGATTTCTCCTGCGCCATCTTTGACACTTCAGGATTATTAGTTGCCAACGCCCCCCATATTCCCGTACATTTAGGCTCAATGAGTGAAAGCGTCCGCAGCTTAATTAACGATAAAGGCGACACCATTAAACCTGGAAATGTTTACCTATCCAACAATCCCTATAACGGCGGAACTCACCTGCCAGATGTCACCGCCATTACCCCCGTTTTCCTCGAAGATACTACTAAAACCTCAATTCCCCTGTTTTATGTGGCTTCTCGTGGACACCAAGCCGATATCGGTGGAATTACACCCGGTTCCATGCCTCCCCACAGCACCACAGTAGAAGAAGAAGGTATTTTATTTGATAATTTTCTCTTAGTGGAACAAGGTGAATTTCAAGAAACTTCAGTACGAGGAATACTTGCAAATCATCCCTATCCAGCGCGTAACCCTGACCAAAACATTGCTGATTTCAAAGCTCAAATTGCTGCCAATAATAGAGGAGTGCAAGAACTCCAAAAAATGGTTAATCAATACGGTATTGAAACAGTGCAGTCTTACATGAACTTTGTGCAAGACAATGCCGAAGAAGCAGTAAGGCGAGCCATAAATCTGCTCAAAAATGGCTCATTTAGTTATGCAATGGATAATGGGGCAGAAATTAAAGTTACAGTCACAATTGACAGAAAAAATCGCAGTGCAACCATTGATTTTACTGGTACATCTCCACAATTAAAAAGCAACTTTAATGCTCCCAAAGCTGTCACTCAAGCCGCAGTTTTATATGTCTTCCGCACCTTAGTCGATGATAATATTCCCCTGAATGCTGGCTGTCTGAACCCTCTAGAAATAATTGTGCCAATTGGCTGTATGCTTAACCCCACTTATCCCGCCGCAGTGGTAGCAGGTAACGTGGAAACCTCCCAAACTATTGTTGATGCTTTATATGGTGCATTGGGTGTCATGGCTGGTTCCCAGGGAACAATGAATAATTTTACCTTTGGAAATCAGCGTTATCAATATTATGAAACCATTTGCGGCGGTTCAGGTGCAGGAGCTAATTTTAATGGTACTGATGCAGTCCATACCCACATGACCAACTCCCGATTAACTGACCCCGAAGTGTTAGAAACCCGTTATCCTGTATTAGTAGAAAGCTTTAGTCTGCGTCCTGATAGCGGCGGTAAAGGTCAATATTCCGGTGGTGATGGCGTAATTCGCCGCATTCGGTTTTTAGAACCCATGACAGCAAATATTCTCTCTAGCCATCGCTTAGTTCCACCCTTTGCATTAAATGGAGGGAAACCAGGACAAGTAGGACACAACTGGATAGAACGTCAAGACGGAACCCAAGAAAATTTAAACAGTACCGCCACAGTACAAATGCAGCCTGGAGATGTTTTCATCATTGAAACCCCTGGCGGCGGCGGATTTGGTACAGTCTCCTGATTTTGAGCTAAGACTCAGATCCCCGACTTCTTGAAGAAGTCGGGGATCTTTACTATTTTACAGTTGTACCCAGAAGCGACTGATATGCTTTTGTACTGTTCGTAATTCGTAATTCTTACAGCACATTCATTTTGATGAGGTACACAAGGGCAGGCAAGACTTGTACTGAGCTTGCCGAAGTATGCCCACCCCACAATGGTTTTATTTCTGTTTTTGACCTCCGGAGATTTGCCCTTGTTGGCTTTGTCCTGGTAATTGAACAGTTACAACTCTGGTTTTTTCTTCTTCGGCTTTTGGCATGGTGAGACACAAAACACCATTTTTAAAGTCGGCCTGGACTTTATCGTTTTGGATTCGAGATGGTAGAGGTATTACTCTTTGAAATCTGCCATAACGAAACTCTGAACGCCTCATCCCTCTTCTTTCTTCTTCCCTAATTTCAGATTTACGTTCACCGGTGACGGAAACTGTATCTGCGGCAACTTTGACATCTAAGTTTTGGGGGTCAATACCAGGAATTTCCATCCACAGTTTAATATCATCAGAGGTTTCTTCCAGTTCTGCGGGGGGTATAAATGTCAGTCTATCGCTGATGATCTCGCCTGTATCAGTTGAGGGTGCTATTTGATCTAGTAGACGACTCATCTGCCGTTGCATGGTTTCTATTTCTCTAAAAGGTTCCCAGCGACTTAATACCATGATTTTTTCCTCCAATTAATTGTTGAAGTGTTTAAAAGATTCTGCGTTCAGTTCCCCAACTACGGAGGCGAAAAGCCAGAATCAGGAGTAAGATACCGAAAATAATGGCGTAAGCACCGATAATCCACAGGATTGCTAACGCACCAGCAAGAGGCCAGACGAGCAACAAAACGCCGAACAATACTGACGCAATGCCTGCTATGGCTAGTAACCACTCATTTTGAATTTCTTTTCGGATCTGAATGGCTGCGATGATTTCTAAAACACCAGTGACGATCGCCCAAGCTGCGATGAGGTAAAGCAAGACTAATGCGGTGATCCCTGGCCAGATAAAAGCCATGATGCCAATAGCAATACCAATTGCACCTTCGAGCAACATTAGCCAACCGTGGGTATGAGTTAGACCATCTCGGAAGGCAGCGATCGCTAATAATACTCCACTGACTAAGACAAAGGCAGCAAAGATAAATATCAAAGCTGTGAGGGTAATATCTGGCCAGAAAAGGGCTGCTAAACCAAAGATGATCGCGATCGCACCCCGTAATGCAACTGTCCACCAATTTCTAGCCAAGCGCGTTCCCATTCTCATGGGGTCAAGGTTTGTCATAGCTGGAGTTTTTAACTGGCGTTGAAGTTTTCAATAGTTTGTCTAAACACCAAAGGGAAAAGTCTCTGGTGCGTCCCGCATTTCCCAGGTGGGAACACGGTCTAAAGGTTGGACTCCCTTGGTATCATCAATAGAAATCACTGCGTCAAATTGTTGGGGGAGACAAGCATGGAAGTAGTGACTCACACGCTCAGTTTCCGGTTGGTAAATCACACCGATTGCTCTTTCTAGCCTGGGTTGTCGTAAACCCACAATTGCTTGATTCTCTTCCCGGAGGTTGAGGTAAAATTGGGGTATTTCAGTTTCATGGAATAAAGCTTCATAACTTCCAGGTAAGGCAGAGTGAACCTGTTTGAGTTGAGCCGTTTCGCCCCAGTGAGAAACTGCGGTGACAGTACCCGTATAGGTGGTAAAGCCAATATTTACAGCCTGATCGCCATAGCGTTCTTTGACCAATTGACCAACATTCACCTCACCCATTAACCCCATATCGGTGGCTCTTGCGTCACCTAAATGGGAGTTGTGTTCCCAAACCACAACTTTGGCTTGGGGATGTTGTTGATCTAAATGTTCCACCAGCTGATCTAAAGTTTCCGCCATGTGGCGATCGCGTATATTCCAGGAAGACACTCGCCCTTGAAACATCGAACGGTAGTAATGCTCGGCGTTTTTGACTAGTCGCGCATTTTGTTCGGCATAAAAGAACTCATCAGTTTTAACTCGCCCATCTTTTTGGATATATTCCGCAGTTCGACGTTGCAATTCTTGTAGTTGATTAATTACCTGTTCCTCACAAGATTTAGCAATGCCAAAACTGGTAGCATAACCATATTTTTGAGCATCTTCGCCAAAATGCTCTAAACAAGAATAGCGATCGCGCGCGCGTTGGGCGGCTTCGGGGTCAACTTGATTCAGGTAGCCCAGAACTGCTTCTATGGAAGCATACATACTATAAAGGGAAGCGTTGGAAATTTAAAAGTGCTTCGGCTGGTGTGGGGTCATCATCGACACCCTGCACGTAACGATTAACTCGGTAAGCATCAGGCCAATCCGCTTCCACCGCTACGGCTGTAAACCCCTTTTCTTGAATTAGTCGCTTGGTAATTTCCGCCCGGTGTTCATAAAATTCATGAGTCCCGTGGGAGGCTTCGCGAATCAAGACGAAACGCGCATTGCCGATTAAATTCATTAATGGGTCGTAGTCTTGATCTGCGCCTGTTAATCGGTGGGCATACCCACGCACCGCATCGACTATGCTGGTGATAGTTGCGTCTACCATAATGAATTAATGAT
The DNA here is from genome assembly GCF_034931045.1 of Nodularia sp. UHCC 0506. NCBI lineage: Bacteria > Bacillati > Cyanobacteriota > Cyanophyceae > Nostocales > Nodulariaceae > Nodularia > Nodularia sp. UHCC 0506. The sequence goes on from NZ_JAYGHH010000005.1 coordinate 184,853, forward strand.
TGAGAAATACCCGCACGGGTTTTAAATTTCGTATCACCGCGCAAGTTAAGTTTGATACGGTTTTTACACCTGTTTAATTTCGGTTCTTACTACATTTAGCTTAAAAATTTTCATCTCTGATTCCATCTGGCTAAGGTCGCATGATACTAAATGTATGGATCTCCCTCTAGGAATAGTCAAAACACATATCTTGTACCTTCAATTTTGTGTCATAAGACCCCACCCCTAACTCCTCCCCGCAAGCGGGAACAAGATTTAAGCAGAACTCACGTTTTTATGAAATGTCTGATCAAGTTTGGTTATCACATCTGCAAAAATACCGTGCGATCGCAGTTATTCGCGCTTCAGATATGCGGTTGGCTCAAAATATGGCTATGGCTGCTGCGGCTGGGGGAATGGGGCTGATTGAAGTTACCTGGAATAGCGATCGCCCTGGGGAATTAATTAGTCTATTACGGGCGGAGTTACCAAATTGTCTCATTGGCACGGGGACGCTGTTTAATGTCGGACAATTGCAAGAGGCGATCGCTTCTGGGGCGCAATTTCTCTTCTCTCCCCACGTTGATTCTGCCATGATTCAAGCCGCAGTCAAACAAGATGTGCCAATTATCCCCGGTGCAATGACTCCTACAGAAATTGTCACTGCTTGGAATCAGGGTGCAAGCTGTGTGAAGGTGTTTCCTGTGCAAGCGGTGGGAGGAGTTAATTATATTAAAAGTTTACAAGGGCCACTGGGTGAAATTCCCTTAATTCCCACTGGAGGAGTAACTTTAGAAAATGCTCCAGAATTTATCCAAGCTGGGGCGATCGCTGTGGGTTTGAGTGGTCAATTATTTCCTAAAAACCTGATTATACAAGGAAATTGGCAAGTGATCGCGTCTCAGGCCAATCAACTAATGCAGAGCGTCACAACATAATCAAAGAACTGTAAAGGGCTACTGTAGAATCTTCCCGACGGCACACACAACCCGAAAACCATTAATGTAGGAGAGGTCGTCGCGCTTTCAAAAGTTAACCTTGAATTGGAGGAAAACTTTGTAATGGATCACTAATTACCAACCTACCTCGAAAATCTATTTTGCCTTCCTTGGGATAATTCAACCATCCTTGAAATAACTTTCCTGTTTGATTATCTCCCCAAAAGTAGCTATCTTTGCTATTTACCTTAAAAGTGATACTAGCAGCAGTTTGATTATCACCAAAATCCCAAGATAACCTTTGCTCATTTACCGTTAAATCTTGAATTACCGCCAACCCAAAACGAGAACGAAACTGCACTTCACCTTGTGAAGAAATCCATAAATGTTCTGGTTGTGATTCTTTACGCCAAATACCTGTTTCTCCACCCCATTTAACTGAACAAGTGTATTCTCCAGCAAATACTTGAAAAATGCTAGACTCTGTAGGTTTGATATCTGTTTGCTGTATTTCTTGAGATTGCTCAATTTCTTTATCTAGTTCTGAGTCTTTTTCAATATCTAAAAATTTTTGCCAAGGAGGTGATGCTGGAAGTTCATCAATTTTTTTATCATGAGTTTCGCCATCGCCATAAAAACAATACCAATCTTTGTAGTTTTCTGAATCATTTTCCGATTGATTTTTAGTCATTGTTTACTCCTTATGTTCATATATCATTTAATAATTACTATAGTAGCTCCCTTAAACAAATCTAAAAATTTACCTAAGAGAACTCCACAAAAAACCTGCACCCTGTACTCAAAACGACGGGATATTTTTTTATTTGGAAGTCTCTAAATACTTCCTGTGTGCTGACTCAGATATGATTTCAGCATTTAAACTGAAAAAACCTGATTTTGCACTTCATCGTTCAATCCCACACTCCCCAACTGCTGGCAAGACGAAAGTGGGTTCAGTATTTTCTCGAATATTTTCAGGTCATTAAAACCCGTTTCTCGATGCCAAACTGAGGTTTAGCTTGGTTTCTGGTGCGTTTGTTGATAGCTGGGAATGATTTTAGAGTTTTACGTAAACCTACGGGGAAATTCAGGAATGGACTGCTAGATTATGGTAGTAGTAGGTAATTCACAGGATTTAATATATCAATATGAACTGGAAGCAAATATCTCGATACTTTGTAGCCTTTTCCTTACCTTTCTATTTTCACCCGCTTATGGCTTCAGCACAGACATCATATCAGCCTGGTTATACCAAAAAAACTTGGCAAATTAGTCAGACCTTTAAACCACCAAAAAGGGGTGCGCCTCCCGCAAGTGCTGGTGGTTCAACTCGTGGTATGACTTGTCTCAGGGGAAATAAACGATTAACTTCTTTAATACCTCCAGATAAATTGGGGCTGACATTGGCAACACACCCGACATTTTTCTGGTATATACCTGTAACTTCAGTGAAAACAGCTAGGTTTCTACTCTTAACTGATAACTCTCAAAAAGTCGTTTATGAAACAACTTTGCAACTTCCGAATCAACCCGGAATTATTAGCTTTACACTTCCTGAAAGTGTCGATGCACTGGAAGTCGGTAAAAGTTACAATTGGTATTTAAACATTGTGTGTGATGCTCATGACTTTAGCGGCAATCCGGGGGTAAATGGTTGGGTGGAACGTGTTCAGCCAGAATTACCCCTATCCACAGCGTTAGAAACAGCAAATCTGCGGACTTTGCCTACTATCTATGCGGAAGCTGGAATTTGGCATGAAGCGCTAACTAGTTTGGTAGAACTACGTCGTGCAGAACCGAATAGTCTCAGCGTCAAATTGAATTGGCGAAAATTTTTCACCTCGGTTAAGTTAGATGCGATCGCCTCTGAACCTTTCCTTGATTGCTGTACCTCTGAGAATTCATTAGCAAAATAATGTGGTCAACACTGAAACCCAAAATTTGGCAATGGCGGGGTGTAATAATTGCAGTTCCTCATATTACAGTCTTAGTAATTGCGCTGCGCTTGACTGGATTATTACAATTGTTGGAATTAGCAGCACTGGATCAATTCTTTCTTCTGCGTCCACCAGAGCCTGTAGATTCTCGGATTGTTATAGTTGACATTAATGAAGCAGATGTTCGTCAACAAAAACAATGGCCAATGTCTGATGAATCTCTAGCCATTGTGTTAGAGAAAATTAAACAACAGCAACCCAAAGCCATTGGTTTAGATATCTATCGTGATTTACCTGTAAATCCTGGTCATCAAGACTTACTTGCAGTATTTGCTTCTACACCGAATTTAATTGGAGTGCAAAAGGTTTCTGATACTTTTGATAGTTCTGCTGTTAATCCATCTCCTTTACTCAAGGAACGTCAGCAAATTGGAGCTAATGACTTACCTTTAGATAGTGATGGCAAAATTCGCCGGGGATTGTTGTATGTCAATTTAGACGATGACCAATTTTTAACAAGTTTTGGGTTGAAATTAGCATTATTATATTTACAATCAGCAGGAATTACCGAAAAGCCAGCCGCCCATAACCCTAATTATTTACAGTTAGGTAAAGGGATTTTCCCAATTTTTGAAGCTAATGATGGCGGTTATGTTCGAGCCGATGCCGGCAGCTATCAAGTTCTGTTAAACTATCGAGGCGGAATAAATAAGTTTAGCTATATTTCTCTCACAGATGTGCAAGCAGACCGCATTCCTAGCCAGTTAATGCAAGACAAAATCGTCTTAATTGGTGCAAGTGCTGAAAGTTTGAAAGATTTATTTTATACGCCTTATAGTAGTAATATATTGACTCATCCCGAACGCATGGCGGGTGTAACAATTCATGCTAATTTAATTAGTCAAATTTTGAGTGCGGCTTTAGATGGTCGTCCACTGATTAAGATTTTACCTGAAGCCATAGAATGGCTATTGATATTGGGTTGCTCAACTCTTGGTGCTACTTTATGTTGGTTAGAACGTCACAGCAATCACCAAAAAATTGTGATGGTTGTGAGTATTTCTTTCGTGGGTGCTGGTTTACTTGTTAGCAGCTTTTTGGCGTTTCTGGCTGGGTGGTGGATTCCTATTGTCCCTTTACTGTTGGCGTTGGGTGGATCTGCGATCGCTCTGACTCAGTATATTGCCCAAAGTGTTACCGAGATGCGAAAAACTCTGGGGCGTTATCTCACAGATGAAGTCGTGGCGAATATCCTGGAAACTCCTTCTGGCTTAAAGCTAGGGGGAGAAAGGCGAAAAGTCACTACACTCATGTCCGATTTAAGAGGATTTTCCGCTATTGCTGAACAGTTTCCCCCAGAGCAAGTCGTAAAAATTCTCAATCTTTATTTGGGCGCAATGACTGATGTGATTAACCAGTATCAAGGCACAATTAACGAGTTTATGGGCGATGGTATTTTGGTGATGTTTGGTGCGCCAATTTGTCGTGCAGATGATTCTCAAAGAGCGATCGCTTGTGCGGTAGCAATGCAATTAGCAATGCAGCAAGTAAACGCAAAGAATCAGCAAATGGATCTACCAATCCTAGAAATGGGAATTGGGATCAATACAGGTGACGTAGTAGCGGGAAATATAGGTTCTCAAAAACGCGCTCAATACACAATTATTGGCAGTCATGTGAATTTAGCCGCCCGCATTGAGACTTATACTGTGGGAGGGCAGATTTTGATTTCTGAAAATACTTGCAAAGATGCCGATATTGATGTGGAAATTGTCGGAGAACTGCAAATAGAACCCAAAGGAATCAAAGACCCTGTAACCATATATGATATTCGTGGCATTGGCGGTAAATACAACCTATTTTTGCCTAAAGATGATGAAAAAATGGTTAAATTAAGTCAAGAATTGCCTATTGAATACACAATTTTACAAGGAAAACACGACCTGGGAACCTTATTACAGGGTTCATTAGTTAGTCTCTCACCCAAAGAAGCACAACTGCGATCGCTTCATGCTTTAGAACTATTTAGCAATCTTAAACTTAAGTTATTGATTGAATCAGAATCAGCTACAGATTTAGGACATTTTTATGCTAAAGTAATCAGAAAATTAGATTTTGATGGTCATCATTTCCTAATTCGTTTTACAGCTATTCCTCCTGAAATAACTTCAGTGTTAAATAATTTATGATATAGATCCCCGACTTCTTAAAGAAGTTGGGATCTGGATATGCCAAAAAAGTTTAAAACTGTTTTATTGTGGCTTATTCAAAGAATCACTCAACTGAGTTTCCGTATAATTTGGAATCCATCCTTCTACAGATGTGAAATAGCGTACCGCCTTCAAATCTAACAAAGCTGTAGGACTAGACCAATGTTCTACACCTGCGAGAATGTGGATATAATCTTGGGATTGAATTAATAGTTGTACCTGTTGACCATCGGGTTTAACAAAACCAAAAATCATTTCTCCCGCCAATATGTAGAGAGCTTCAGGGGCAGTATGGTGATGGTAACGGCTATAAGTAGCGATTAAATTTTGGAGATTTGGTAAACCTGGATGTATATTCAACACATCACACCACATATAGCCATTTTCTTGCTGAAGAAATTCAAAAACGCTATTATGCAGTTCTATTATAGAATTTTTCTCTGCACCAGTCAAAACATCCTGTTCTAGAAGATGGGGGCAAAGCAGTGATGTTCCTGAGTCATAATGTTTTAAATGAATGCCAAGAGGCGAAATTTCTCTGACTATTTCATGGAAATCCCTCTTGATTGTGCCGTCGTCTAGTAATAAGGTGGGCATGACAAAAATACTAAATAAAAAAACTAAGTAAGTTGGCGAGAATAAAGCTAACTATGTGAAGTAATGTAAAAATATAGTAATTTAGCTCGTAGTCAGGGCTTTAGCCCTTAATTCAGGATTTTAGTCCTGACGACAAACCTTGAATTATTTACGATGACTTACTTCTATTTAACTTTAACTCAGTAATCCACCATCCCGATAGACATACCGGAGATTCTGATTTAATCATATCTTACCCTGTGTAGTCCGGTGATTTTCATCTCAGGAAAAATTTGTCGGCAGAATGATGTGCAAAAATACCATAAGGGTCTAATCTAGTACAAGCGAACTAAGATGGGTGTGGAATGTCTGACTTAATTTTGTTTTGGCATCGTCGTGATTTACGTATTTCCGATAATACAGGACTAGCTGCGGCCAGAGAACGGAGTGCAAAAGTTGTGGGCGTGTTTTGCCTGGATACACAGATTTTAGAACGGGATGATGTCGCCCCGGCAAGAGTTACGTATATGATTGGCTGTTTACAAGCACTACAACAGCGATATGCACAAGTCGGTAGCCAATTATTAATTCTACATGGCAATCCTGTACAAGCCATACCAGCTTTAGGGGAAGCGTTAAATGCCAAGGCTGTATTTTGGAACTGGGATGTAGAACCCTATTCTCAAACACGCGATCGCACAATAATTGATATCCTAAAATCAAAAGGCATTGAATTTCTGCTGGAAAATTGGGATCAGATTCTCCACGCACCAGACGAGATTCGCACAGGTGCGAAAAGTCCTTACACTGTTTACAGTCCTTTCTGGAAAAATTGGCATAGCAAACCCAAAGCCAAATCAGTAGAAACACTGCAAAACGCCACAGGTTTAACCAAGGCTGAACAGGAAATTGCTAAACAAGCCGGAGTTGTTCCATTACCCACAGCTAGAGATTTAGGATTTATCTGGGATGGAGAATTAAGTATTGCACCAGGAGAAGCCGCAGCCCAAGAACAATTAGAGAAATTTACTGCTAGTGCTATCACTGAATATCAAGAACAGCGTAACTTTCCAGCCATTGATGGGACATCAAGACTGAGTGCAGCTTTGAAATTTGGTGTGATTGGCATTCGTAAGGTGTGGGAAGCCACATTAGAGGCGCAAGAATTTAGCCGCAGCGAAGAAACAGCAGCTAGTATCCGCACATGGCAACAGGAATTAGCCTGGCGGGAGTTTTATCAACACGCTATGTATAACTTCCCGGAATTAGCTGAGGGTGCTTATCGTGACACTTTCAAAAACTTTCCCTGGCAAAATAACGATAAATATTTTCAGGCTTGGTGTGAGGGGAGAACAGGCTATCCTATTGTGGATGCTGCAATGCGCCAATTAAATGAAATGGGTTGGATGCACAACCGTTGTCGGATGATTGTGGCTAGTTTTTTAACTAAAGATTTAATCATAAATCCCCAATTGGGAGAAAAATACTTTATGCAGAAACTCATCGACGGTGATTTGTCTGCTAATAATGGGGGTTGGCAATGGAGTACTTCTAGTGGCATGGACCCGAAACCGTTAAGAATTTTTAACCCTGCTAGTCAAGCCCAAAAATTTGATGGAGAAGGTGAATATATTCGTCAATGGGTTTCAGAATTGCGGTCTGTAGATACAGAGTATTTAGTAACTGGAAAGATTCCACCTTTGGAGCTTCAAAGTATTGATTATCCTGCACCGATTGTAGATCATAAGGTGCAACAAGGTTTGTTTAAGCAGATGTATCAACAGCAAAAAATTCTCACTAATTCTGCATCTTGACGGCTAATTACCCGCACAACGTTGAAAAGCAGGAAGATGATTATTTTGAGAAACATGGCGCAGTTGGGTAAATGCAGCTCGTAAATCTGTTTCTTGCACAAATTCTAAAAAGCGGTCATACATTTGGACATTAGCTATTTCTGATTCTACTCCTACTTGACAGGCAGCTTGAAGAGTATCGGGCGTTTGAATATTTCCCGTATAAGTATCAGCAGGAATTGGCACTCCGTATTTAGAAAATAGGGAATTCCATAAAGAAACGTGTCTATTTTCAGCATGAACAATGTTGCTAAAAGGACGTACTTCTCCAAATTTGTTGATTACTGCTGTATAAAAAGCACGGGCATAATATTCATCGTTAATGGCATCAATCATTGCCTGTTGGGTTTCGGTATTTAACTCGGTATGAAGATGAACAGGGGAGGTTGGGCTAGTGTTACTAGTAGCGCTTGCTTCACCACACAAACCAGTTTTATTTTGATGATTTAATCTAGATATTTGATGCTGTCGGCGGCGATGTTTTTGACCACTCATAATTTATTCCTCATGTTTGAATCAGTTTTGACTTTTGCTATGGGAATCCGGTTTGGTTTATGTTCGCGTAGCGTGGCGTAGCCATATTTACTCGTAGAGGTAGGGAACAGGGAACAGGGAACAGGGAACAGGGAATCAAGGAATAGGTCGTTTTGTATGGCTTACGCCACGCAAGCTATCAAAATTCAAATAGGAGTCCTATTATATATGTCTCACTACCATCCTTCTTCTGTCCACTTTGGGGTACTTTTAATGGTATCTTAAATTGCTAACAAGAAAACTATTAAAATTATACTGAAAATAAAAGCAAACAACAAAGCATATTCAAATCTGCGGCTAAAATATCCCACAGCAGCAATCAAGCTGATAAGAAGTATAGTAATGCCAATGTATTGTTCGCGTTGCCAGCCTTTAGCAATGAGTGAATCTTGCTGAGACGGTTCTTGAGAGGGATGTTCTTGAATTGTTTTAGACAATAGTTTTTTAGGTGGTGAAATCATATGTACCCTAAGAAATAATGAGTAGTTATTCCATTAGAAAGAAGTTATTACACCTCCTAATCTCTAAAGTGAACCCAGGAAGATTGAAATAATTTTCTGCACAATCTTGGTGATTGGCTAAGTTACTGCTGTTAACAAAATTAAACATGAAAATCTTTATTTTGTCATAGAACTATAGTGGTAATTTCTACTGGGAAATAGCTCAAGTTAGCCAAAGATTGCCGAATTTTATAAATTACCTGTATTTTGATTTAGGAAAAGTCTTATGACCACACAGGAGCAACTGCACGGATGGCATGAGTTAGCGCAACAGTTACGTGTAGATAGTATTCGTACTACTACAGTTGCGGGTTCTGGTCATCCTACCTCGTCTATGTCACCGGCGGATTTGATGGCGGTTTTACTTTCTAAGTATCTTCGCTATGATTTCCAGAATCCAGATAATCCCCATAACGATCGCTTGATTCTCTCTAAAGGTCATGCTGCACCTCTACTTTATAGTATGTATAAAGCAGTCAGTGTCATCAATGATGACGAATTGCGATCGCTCCGGCATTTTGGTAGTCGTTTAGAAGGTCATCCCACACCGATTTTACCTTGGGTTGATGTCGCCACTGGTTCTCTAGGACAAGGATTACCCATTGGGGTGGGGATAGCTTTAGCAGGTAAATATTTAGACCAATTACCTTATCATACCTGGGTGCTGCTTGGTGATAGTGAAACGGCGGAAGGCTCAGTTTGGGAAGCTTTTGACCATGCTGCACACTATACTCTAGATAATTTAATTGCCATTATTGATGTTAATCGCCTGGGTCAACGGGGTCAAACTGAATTGGGTTGGAATACACAAGCTTATGCTAAACGTGCTACGGCGTTTGGTTGGCAAGCTATTGAAATTGACGGTCATAATTTAACCGAGATAGATCAAGCATACAGCGCGGCGGTGACTGTGAACGATCGCCCCACGGTGATTATCGCCCGCACTAAGAAAGGTAAAGGTGTCGCTTCTCTAGAAGACTTAGGGGGTTGGCATGGCAAAGCCCTCAAATCTGAGGATGCCAAACGAGCAATTTCTGAGTTAGGTGGCGAAAGACAGATTATAATTTCAGTGGATACACCTGAAGGACAAGGACAACTAGTCAGCATCGGTAATCCTCAACCATTGCAACTCCCCAAATATGACAAAGATGCAAAAGTCGCAACACGACGAGCTTATGGTGATGCTTTAGTCGCATTAGGCGCTGCACAACCCAATGTCATTGTCCTGGATGCAGAGGTGAGTAATTCCACTTATGCCGAAGATTTTGCCGAAGCTTATA
>NZ_JAYGHH010000006.1:0-18835 GCF_034931045.1 Nodularia sp. UHCC 0506
GAACTAAAATCCTCTTTTACTAAAATTGCAACGTCTTGGAAGCAGCGCTATCGGTAATTTTTCCGACTTCATGCAACTGCAACGAGGAATAAACGTTTTTTTGACAATCTCCAGAAGCCTGAAAGCGTCTGAATATTCTGAGATTTTACCGTCTTGATGGTTGGAGTTTCTCAGAGTTATGCCATTATACGTACCATTGGCTAATTGTTTAGCTTGTGGTAACTTAATGATTCTTAACTTATCACATCCATTGGGGTTTTCGTCCAATGGACTTTAGTAAATTAGGTATCAAACACCAACCTATTACTTATTATTAATATCAGAATTTTAACAATCTGACATAAGTTTTCTCAGAAATCCCCAAGGTTTAGTCCGTGAACTTGCACGAAAAGCTCCAGAAATGGCAGACTTGGATAGGGAAGAACTCACAGGCCAAGGTAGTTCAATGACGGCATCAACAACAATTAACAAAGGTGATTCGCCTAATGGCGATCGCAAACCCTCAAGTATCCTGCATCAAGATGTTTTGGGTTCTCGTCGGTTTAGTAACTACTGGTGGGCAACTATCGTCACATTAGGAGCTACAGGCTTCTTTTTGGCTGGAATATCTAGTTACACGAAAGTAAATTTCTTGCTAGTGACCGATGCAACTCAATTGATATTCGTACCCCAAGGGCTAGTTATGGGGTTATACGGCACTGCTGGCTTACTTTTAGCCTTATATCTATGGCTAGTAATTTTATGGGATGTTGGAGGCGGCTACAACGACTTCAATCAGGAAACTGGGCGCATAAAAATTTTTCGTTGGGGATTTCCCGGCAAAAATCGCCGCATCGAAATTGATAGCTATACTCAAGACGTGCAGTCTGTAAGAATAGACATCAAAGAAGGTCTTAATCCCCGTCGCGCTCTCTACCTACGTGTTAAAGGTCGGCGAGATATACCCCTAACAAGGGTAGGTCAACCGTTATCTTTAGCAGATTTAGAAACTACAGGCGCAGAATTAGCCCGCTTTTTGGGAGTACCCCTGGAAGGATTGTAAGGGATTAGGGAGTAGGGAGAAGAGGCAGGGGGCAGGGTGCAGGGTGCAGGGGAGAAAAAACTTCTCTTCCCATTACCTAGTCCCCAATCCCCAATCCCCTAAAAAGATAAGAGACTCTGATTGAATCAGTAACTGACTATGCGATTAAAAATTTCACAATTTCTGGTTGTATTTTTGATAGTCGGGGCTTTGACTTTGGGAGGATGTTCAGGACAGAATGTGACTTCTGATCCCGCTTCTCCCACCTCTACAGCAGGTGAGACACAAACTACAACAACAACTGAAGCAACATCTGTATCTGAAACTATAAATGAGAGTGTTCCTGGAATGAAAGATTTACCACGGCTCGAAGGTAACGCTACTGTGGTGATAACGGTTAACGGTTCGCCGATTACTATTGAGGTAGACGGCACTAATGCCCCAATTACAGCTGGTAACTTCGTCGATTTAGTCCAAAAAGGTGTGTACGATGGTTTAGTTTTCCATCGAGTTGTCCGCGATCCTCAGCCTTTTGTCGCTCAAGGGGGCGACCCTCAAAGCAAAGACCCCACAGTTCCAGTAAATAGACTGGGAACCGGTGGTTACGTTGACTCAAAAACTGGGAAAGAACGCCGTATACCTTTAGAAATTAAGCCCAAAGGCGAAGAAAGCCCAATTTATGGCAAAACTTTAGAGTCGGCTCGTGTAAGTAAGCCACCTGAGTTACAGCATAAAATGGGTGCGGTAGCAATGGCGCGATCGCAAATGCCTGATTCGGCTTCTTCACAGTTTTACTTTGCTTTAGCAGATTTAGCTTTTCTCGATGGTAGCTATGCTGTATTCGGTAATGTGACTGAAGGCTTTGATGTAGTTAACAAAATTCAGCAAGGCGATCGCATTGATTCGGCTAAAGTTACTCAAGGTGCTGAAAATCTCAAAACTCCTGAGTAAATAGCAGGGGAGAAGAGGCAAGGGGACAAGGTGCAGGGGAGAAAGACTTCTCTTCGCATGATTAACCAGTCTTCAATCTCTCATCCCCAATCCCCAATCCCCAATCCTCATTCCCCACATTGGTTGTTATTACTGGTATCGGTTTAGCCTCAGCTTTAGGCTCAAGTTTAGAAGATAGCTGGCAAAAGTTAATCGCAGGTAAGTCTGGTATTCAGTGGCATCAACCATTTGCAGAACTGGAACCATATCCTCTGGGGTTGATTGGGACACAACCTACTGAATTAAAAAGTTTGACTCGCTTGGTTGTCGCTGCGGCATTAACAGACGCGGGATTGGTTTCACCTTTACCTGATTGTGCTGTGGTCATTGGCTCAAGTCGCAGTCATCAGGGTGTTTGGGAATCACTGGCGCGGCAAATATATGAAAATCATCGCCCCCAAACTGTTTTAAGTAATAAGGATGCAGTCTTAGAGAATTGGTTAGATTTTTTACCTCATACCAATGCGATCGCCTCTGCTCGACAAATCGGTGCATCTGGTATAGTTTTAGCGCCGATGGCTGCTTGTGCTACTGGTATTTGGGCGATCGCGCAAGCGGCTTTATTAATCGAAACTGGGCAATGTCAAAGAGCGATCGCCGGGGCTGTAGAAGCCCCCATTACACCCCTCACCTTGTCAGGGTTTCAACAAATGGGCGCTTTAGCCAAAACAGGGGCTTATCCCTTTGATTTGCACCGGGAAGGCTTAGTACTAGGTGAAGGTGCGGCGGTGTTTGTTTTGGAATCGGCAGAATTGGCACAGCAACGCCAAGCTAAAATTTATGGTAAGATTCTTGGCTTTGGCTTGACATCAGACGCATATCATGCTAACAAACCAGAACCAAATGGCAAAAGTGCGATCGCCGCGATACAGCAATGTTTAAAACGCAGTTCTCTCACCCCAGCCGACATAGATTATATTCATGCTCATGGTACAGCCACTCTCCTCAATGACAGAGTAGAGAGTAAAATTATCCAGAGTATATTTCCCCAAAAAGTAGCAATCAGTTCTAGTAAAGGGGCTACAGGTCATACATTAGGAGCATCGGGAGCTTTAGGTGTGGCATTTTCGCTTTTAGCCATGCAGCGAGAAATGTTACCCTCTTGCGTAGGATTACAAACACCGGCATTTGATTTAAATTTAGTAATGGCAGCGCGTGAAAGTGAAGTGCAGAGAGTGTTATGTTTCAGCTTTGGCTTTGGTGGTCAAAATGCCGCGATCGCCTTGGGTAATTTTGAGAAACAAGAGTGAACCACCCACACTTAGCCTATGTGTTTTGGCTTTGATTCCACAAAAAAAATCAATCTCAGATGCAATCCTCATCTCCCGTTATTCATCCCTACCTTACTTGGCTGAAGGTAGGGATTTTCGCGTTACGTTCAATTCGTCAATGTCTAATGTCAATTAGAGTTACATTTGATCTAGTTGCCTTTTTAGGGCTTCCAAATCAGAATCAACTACTTCATTGCCCTGATTCGATTTAGGGGCAGTAGTTTCTTGTTCCGGTGGCAGTTGAGCTTGGTTAGGTGCAGCCGCAGGTGGGAGCATTTGTGCCTTTAATGCTGCCAATTCATCGTCAACATCGCTACTTTCCAACTGGGCAAATTGGCTTTCTAAATCATTACCCGCCAACTCTGCACCTGCTTGGGCGCGAGCTTCTTGCATCAAGACTTTTTCTTCCATGCGCTCAAATGCGGACATAGCGCTACTGCTATTCATCCCACGTACCATGCCTTCAAGTTGCTCTTGGGCTTTGGCGGAGGTAATCCGAGCTTTGAGCATTTCTTTTTTGGTCTTAGCTTCAGAAATTTTGCTTTCTAGCTGGATTAAGTTGCGCTTGAGGGTTTCAGTTTGAGTAGTTTGTTGATCGAGGCTAGTTTTCAGTGCCAGTCCGGTATCGCTAAAACTTTTTTTACGTTCTAGGGCTTGTCGTGCTAAGTTTTCATCGCCCTTTTGTAGTGCCAACTGAGCATTGCGTTGCCACTTGTTGATTTCATTTTGGGCATCATTATACTGTTTTTCAGTTCGCTTTTGAGCTGCGATCGCCTGCGCTACACCCTGACGCAACTGTACCAAGTCTTCCTGCATTTCCAGGATGGCTTGCTCTAGCATTTTTTCAGGATCTTCAGCTTTATTAACCAAATCGTTGAGGTTAGAACTGACTACTCGTCTAATCCGATCAAATAATCCCATAATTGTGTTTTTCCTTGTAGATTTTACGCGCTTTTGGGTGGAACTAGCTTTTTTACTATTTAATGGCTTCCTATTTCAATGTAATCTTTCCGGTTTGGTTCGGTACTCCCGACACCTGTTATTTTTTTAAGATATATCCTAACTTTGCTGATTGCCCAATCATTAAGAGTCTTGACTTTTAGGTAACTTTTGTGGCGGTGGATTTTTACCTGCCTCTAACACCTGTCCTTTCATCGCTGCTAGTTCTGTATCAATGTCAGCAACGGCTTCTAGGGAGTCAAATTGTTTTTGCAAGTCGTCAGTACCGAGTTGAGCGATCGCTTCGGATTGCGCTTCGATTTGCAAAACTTTGTCTTCCATGCGCTCAAAGGCCTTCAGACTACTTGTAGGAGAACTGGTATCCAGCAGATCCTGGAGTCGAACAGAAGCTTCAGCAGAACGGGCGCGAGCTATGTACATATCTTTTTTGGTTTTGGCCTCACTGATTTTTAACTCTAGCGATCGCGTATCTTTTTTCAGTCTAGCAACCACATCGTTTTGCTGTTCTATTTGACTAAATAGAGCCGTAGCCGTTTCTTGATAAGCTTTGCGTTTAGTTAAAGCTTCTCTGGCTAAAACCTCATTTCCTTGTTGTAGTGCTAATTGAGCGCGACGATACCATTCATCTGAGGTTGATTGTGCTGCTGTGGCCTGTCTTTCCGTGCGTTTTTGAGTGGCGATCGCTTGTGCTACCCCTTGTCGCAATTGCACCAAGTTTTCCTGCATCTCAATTACTGCTTGTTGCAGAATTTTTTCGGGATCTTCTGCATTGCCGATCAGACTATTGATGTTAGCGCGAATTATCCGCAGGATACGGTTGATAAATTCCATATCGGCTCTCCATTGATGTTCGGGGAAAATGGCTGTTCTTGGGGAGACAAGCCAGTTTAAAGTTACCAGTCAAGAGAGATAATTGGGTGTAAGTACCCCACCTGATACCTTGATAACCGTTGACTGTTGATTGATTTGATAAATATTTTCCTCATCCTATCCTAAACTTTTCCCACTCATTACTGCTGAATTCTGGCTTTAAGTCCCTGGGACTGTAGCTCTTGTACCCTTTGTTCTGCTGCTGCTTGCGTTTTTACCGCAGCCAGATAAATCAAAGTCTGTGCAGGTGATAAATAAGCATCGGGAACTATTTTTTGGGCATTAGAGAGGGCGCGATCGCCTTGATTATCCATCACGATATGATAAAACCCATCTGCTCCGGGTTTGAGTTCTGCATTAGTATCGGGTGGAGTTGTCGTTTCCTCAGACAAAGGTTCTGCTGTAGAGGTTGGGGGTAAATCCACGGGCGGGATAGTCGGTAATGGTAACAACTCCGTCTCTGGAGTCATGACTGGTGGTTGAGTGATTGTTGGACTGGGTGTTGCTTGAACTTTGGGTTTTAAACCAACTACATCAGTCGGTTTTCTTACCTCTGGAAATTCTTTCGCTGCTAAATTAGGATACTTAGGTATAGGTTTTAGTTCTAGTCGAGGTTGGGTGTTATTTTCCACTTCTTCAATATTTTCTGCACTATTCGGCGAAGAGTTAGTTTGAAACCATCTACCGACATTAAACGGCGACCAACCTTGAGAATTAGGATTCAAGACTACGTAACCCAGCGTGAGACTAGCTACTAATAGCAGTAACATTGAGCCAATACCTAATGGTGATAAGAAATTATCATTGGGATGACTCGGCAGTTCTGTGGACTGTTCTGCGTCTGTTAAACTTTGCAGCAGTGCTTCGCTCGATTCCAAGTAGTCATCTGGTTGTGAGGAATGATCATTTTTATCACCATCAACCACCGCAGGTACAATGCTGCTAGAAGAATTTGTTGCAGATGGGGGAATGTGTGAGTTGATCGACTCCGAATCAGAGATTAAGTTGAAATAATCAGGGCTATTTGGTGCTGAGTTAGCTTCAGAAGTTCCATTCAGTATAAATGCGGTCGGTGTAATTTTGCCCCCCGTCGCCTGATGATCCGGCAAATCTGAGGATTGACTGCCGATATCACTTCCCATCGGGGATTGATTCTGTATCCTCACTCCTATTCGTGTGCGCCGATATCTGGCTAACTCTTGATCGATAGGTACTTCTAAGCTCGCTAGTGCTGCGGCTAATGGTGGCTTCAAGCCAGATGTTTTAGATATTTTCGTCTTGGAATCTATCATGGGATTTTGATTCGTCACCTCTCCACCTCAAACCTAGACTAGTGAATTAATTTTAAATACATTCAGCGTTATAAATAGACAGACAACACAAGTATTTTTGCTCACATTCATGAATCTTCAAGATGTCGTTGAAATCAGTTAATGATATTTTAGACGTTCTAAAACAACAGGCTAAATGGCAACAACACCCATTTCAGCGATTGTTGGAGTTATGGCCAGATATTGTCGGCACAGTGGCTGCTAAACATACACGACCATTATCAATTCAGCGTGATGTTTTGCAGGTAGCGACTTCTAGCGCTGCTTGGGCGCAGAATATGACATTTGGACGCACAACTCTACTTTTAAAATTAAATCAAAAATTGTCTGCGCCTTTGGTAGATATTCGCTTTTCTACAAAAGATTGGCAGCCCCGTCCCGATTACTTACAGCCACAAACCGTCATTCCCCAGGAACATCCCAGTTATCTGGGAAATATCAATCCTTCCCAAAGTCAAGTTAAACCCACTATTCAGAGTGCGAATACTGCTTTTGAGATTTGGGCTAAAAAAATGCAAGCGCGATCGCAAGGCTTACCCCTTTGTCCTCAGTGCCAAGCTCCCACCCCACCTGGTGAACTTCAGCGTTGGCAAGTCTGTTGTGTTTGTGCTAATAAACAGTTTTAGCATAGGTGACAGCAGTATGGTTTGGTTAAGGAAACACAGCACAGAAAAAGAAGTAAATTTGCTTAACTTCACTGTATCGACATCTAATCTCTCTAAAGTATGCAAATTATTCTGAATAATTACCAGACAATCATTACAAAAATGATACCTGAGTCATAAAAATTTAATTATTTTAAAATTTAAACCTCTGCCTTTAGCATTGATCCCCAGCTATTTTTAGTTAAAGTTTATTGTGTATCCACTTCTGCAATCATTTACATATATAACAAGAATATAAAAACATTCTAAAATTTATTTTGTAGTGGGGATCGCTGAAACCCATGTACAATAATAACTTTTTGGTGATATTAGCTCTTTATATATAGGAGCAAAATATAAGTATGTAAATCACCCATTAACTGCATTAAAGATGTACCCAAATGAAACCTATTAAATTCTTGACATCTGCCTGTAGATACTGTCGTCATTATCAGCCAGAAGGTCGCCGTGGTGGAATGTGCCAACAGTTAGGAAGTCCAGTCCAAGCCGGATGGAAAGCTTGCTCTTTAGCGCTCCCACCTTTTGCACCTTCTTGGGAAACTTTGGAAGACGCTTGGGATTTACCAGATGCAACAAGAGTTTTAGGTTCTTCACCAACTTTGGCTACAGATGCAGACAATACTATTACTACTCCTGTAGAGGAAATAGCTCATTACAGCTTGCAAGAGGTTAAGACGAAGGTAGGACAAATTTAGTTGCCTCCATTTGTAGTTGACTGAATATAAAATCAAATTTTAAATCTGAAAGCATCGCACCTGTCAGGTGCGATTTGTATAATTTTAAGGTAGCCAAGGAAAGGTGCGAAAATTCGGGGGTCGCTTTTCTAAAAAGGCTTGTTTGCCCTCCGAACCCTCTTCAGTCATGTAATACAGTAGAGTGGCGTTACCGGCAAGTTCTTGTAAACCAGCTTGTCCATCACAGTCAGCGTTGAATGCTGATTTCAGACACCGAATTGCAGTTGGACTTTTTTCTAAAATTTCTTGCGCCCATTGAATCCCTTCGGCTTCTAGCTGTTCTACTGGGACAATAGTATTTACTAAACCCATATCTAGAGCTTGTTGGGCATTATATTGGCGGCAAAGAAACCAAATTTCTCGCGCCTTTTTTTGTCCCACAACGCGGGCGAGATAGCTTGCACCAAAACCCCCATCAAAACTGCCTACCTTGGGGCCAGTCTGTCCAAAAATTGCATTATCGGCGGCAATGGTGAGGTCACAAATTAGGTGTAAAACGTGTCCACCACCAATAGCATATCCAGCAACTAAAGCAATTACTACTTTTGGCATGGAACGGATTAACCGTTGCAAGTCCAACACATTTAAGCGGGGAATTCCAGCATCGTCAACATAACCCGCCTTTCCACGGACACTTTGATCTCCACCAGAACAAAAAGCGTATTTACCATCAGTGTGGGGGCCAGCACCAGTGAAAAGGACTACGCCAATGTTCGTGTCTTCACGAGCATCACAGAAAGCGTCGTACAGTTCAAAAACAGTTTTAGGACGAAAAGCATTGCGTTTATGGGGACGGTTAATAGTGATTTTAGCGATGCCATCGGTTTTGTGATATGTGATATCTTCGTAGGTTTTGATAATTTGCCAGTTAATTTGTGTCATGAATAATTGTGCTGTTGTGCTTGAGAATTTTATCGCGCCTTTAGGCACAAGCGATCGCTAATATTTAGTGTCTCCAGCTTTTACAATCAGTTTGTGATGCTGTGAGAGAACAAGAATGCGACGGGACTCTATTTTTTATAAATTAACGTACAACAGCAACCCTTATCTCGTGAAAAGTCAGAGTGCGAGCGCACCATACCCACTCCCCACTGCTGACTCCCCTTGTGGTTTGGATCTCTTGAATCAAAGATATAAATTTGGGTAAATAAGCTAAAAACTTTACAATAAAAGCCCATGCAAATCTATTATGTAGGCAATTATGCTGTACCTGTCATACCAAAAATAAACTTATCCACTATAGCTATCTTGGAACCCGCTCAAAAAGAAGATATGCCTATTTCGGGGGATTGGAAATTTGCATGGACAGAATTTTGGGATAAAACAGATTTCCAGTATCAAGGGATTGTAAAACTCAATTATGATGGTGCGCTTTCTGGACTAATGCGTTTTGCACTTTACTCAAATGAAGATGATACACCGTACTTGCTGGAAATTTTACATTTAGAGAGTGTACCACAAGACAAACGCTTAATAGACCCTATAGGAAGATGGTTGATATGGTACGCTGTAAAAGTTGCTTTTTCTTTTTGTGTTATTAAAGAAGATGAACCTTTGATTCAACTTGACTCGACTGAAAAAGCTATTCCATACTATAGTGATATCGTAGGAATGAGACCTATACGCTGGACAACAATAGCTCCAGGAGAAGATGGTTACATATTTCAATTCACTCTCAAAACGGCTAAAGCTTTTTGTGAAAGGCAAACAAAAAGCTACGGTTATCCCACCTAGTGTAACTTCTGACCAAGTTAGAGTAGGTTCTAACACTGTCATGAGTCACAAAGAAAGACAGGAATTACTAAAAAGCAGAATTTACACTCCTGTTAAGCCTGTCAGTTAACCTTAGTTCTTTGTATTTCAAAATAAAACTAGGAGAAACAAGGCCGCTTAAATTTAAAAGTGGCTTTGTTTTATATAAAGCTAAAAAATTTAATAGGGAACAGGGTTGTGAGTATTTATCTTGGTGAAAATACCTGACGGGAGCAATCAATAAATGCATAAATTTTCATCTTCACAAGTCTTATTCCTTGCACCTTTTTAACTTTTCATGTGCCGTAAACCTTGATGGATAACGGTTTCACCTTTATTCAGTACGCCCTAAATAACCCACATTCAGCATGAGTAAATATACTCAAAACCTTTTAGATGAGTTGGGGAAGTTACAACAACACCCTTTGGGTTTGGGTTTGATGTTGCTGACTACGATTCCTAAAGCGGAAGCAGTGGAAGCAGCGCGGTTTTTACTGGAGGAAGCACAGCAACAATCGGAACAAGCGATAATAGATTTAGTGACGACGATTATTTTCTACAAGTTTACTAACCTGAGTCGAGAGGAGATTTCAGCTATGTTGGGACTGAATTTGGAAGAACCGAGGGCTATACGGGAAGCTAGACAAGAAGGAGAAAAAAATATAGTTTTAAGACTATTAAAGCGCCGATTTGGTAATATTCCCGATGCGCTTCTATCTCAGATTCAAGGGTTGTCGATGGAACAGTTGGAAGCTTTAGCTGATGCGTTGCTAGATTTCTCTAGTGTTGACGATTTGTCAGGGTGGTTGGAGAGGTAAGTCTTACGCAGAGGCGCGGAGAAGAATATGAAAGTTGGGTTTAAACTGCAATATTTGCCGCAAAAGTAGCTAAGTTGTCTTTGCGCCACTGAGCATCTATTTTTCTATTTGTTCTGAGTTCTAAAACTCTAATCCCTTTCTTGGGTAACATCTGCAAATTTTTCTGTAATTGTTCCCAAGAATTAATTAACTGATGTTTGACATTATATGTGGCACACATCTGGGCAAAATCTATATTTTGGGGAGTGGCAAAAAATTCTTCAAAGGGTGGGTCAAATTGGCTAATGGGTAACATTTCAAAAATCCCCCCACCATTGTTATTAATTAAAATTATAGTTAAATGCCCAACAAATTTATTTCTAATTAAAAATCCGTTGGCATCATGTAATAAAGCTAAATCTCCTGTTAACATGACACTACTGTGCTGTTGATGGGCAATTCCTAAAGCAGTGGAAAGTGTGCCATCAATACCATTTGCCCCTCTGTTAAAATATGGTCTTATACCTAAATTATTCGGTTGCCAAAAATATTCTACATCCCGCACTGGCATACTATTAGAAATAAATAATGGTGTTCCTGGTGGGAGAGTTTGAGAAATTAGCCAAGCAGCTTTACTTTCAATTAATTCATCTATATGTGCAAATTTTTTATCAATATTATTTCTGACTTTAGTTTCAAGTTCACACCATTTTTGTAAATAAATTCCCTGTTCAGGATTGATTATTGCTAAATTTTCTAACTCTTCTACAGATATTCTTAAATGTGTGGTTTTTCCATGTAAAGGGTCTAAGTTTTCATGGCTACTATCGATAATCCAACGTTGAGGTTGCATCGTAGATAGCCAGTTACGCAGTTCTTTACTGGTGGGCATTTCCCCAATCTGAATTACCATTTCTGGTGTTAATGCTTGGGCTTGCTGCTGATTGCGTAAAATAATGTCGTAGGTGGAAATTAAATAGGGGTTGAGTTTGGCGTAATTCCTAACCGGGGAAAGTCCTTCAGCTAAAACAGGCCAGTTGAGTGTTTCGGAAAGACGGGCGATCGCTTGACAATATTTCTCTGGTTGTTGGGGTTGGGCTACACCTGCAATGATTATTCCTCGCTCAGAATTTAACCACTGTTGGGGAATCAGGAATGGCGAATGGGGGATAGGCTGAGTGTGTGCTATCCCTGCAAAAAAGTCTTCTGTTTGGAACTGTGACTGTAAATCGCTCAAATCAATTCCATTGGGAATCGGTGCAAGGGGGTCAGAAAAGGGAATATTTAAATGTACCGCCCCCTGGGTTGGAGTTTGACAGCGTTCCCAAGCATGAGTCAGCGTTTGCCGTAGATAACCTAGCATTCTCATGTCTGAGGAAGGTATAGCTAACTCTGCTTGCCAGTTTGGGTAACTACCATATAATTTAATTTGGTCTATGGTTTGCCCGGAATGACAATTTCTCAATTCTGGTGGTCTATCGCTGGTTAATACCAAAAGTGGTACGCGACTTTCTTTGGCTTCAATGATCGCTGGGTAAAAATTCGCTCCGGCTGTTCCAGAGGTACAAACCAGGGCGACAGGAAGTCCGGTGGCTTTGGCTCTACCCAGGGCAAAAAAAGCGGCTGAACGTTCATCGAGAATGGAAATGGCTTCAATATCAGGTTGTTGCTGGACAAAGGCGACTACTAAAGGTGTAGAACGTGAACCAGGACAAATGACGACACAATTCAATCCCAGGCGCTTGAGTGTCTCCGTCAAGATATAAGCCCAAAGTTGATTAACATTCTTGTAGGCAAATGGTGTTAAATCAAGCATAGCCATCAGATAATTATGAACTACCTCTGGGAAATTTGTGTTTTTCCATTACCAAATGTCAAATTTACTCTCAAAGCCTTATGGATTGCATTCATTTAACCAATATTCGCTGCTATGGCTACACTGGGTATTTACCAGAAGAACAGGTATTAGGGCAATGGTTTGAGGTGGATGTGAAGTTATGGTTAGATATCTCCACAGCCGCTAAGACTGACGCAATTGAAGATACTCTAGATTATCGCAGTGTGATTAGCTCGATACAACATCTTGTGAAAACAGCTAAGTTTGCTTTGCTAGAAAGGTTAGTGGGTGCGATCGCTGATTCTATTCTGCAACAGTGCGATCGCGTCACCCAAGTTCAAGTTATTGTCAGTAAACCCGCCGCACCTATTCCTGATTTTGGCGGCAGAATTAGTATTGAACTCACTAAAGCTAAGTCTAACCTCTAAAGTTCTAGTGTACTTTTTTCACTTAAAAATGCTCTCAATTGAAAGAGCAATTAAAAATACATTATACCAAGCTGTTGCTAAATTTTACATCGTCTTAAAACAGCTTGGATACTTTTAAATTGCTCGTAAAAAATCAATTCAACTGTATTTGCCTAATATTTGCTTGTAAATTTTGTGATGTCTTTCATAAATTACTCCCAAAATTTATCGAGTAATTATTTCTTGGTCAGACCCTAAAAACTGCCGCAAAGCAGCTTGCATTTTTGGTTGTTGAATATAAACTTCTGCCGCCTCAATTAAATTATTTATATTCTCTTGACTCGCATCATCAATATCATCACTTAAACGCTTACCAGTTAACTCCTGATCAAGCTTGAATTGCAATCGCAAAACCCGATCATCAATAATTTGATTAGTGATGTACCCATGAACAATTGAAGAAGCATCCAACAACATACTAATTAGCGGCTGCGCCCATTGTACAAGACCCCAGCCTTGTGCTTTTTCAAATGGGATGATTCGCGTCAAATCACCAGTACCTAAAGAAAGTACGCTAATGTCTTCAACTTTATGTCCTAATTTTAGAGCTTCAGCAACTGCACAGCTAGAGGGGTTATTTGCAGCAATGCCACCATCAATCGCAGAATAGATAGTTTTGATAGAGTAGCTAGAGGTATGATCGGGAATATTTTCCCAAGGTGAATCTATAAAAGCTCTTCTTTTTGTGCCTTCATAGTTTTTGATAGTCCGAGTTTGGCCTTTCCCTGTTCCGCTAGTTATTCTAATATGTGTATTATTATATATGTTATTACTTGAAGATACCTGCTCACATAATGTGATAGTATTTTCATCTGCACACTGCGCTACGCCATTGATTCTTTTGTCTAGTTTATGTGCTGGAAAAAAAGTTGGAGCAGAAGAAGAACAAACACAGGCTTCCCATAAAGGTATATTGCCATAACAAGCCTCTTCACGCCAGCTTTTAAAGACTATTGGCTCTCTGGTAATTGTATCGTAAGCAACAATTAATAGTAACGGATCTTTAATATCTAATAGTTTTGTGTCGCCTAATGTGTCGCTGAGGACTTTAGCCAAACCCTCATCTGAAAACTTAGGCGCTGATAAACCATACTTCATTAGTAAAGGAATTCGCTTCAATGAAAAACGGCTTGTATAGGGAAAGATTTCGGAGCCTTTTTCTTTATATATGCCAATAATTTCTTTGCTGCTGAGTCCGGCTGCGATGCCAGCTGCTAAAATCGACCCTGTGGAAGTTCCAGCAATTAAATCAAAGTATTGATTCAATGGTTGATCAATTTGCTTCTCAATTGCTGCCAGCATTGTTGCGGAAATTACTCCGCGAATACCCCCACCGTCTAAACTTAAAATCCGAAAGGGCATAACTAAACTCCTTGTAATATTTATTATTTTTAAGTAATCGCTTGTAATACTTAAAATGGTCAAGGTTAAGCGCCAATAATACCAGTATATTTACTAATATTTTTCTTTTGACAACACAGTTTTAAATATATACCATTTCTTCACCTGCTGAAAGATATATTTAGCGATAATCCATGAATTATTCCTAAATACATCTTTAAAGCAAGTAATTACCAGTTTTTAGTCTTGTAATTATGGGGTATCAAGTCGAACTGATACCAAGTATAGTGGGAATATTAATTCTGTAGCAGTTTTTACAAGAGCCAGAACAGTATTGATAACTCAAAACTCTTGATGTATGGCAGGGTATGGCTACACCATGCAAGCTATGACCGAAGAAAGGCAGAGGGCAGGAGGCAAAAATTGTATTTCTGCCTGCTGCTATCAGGGTAACAAGCCCCTAAATTTATTGATTAAAAAATCAAGAAATATGTATTTCGAGATGCGCCACGCCAGAAATACTGCGTCCTGGTTAAATTCCTGGTGCTGGCGGCGTAGTTGTCAAAGATGTCCCGGCAAATGTTGTTGCGGCGGGCAACCCGTGCCGGATAATTAGGCATTTATAAATTGCTAATTTTCAGAATTTATAACCTCTAGCCAGCCAATAATGCCAATCGGCGATCGCTTCTTTAGTATCAGTGTCAGTGTCAATTGCTACTAAATCCGATAACTTAGCAGTAAACACGTCTTCATCCTGGCCATTGGGATAAACAACTTCCACATACATATCTTTTAAACATTCATCATCGGGTGCCATTCCCAGCACCTCAACTTTTTTCTCCTCAATTGCGGATGTTTTACGAGATTTTTTCTTCAACGTAGCCATAAATGGCACATTCAGGGTGTCGTCGAGGTAGTAGTACCAACCCATTGCCCTGTCTTCTTTGTCTTCAGCATCGACA
Source organism: Nodularia sp. UHCC 0506 (assembly GCF_034931045.1). Lineage (NCBI taxonomy): Bacteria > Bacillati > Cyanobacteriota > Cyanophyceae > Nostocales > Nodulariaceae > Nodularia > Nodularia sp. UHCC 0506. Next base: position 14,999 of record NZ_JAYGHH010000006.1, read on the forward strand.
ATTATCTCTGTTTTAATGCGATGCTCTCTATTCTCGTCGCGTTCAACACTAGGCATAAGATAAAAGCTTATGTATGATGCACATTGATATGGTATAGCGTTTTAACGATAGCGTCCAGCGCTGCTGCAAAGCAGATCGCCTGTCAATTTGCTTTTTGTTGTTTTACCCAATCACGGAAGGAGCGAATCATCGGTATTTCCCCAATTTTTAGACCTTCTTGCAAAAAACGAGGAATTTCAGTTGTTAAAGGTAAATTACCAAAAGTTGGCGAAACATCACAAGGGACATAGACAGCATCTCGTAACTGATAAATCTGCATTACAGGTTCGTCATAACGCCAAACTTCTGGTACACCCAAAGCCAGATATATCGGGAGTCGGTCAACAGAAGCGCTGGTATAGTCCACCTCAATTATCAAATCAGGAGGAGGATCTTGGCTTAAATCGAGATTTTGCTTATGACGCATCACAGGTTCATTTTGGATGTAAAAACTCGAATCTGGTTCTACACCCCGGCTTAAATTTTGGCGCTTACAAGTCACAGAACCAGTGCTTTTCAGATTAAGGTTGAGTTCCTCAGCTAAATTATCAATCAGCTTCTCTATCAGTCTTTTATTATGCTCATGGGGCATTAAAGGAGTCATAATTTCCAGTATTCCGTGGTCATAAGCCAGTCGCGTTGCCCGATTATCCCCCATTTCTGCGAGGATAGTTTCAAAAGTGTGCCAACTAATGTTGGGCAGAATGGCGCGTTGGGAATGAGTGGGTGCAGTCATCACCATAGGACTTATTCTCCAGTTTTCTACCAAGATATCAAAAAAATCAGCCGCCGAGCCTAACAAAAACTCTGCGTACCTTTGCGCTAAACTTTGCGTAACTTTGCGTTAAAAAAAATAAAATCCTCCAATCATGACCATTATCGTCTTCGGCAGCATCAACATAGACCTAGTAGCAACCACATCCAGATTACCAATTGCAGGAGAAACAATATTAGGAGAAGACTTTTTCAAAATACCAGGAGGCAAAGGAGCAAATCAAGCCGTAGCATTAGCGAGATTAGAAATTCCAACTCAGATGGTGGGACGTGTAGGTACACAAAGTTTTGGTGCAGAACTTGTCCATAATTTGCAACTTGCAGGAGTACAGACTGACAATATTTTCATTGATGAAACCGTAAGTTCTGGAGTTGCTATGATCACCGTAGATGGTGCTGGTGAAAATCAAATTGTTGTCATTCCTGGTGCAAATGTAAGAGTTAATCAAGAAGATATAGAGCGATTATCCCAACTATTACCAACAGCTTCCGCACTACTTTTACAACTAGAAATTCCCCTTGATGCCATAATAGCAGCAGCCAAAGCCGCAAAAAATGCAAATATTCAGGTAATTTTAGATCCCGCACCCGCAAAAGCGAATTTACCCGATGAACTATACCAATTGGTTGACATTATTACACCCAATGAAGTAGAGTCCGGGCAATTGGTGGGTTTTCCTGTAGATAATCAAGAATCGGCACTTAAAGCAGCTAAAATTTTATTAGCAAGGGGTGTGAAATGTGCGATTGTCAAATTAGGTGCAAAAGGTGCTATTTGTGCCACTGCTAAGGAAACATTTTTTGTCCCAGCTTTCACCGTTCATGCTGTGGACACCGTTGCTGCTGGCGATGCTTTCAATGGTGGTTTAGCAGCCGCACTTTATAGAGGACTTTCTTTACATCAAGCAATTGTTTGGGGTTCAGCCGCAGGTGCTTTAGCAGCAACAAAAATGGGCGCACAAACTTCATTACCTGATAAATTAACCTTTGATTATTTCTTAGCAGAAAATGGACTAGGGTAATTCGTAATTCGTAATTCGGGCGGCGAAAAGCAAGCTGGTTAATAAAGGAAAGACAAAAACCAGGATAACTAATGACTATTTGCCAATATCTTCATTCCATAATTCGGGATTAGTTTCAATAAATTCACTCATCATTTGTTCGCATTCATCAAGATTGAGATCAATGACTTCCACACCGTGAGATACCATAAATTCTTTAGCACCTGGAAAAGTTCTCGATTCTCCGGCGATGACTTTTTTAATCCCAAATTGCACCACTGCACCAGCGCACAAATAGCACGGCATTAAGGTAGAGTATAGTGTTGTACCTCTATAACTACCAACTCTCCCAGCATTGCGAAGACAGTCTATTTCAGCGTGAGTGACAGGATCATTATCTTGCACACGTTTATTGTGTCCTTTACCAATAATTTTGCCATCTTTAACGAGAATAGAACCGATGGGAATCCCACCTTCTTTTCTACCTTGTTTTGCTTGTGCGATCGCAGCTTCCATAAATTCATCCATTTGTTAATTCTCCTATATGTCTAAACAACTACTATTAATGGATCATGATGGCGGTGTTGATGATTATTTAGCAACCATGCTGTTGTTAACAATGGAGCATATCGAACTTCTGGGTATCGTCGTAACTCCAGCCGACTGCTATATTCAACCTGCTGTGAGTGCGACACGTAAAATTTTAGATTTAATGGAATTTTCTCACATCCCAGTGGCAGAAAGTACTGTACGCGGAATTAATCCCTTTCCTCCTCTCTACCGCCGTGATTCGTTTATTGTTGACCATCTCCCCATTCTCAATCAAAGTGAATTTATCAACACGCCTTTGGTTGCAGAAACAGGTCAAGATTTCATGATTCGGGTTTTACGTGAAGCACCAGCACCAGTCACGCTAATGGTAACGGGGCCTTTAACCACAGTAGCAGCAGCCTTAGATAAAGCACCGGATATTGAGGGGAAGATAGCCAAAATAGTTTGGATGGGGGGTGCATTAAATGTTGGTGGAAATGTCGAAAAAAGTTTAGAACCAGGACAAGATGGTTCCGCAGAATGGAATGTTTATTGGGATGCAGTTTCCGCAGCAAGGGTATTGCAGACTGAAATTGAAATAATTATGTGTCCCTTAGATTTAACTAATAATGTGCCTGTCACATCAGAATTAGTATACAAAATGGGACGGCAACGCCATTATTCTATATCTGATTTAGCTGGTCAATGTTATGCCTTAGTTATTCCCCAAGATTATTATTTTTGGGATGTCTTAGCTACGGCTTATTTAGGACACCCAGAATTTTATCAATTACGTGAATGGGAAATAGAAATTATTACTACTGGTTTGAGTCAGGGGCGGACTAAGGTAGTAGCTGGTGAACGGAAAGTTTATGCGATGGATAAGGTAGATAAGGATGCTTTTTATGCTTATATTTTACAGCAATGGGCGCGGTAGGGTATTTAAGAAATGAACGAACCACAAAGATGCAAAGAACGCCAAGGAAAGAGGGTTTAGTAGGTTTTTGCATCTGGTTTTTATATTTTAAGGATAAAGACCTCTATCAGCAAGTGCCTGTGCGACTCTACCCACGCCCAAAGTATAAGCTGCTAATCGCAGAGGAATTTGCCGTATCTTTGACTGCTGAATTACGTGTTGATATGCTTGCACCATTAACTTTTCCATTTCATGATTCACACGTTCCTCATCCCAAAACAGATAAGAAAGACCCTGCACCCACTCTAAATAACTGACAACGACACCCCCAGCATTGGCTAAAATATCTGGTAACACAGTTACACCATGCGTTTCTAGAAATTGGTTCGCTTCCAAAGTCACTGGACCATTAGCAGCTTCTGCGACAATTTGCGCTTGTATCTGATGGACATTTTCTTTGGTGATTTGGTTTTCCAAAGCGGCTGGAATTAAAACATCGCAAGGTAAAGTTAATAAATCTGCATTGCTAATGGGTGTTGTTTGCGGAAAACCTGCAATACTTTTACGATTTTCCGC
>NZ_JAYGHH010000006.1:18862-24743 GCF_034931045.1 Nodularia sp. UHCC 0506
GGAATATCAAGACCATCTGGGGAATAAATACCCCCTGAACCTGTGGAGACAGCTAAAATTTTCGCTCCCGCTTCGTGTAATAATTCTGCTGCTGCACCCCCGACATTACCGAAACCCTGAATCACTACTCGCACTCCCTCAAGGGATTTACCTTGGGTGGCTAATGCTTCACGGACAATAATCATTACACCCCTGCCTGTGGCCATTTCCCGTCCCAAGGAACCACCAATGGAAAGGGGTTTACCTGTAACTACTCCGGGGACAGCATGACCAACGTTGACAGAATAAGTATCCATCATCCAAGCCATTTCACGGGCAGAAGTACCCATATCTGGGGCGGGAATATCTACAGAGGGACCAATATCTTTAATTAATTCGCTGATATAGCGGCGACTGATTCTTTCTAATTCGCCCACACTATAAATTTTGGGATTTATGGCTATTCCTCCCTTTGCACCGCCATAAGGTATGCCTAATAATGCACATTTCCAAGTCATCAGCATGGCTAAGGCGGAAACTTCCCGCAATGTCACGGCTGGATGGTAACGAATCCCACCTTTGTAGGGGCCTAAAATATCAGAGTGCTGCACCCGATGTCCTGCTAAAACCTGGATTTCACCATTATCTAGTTTCACGGGTATGGAAACTGTGACTACTTTGCGAGGATTACTGAGAATTGCCAAGACACTTTGATCAAGTTTTAATTCTTTACCTGCTGCATCTAAGTAACTACACGCTTGATCAAAGGGACAAATGTGCGCTGGAGTGGCAGCTTCAAACGGTAAGGGAGATGTTAAAACCATAAACTTTTCTCCTAGTCGCGGTATCTTCGCGTACTGGATATGTATGGGTTTATTTTATCCTAGACTGGAGAAGAAATGGTGATTTTGTAGTTTTTGTTACAATTTGATTTTTTAACGCAGAGGGGCGCGGAGGGAAGCGCAAAGGTTCGCGGAGTGTTAGATTTCGGCGGTGAAGTTGCCATGTAGTCCATAGGGAATATGATGTTGGAGATGTAGTTTGGCTACTGCACCTTGATTAAAATCGCTGGCATTTAAGATTACTAGGTCTGAGCGATGGTGTGTAGCATCATATACCAAGGCTAAGACCCAGCCATCATCTTCTTTTTGTGCATCTGGGTGGGGGACAAATATCGGCTCACCGATGAAACCACGAGGTGCAGCACTCCAAATTTGTCTTTCTCCAGACTTTAAATCGATTTTTAGTAATGCTTGTAAGGGCGCGTTACCTGTTTCTGCTTGAGCCGCAGCTATGTATAAATATTGATAATTCCTTCCAACAAGTTCAGGATTTATACTGGGAAATTCACAACAGCGACTTTCAATCATTTGTGGTCGGACTGTCCCTGTCTCAATATTGAGATGAAAGCGCCACAGTTGTCCAGGTGATATTGCTTCAAAATTAACTTGGCGGAAATCGCTTTTTGGTTCGACTTCTGGGAGTGATTCGTAACAAATGGAGTCAATGACAATTTTATCATCAACTTCAAATGCATTTGCGTGGTGGAATACAAAGCCAGCCTGAGTAGAGAGAATTTTTACCTCTGCTTGAGTGTGACGGGGAATCACTATAATTCGAGTCGGTTGATTTGGCTGAAATTTGATACATTCTCCAGCAGCACGTATTCCCAAGGCGAAAGGTATGGGGTTAAAGGTGACGGGATTTTGAAAGAAGATACAGTAATTGGGAGTAATGACAAAATCGTGAATGAAACAGAAACCCGGAACACTATGAGCGTGTTGTCTGACAACTTTACCGTCTGGGTTGAGTTCAAATATAGTAATTGTGGTGGATAATCCGGGTTTAATGGAGAAGTTTACTAGACAAGGTGCGCCACCGTCTTGGTGACAACTAGGGTCAAAGCGGGGATGGGCGCTGAAAGCTTCACCTTCTGAAAGTACACCGTTGAAATATTCTTTTCCTAAAGTTTCTAATGTGCTGGGGTCAAGTTGATGGGGTTCTGCTGCTTCCCAGAGTGCTAAAAGTTTACCACCCCAATAGATAACGTTAGTATTGGCAATATTTTTAATTTTGAAGTCGAAAATATTCGCTAACCAACCGCCGGGTTTTTGTGTACCAAATACTCCTCTGTGCAGGATTTTTCCCGCTTGTTGTTCTGCTAAGTAGCCTTCTGTGCGGATAAAGCGGTTACGGAAATGGGCGCGACCATTCGCAAAGCTGATGCGGCTAATCATTCCGTCGCCATCGAAGGGATGATGAATGGATTGTCCATTGATATCGAGTACACCGGGACCATTTCTAAATAATGTTCCTTGCAATTCTGGGGGAATTTGTCCTTCTATATCATCAATCCAATAATCATATTCTTGGGTCAGCGATTTATATCCTCCTTGCCAATCTTCACGAGTATATGATTTTTCGGGACTTAAATTTTCTTCTGTTTTTAAGGTTTGCATTTGTTGTTAAATTTGATGGAAAATATGGATTAGGTTCGCGCAAAGGCGCAAAGACGCAAAGGTTTATGAATTAGGGTACTAAGTTGGGTAACAATGGTTCTTCTTGATTAGTTACCGCAGCTGGTTGTAATGTTGGGAAATCGGCTTGCGGGTCGTTAGCAGGTAGCCAACGAATGAAGGGTAATGGTAATAGTGTGCTGAGGTTTGTAATAATTACTAATAGCCACAGTAGTTCAAAGTTTGTTTCGGTGATACCTAGCCAGTGCATGATGATGGCTCCAAATTCATAAGAAACCATATTTGCTAAGTTGGAAACTGACATGAGTACAGCAAATAATGTGGCTTCTACTCCTGGGGGACATAATCTCGCAGCTAATACTAATACTGGCATATAGGCGATTTGTCCCATAACTGTGAGGATGAGACTATCACCTAAACTAAACCAGTGGTCGTCTATACCTAATGCTCGATTGGTGTGAGTCACCAGCAGTAGCATTGTCATTCCTAAGACTGAGGAAAATACTGTACTCCAAGCAAAAATAGTGCGGAATGGCACACCTTTGAGGAAGCGTTGGAAAATCCAAATACCGATTAAGGAAGCGCCGCTTGTTACTAGTCTTACCCGTCCTAAAAATTCTGGTTGAAAATGTAGTTCGTTGGTGCTGAAGAAGAAGAAGGCTGCATCAGCTGTGGGGGTGGCTAACCAGACAAATACAAAGGCTGTGGGTAGCCAAATGGCTTTTTGTGTGACTGCTTGGCGGAGTTGTTTGAGTTGATGTTTGGTTCCCAGAGGATTATTGCTGTGATTGTCTTGGGTATTTTTTCTAATTGGGGTTTCAGCGATTAACCAAGCTACTGCGGAAACGATGAGGGGAAATGAGGCGGTAATCCAAAATACGGTGCGGGTGGTGAAATGTTCTAATAGCATTCCGCTAAAGTAAGCGGTGAGTAAACCGCCAAATGCGGAAGCACCCCAGCACAAAGATTGTAATGAACCTGCTGCTGCTTGTGATTCTACTCTAGCTCTTTCGACAACTAATGAGTCAACTATGACATCACTGACTGCGACGGAAAGAGAACCAAGGGCGATCGCTAGTGTAGCTGCCCAACTACTATGAACTATGGTGGCTAAACTTACCCAAGAAATTGCTCCTAATATCCCAGAGAGGATTAAATATGGTCGGCGACGGTAGCCAAATATCGGTAAGCCATCGGAAATAAAGCCAAACACTGGTTTGATAATCCAAGGTAAGGCGACAATTCCCAATAGTGCGGACACTTGCGCTGGACTTAGTAGTAATTCATCTTTGAGAAAAAAGCTGACAGCTAGACGCGCCAACCCTAAAATTCCTTGGACAAAGTAAACGGTAAGAATAGCAATTAACTCGGCGCTGGGTTCATGACCGAAGAAAATTTTTTCTTTTACTGAGTCCTTTACTTTGGTCAAGCCAGGGAAGTCAATCAGCATTTGATAAATATTTTTGAAGTTTTATTTACTTTTCTATCATATCTATTTCTCAGAATCTAGGTTTTCCATATTGTATTGTGGTGAAGCTAAAGATACCTTCTTCCCTGTTCCCTGTTCCCTAATCTCTACGCTAACAGCATCTAACAGTTTTAAGATAAAGTATTATATATGCGAACTTTGACCAATGCCACCTAATGGAGATGTCTAATGAGTAAGGGTGTAATCACCATAACTGATAGTGAGTTTGAATCAGAAGTATTAAAAGCCGAGCAACCTGTATTGCTTTACTTTTGGGCTTCCTGGTGTGGCCCTTGTCAATTGATGTCGCCAATAATTAACTTAGCGGCTACCAAATACAGCGATCGCCTAAAAATTGTGAAAATCGAAGTCGATCCCAACCCGATGACTGTGAAACAGTACCAAGTAGAAGGCGTACCAGCCTTGAGACTAGTTCAGGGAGACAAGGTATTAGCATCCACAGAAGGAGCTATTGGTAAAGAAAAATTACTCAACTTCTTGGATACCCACTTAAGTAGTAATTAGTCAATAGTAGCTAACTAACGATTAATTACTAACGACTAATGACTAATTATTTATATGCAGTTTGCTCAACGTTTACAACCCCTGCAATCCAATGTATTTGCTGATATGGATCAAGCTAAGGCTGTGGCTTTATCAGCCCGAAAGCAATTAATTGATCTGTCTCTGGGTTCTTCTGATTTGCCAGCCCAGCCCCATGTGATTGATGCGATCGCCAAATCTCTCTATGATCCAAGCACCCACGGGTATTTGCTGTTTCACGGGACACAAGCATTTCGCCAAGCCGCAGCTCACTGGTATGAACGAAAATTTGGCATTAAAGTTGACCCAGAAACTGAAGTAATGCCCCTCATTGGTTCTCAGGAAGGTACAGCCCATCTACCTTTAGCACTGCTGAATCCAGGAGATTTTGCTCTGTTGCAAGACCCCGGCTACCCCTCCCACGCTGGAGGAGTCTATTTAGCTAGTGGTCAAATATACCCAATGCCACTACTAGTAGAAAACAATTTTTTACCAGTATTTGCTGATATTCCGATGGATGTTTTAGCTCAATCGCGGATGATGGTATTGAGTTATCCTCATAATCCCACGGCGGCGATCGCACCTTTGGATTTTTTCCAGGAAGCAGTGGCTTTCTGTCAGCAGCATAATATCGCCTTAGTTCACGATTTTCCATACGTGGATTTGGTATTTGGCGAAACTGGGAATGTCGTTCCTTCTGTGCTGCAAGCTGACCCAGATAAAAGCGTCTCTATTGAATTTTTTACCCTTTCCAAATCTTATAATATGGGCGGTTTCCGCATCGGTTACGCCATTGGTAACGCCCAATTAATTCAGGCTTTACGCCAAGTCAAAGCAGCCGTTGATTTTAATCAATATCGGGGAATTTTGAACGGTGCGATCGCTGCCTTAACAGGCCCTCAAGCCGGAGTCACAGAGGCGGTTAATACCTTCCGTAAACGTCGTGATGCTTTTATTAATGCTTTACACCGCATTGGTTGGCAAGTCCCCACTCCCAAAGGCACAATGTACATTTGGGCTAAGTTACCCTCACCTTGGCATCAAAACTCCGTGGAATTCTGTACTCAGTTAGTCAAACAAACTGGTGTCGCCGCTTCCCCTGGTGCTGGCTTTGGCAAATCAGGAGAAGGATATGTCCGCTTTGCTTTGGTACATGAACCACCTATATTAGAAACTGCTGTCACCAGAATTGCTGAGTTCTTGTAGTAAATCGGCTACAAACAATATTAACCAGGTTTTATCAGTCATTAAACGTAGAAATATCCAAAAATTAACTAATAACTTGACAGATAATATACAGAAACTTTACACAATTAAGTCACCCGATTTTGTAGAATTATTTTTCACGTTCTGCTACAAACTGTAGTATGAATTTTGAGTTGAATAAATCAGAAAATTTGGGGATGACAGATAG
>NZ_JAYGHH010000006.1:24838-28676 GCF_034931045.1 Nodularia sp. UHCC 0506
GTTAATAAACACAAAAACTTTATTTTTATTAAAATAAGAATAGGTAAATTTGTAAGATTACCTATATTTAGATTGTGACAATATCTGCTCAAATAGTACCACTGATTAAAGATCCGGAACGTTTAGAAAACCGTCTAGCTGAAATTCCTCCGGAACCGGGAGTTTATTTCATGCGGGATGGAAACGAACGTATAATATATATAGGTAAATCCCGCAAATTGCGATCGCGTGTTCGGTCCTATTTTCGGGATGGATATAACAAAAGCGAACGCATAGCCACAATGGTTAAGCTAGTGACAGAAATTGAGTTTATTGTCACTGATACAGAAGCTGAGGCTTTAGCGCTAGAAGCCAACTTAATCAAGCAGCATCAGCCTTATTTTAACGTTTTACTCAAAGATGATAAAAAATATCCTTACGTCTGTATTACTTGGTCAGAAGATTATCCACGCATCTTCATTACCCGGAAACGCCAACTAGGTAAAGTCAAGGATAAGTTTTACGGCCCTTATACAGATACAAGTTTATTACGAGAAATATTAAATATATCTAAACGCATTTTTGCATTACGGCAACGACCTCAGCCACTGTTCAAAGATCGTCCTTGCTTAAATTATGACTTAGGGCGATGTCCTGGTGTGTGTCAACAGTTAATTTCTCCCGAAGAATACCGCAAAACTGTACAAAAAGTAGCAATGGTGTTTCAAGGAAGAACTCAAGAATTGATTGATATTCTCACAGTACAAATGCAAACAGCAGCCGAGGCGTTAAACTTTGAATTAGCGGCGCGGGTTCGTGACCAAATAACTGGGTTAAAATCGCTGAATGCTGACCAAAAAGTTTCTCTACCAGATGATACTGTTTCACGGGATGCTTTAGCACTGGCAACCGACGAAGAACGCGCCTGTATTCAATTATTTCAGATTCGCGCTGGACAATTGGTAGGACGGTTAGCATTTATTGCCAATAGTCATGCTGAACCTGGAGCTATTTTACAACGAGTTTTAGAATCACATTATCAAACTGCGGATGCAGTGGAAATTCCCATAGAGATTTTAGTCCAACATGAGTTACCAGATGCAGAAATCTTGGCAGATGTTTTGACTCAACGCAAGGGAAGAAAAGTCACAATTTTAGCTCCCCAGCGTCAAACTAAGGCAGAATTAATAGAGATGGTAGAGCGAAATGCTGAGTATGAATTGCAAAGAATGCAAAAACTGAGCGATCGCAACCATGAAGCTATGCAAGATTTAACCACTATTCTCGATTTACCCGACTTACCCCACCGCATCGAAGGTTATGATATTTCTCACATTCAGGGTTCCAATGCTGTAGCTTCCCAAGTTGTGTTTATTGATGGCTTACCGGGTAAACAGCACTATCGCCACTATAAAATTAAAAATCCCACAGTCACAGCCGGACATTCAGATGATTTTGCTAGTTTAGCGGAAGTTATCCAGAGACGGTTTCGTAAGTATCGCGAAAATTCACAATTAGCCAGAGTGGGAAATCCTGACTGGCCTGATTTAATTATGATTGATGGTGGTAAAGGTCAGTTATCCTCGGTTGTGGCTATTTTGCAAGAAATGGATTTATTAGAAGACTTGCGCGTTGTCAGTTTAGCGAAGCAGCGAGAAGAGATTTTTTTACCGGGAGAATCGCAACCTTTAGAAACAGACGCAGAACAGCCAGGAGTACAGTTATTGCGGCGGTTAAGAGATGAAGCACACCGATTTGCTGTAAGTTTCCATCGTCAGCAGCGTAGTGATAAGTTAAAGCGATCGCGTTTAGATGAAATTCCAGGTTTAGGACATCATCGCCAAAAGCAGCTTTTAGGGCATTTTCGCTCTGTTGATTATATCCGACAAGCCACACCCGCACAACTAGCTGAGGTTCCAGGGATTGGCCCCAGGTTAGCCCAAGAAATTTACGATTATTTTCATCCCGCTTAGTCGGAATTTTATTCCTCAATCATTAATTTACCTAGAATTTCATTCCATTTCTCTTTGTGAATTTTTTGGATTTCATTATCTGACTCGATTAATTGCGAATATAGATCAATAAAATCTGTGATGGACATGATTAATCTTAAATAATATTTAATTGTCGGAACAATTCCATTCAGAATTAATTGACATCCATGTTCTGATGCAATTTCTTTAATAACTTCATCAATCTTATCAGCTTCTAGTTGATTAACATCTTTTGAGGCGAAAATGTAGTATCTTTGGGGATTATGTTTGATAATTTTATTTTTTGCCCGATAAACCATTTGCAGAGTAATTTCTTGCCCATATTTTATTTCTATCGCTTCAATAAGATGATCATTTTTATCAAAAATTTCAATGTCTCCAGCAGTGTTAGAAGTTCTGTCAGAAGCCGTATGACTTCCTAAATTTTTCAGAGTGCAAGAATTATATCTAGATATTTCCTTAACTAAAATTTGATAAATGGCATGAAAAGCAATAACAGGTAAGGTAACTTTGAGCCACCATCAGTTTTATAATTATAATTAAAATGTTCATTTAAAGCATTTACTAAAGTCTTTAAGTCTAATTTTTCTGGATTACTTAATTTAATGATTTCCACCAAATTATTATCTTTGGCTGAATTTACCAATTTCAAAAGCAATTTTAAAACATTTTCTACTTTGTCAGGATGTTTCTGCACAAAATCAATAATATTTAGAAATGCCAATTTTAAAGACTTAGGACTGATATTTCCCTCATAATTTAAAGTATAAGGGTAAGGTTGTTCTAAAGAACGTGTTAACCAACCACTTTCAGCCATTGCTGGTAAACCTAACTCTGTTAATGTAGGAGTAATATATTTTGTATCTATAGTTCTTCCTGAAAATCCGCCTGGTAGATCAACTTGATGGTATCTAATATCCTGAGATGGATATAACACCTTATGTACTAAAAGAGTAACAAGTACCGTATAAACTGCCTTTCTAGCAAAGCATTTTTTACTAATTTCCACAACATAATCTTGATATTCTTGGGGTAGTTCAATTTGATTAATGTTAAAATCAGATATGCTGTGATAAATCTGTATAAGCTTTTCTTGATGATTCATAATCGAATGTGTTTCTAGTTGAATGGGTTGATTGCAATGGCAATTTTTATTCAGACTGACTATTTCTAATTCCCTATCTTGATGTGAAAAAATTTGTGTTTTAATTTGATTCGCTAATTCATACATTACTGGCACACACACAGAGTTACCTATTTGTTTATAGCACTCTGCTAAATTGCGATGAGTTTTAAAATCTTCAGGAAAACCCATAATTCTATAACACTCTCGCAGTGTTAATTTCCGAACTGCATTTTCTTCTGGTATGTAAATAAAAAATCTTCCTGAAGTCTCTTGAGAAGGTATTGTTGGATGTACTCCTTCTATAGAATAAATTCTATTTGGTTGATGATGAACTCGTGATAAATGTTCTGTATTTGGTCTAACACCGGTTTTCCAAATACTTTTATTGCGATATCCTACAAAAATCAAACCTGATGCTTGCTGTTTAGGATTATCTATCATTGTGTATTCTTCAGGATGTAGATATTCAAACTTTCCTGAAGGACATAAAAATTCTCGTAACGTGGGAACTGGATGAGATTTTTGAAGAGTTTTAAAATTAAATTTATTGTCTTTTGTCGCCACAAATACAACTCGTTCTCTATTTTGTGGTAGCCCAAAATCTCTAGAATTAACTATCTCGTAGTTAACTACATAACCTATATCTTCTAAAGAATATAATATTACTTCTAATGTTTTACCTTGGTCGTGATGTAATATGTGCTTAACATTTTCTAGGATAACTACAGTAGGATTAATA
>NZ_JAYGHH010000006.1:28780-71620 GCF_034931045.1 Nodularia sp. UHCC 0506
TATGCTCAATAATTTCACAAATATGAAAAAACAAAGTACCCCTAGTGTCATAAAAACCTTTCCTATGTCCGCAAATACTGAAAGGTTGACAAGGAAACCCAGCCGTTAAAACATCAAAATAAGGTAACGATTTTAAATCAATCTTTCTGATATCCGATTCGGGTTTTTCTCCGAAATTATTCAAGTAAACCTGTTGACACGCCTGATCAATCTCACAAGAAAATATACACTCATAGTTAGCTTGTTCAAAAGCTAATCTAAAACCTCCAATACCAGCAAATAAATCAGCAAACTTTAATTCCCCCATAAATAAAAGTTAGTTAAACATTATTTAAATAGCCAAATTATACACCATAACAAATTTTACTTGTTTTTGATCTTGTTGATTTACAAATTAGTTTATCAGTAAAGGCGCATTTTGTGTGTAAGCTATGTTACACAGGATGCAATCTTAATGTTTTATCTATCAAATATTAACTAAATCTTAAAAGAAAAAATTCTGTTACCAAAGATACAGTATTTTTTATCTGTTAATTTTTCAATACAATAATAGCCTTTAATATATTGTCTGCCATAACCGTAAAATAAAGCTATCTCAAAGCATTGGTGATGGGGATCACTAAAATTCCAAGAAGATGTGTAATTATAAAATTAATTTATATATCTAAAGTGGGATGGTAAATTGAGCTAAAAATGAAGATAATTTATAAAACTTAAACAAATGCAAATCTAAAATTTTCTTTAAAAAATTTAGCCAGATTATGGCTATTTGTTGACTTGAAGTAAACACAAAGTATCTATCTACTGATTTAAGTCGCAGTTTTGTCAAATAATAAATAATTACAACCAGGGTTTTAAAATGAATACAATCCAAAAAATTCACTGTCCCAACTGTGGCAGTGGTGCGGAGCGTCACTATATTTCTGATAGTCAATTAACTCGGACACAATGCCCAAGTTGCGATTATTTGATGATTACTTGTACTGTTACTGGTAAGGTAATTGAAGCTTACGCCCCAGGGATTAGTGCCAAAAAACAATTGAGTGTTCAGGCTAAGTAAATAGAAGTCGTAAGGGCGCAAAGTTTTGCACCCCTAATACGTGATCTATTTACCTGAAAATACCTGTAACTCAGCACTTTTATTTACTTGCACGAAGTTGTCCACAAGCAGCATCAGCTTCTAATCCACGAGAATAACGGACACTCACAGCAGTATTGTGTTGTTTGAGAACGTTAACAAAAGCTTGGATGCGATCGCTGCTAGGGCGCTTGTAGTCAACTTCGCTGATGGGATTGTAGGGAATCAAATTTACATGGCTTTGAAATCCCCTCAAACATTTTGCCAGTTGTACAGCGTGTTCTGGTAAGTCATTGAACCCAGCCAATAGAACGTATTCAAAAGAGATGCGTCTTCTGGTGATTTCCACATATTCCCGACATTCATCTAACAAATCTTCTAGAGGATAGGGGCGGGCGCTGGGAATGAGTTTTTCTCTGAGTGCTTGGTTAGGTGCGTGTAGACTCACAGCCAGAGTGACTTGTAAATTGTGTTTGGCAAACTCACGGATGCGACCACGAATACCTACTGTAGAAACGGTAAGCGATCGCTGTCCAATCCCTACGTCTTGATTCAAAGATTTTAACGATCCTAAAACATTATCGGTGTTCAATAACGGTTCGCCCATGCCCATAAATACTACATGGCTAACGCGTTGCTGAAAATCTTCTTGCACAGTCAAAACTTGATCGACAATTTCATGTCTTTCTAGATTACGCGTCAAGCCACCCTTACCAGTAGCGCAGAAATCACACGCCATCGGACAACCTACTTGAGTAGAAACACAAACTGTCAGGCGTTTTGCTGTGGGAATGCCAACAGTTTCAATAATTTGACCATCTGCAAGTTTTAAAAGATATTTGATCGTCCCATCTGGTGCAACTGCACGATGATGTATGGTTGAACGTCCAATGGGGACTTCTGCAACTTCTGCACGCCATTGTTTAGAAAAAACAGAAATATCAGATAGCGATCGCACGCCTTTATGATAAATCCAATCGTGCAGTTGCTTACCTCTATAAGCAGGTTGTCCCTGTTGCTGAACCCAAAGGCTTAATTCGGTAACTGAAGCCCCTAATAAGGGCGGAATTATTTCTGATTTGACTGAATTAAGCTGAGAAACAAGTGGCGTAGCAGACATAAATATTTTATTTAAAATTTGATGCTAGATTTCTATGCTACAACTTTGGCTTCAACCCCGCATGACTAATTAACCCGACTTACATCAGTTTT
Organism: Nodularia sp. UHCC 0506; assembly: GCF_034931045.1. Lineage (NCBI taxonomy): Bacteria > Bacillati > Cyanobacteriota > Cyanophyceae > Nostocales > Nodulariaceae > Nodularia > Nodularia sp. UHCC 0506. The sequence continues at coordinate 31,071 of NZ_JAYGHH010000006.1, forward strand.
TATGTATTTGAATTACATCTGTTGTCAAGGTGCAAGGCCTTGCGCCCCTATCATCTGGTCTATTTACCTGAAAATATCTATCATATAATTATTTTGTGTATGAGGAACGAACCGCAAAGTACGCTAAGTACACAAAGAAAGAAAGAAAGAAAGAAAGAAAGAAAGAAAGAGTATTATTACTTACAACTGAGGCAATTTTTGTACTTGATATTCGGCTGATTCGACAATTGGATAAGATTTTCCCATTGCTTGAGTAAATTGCTCTTCAATTATCTGTAAATCAGCTAAGGGTATGGCTTTCCACTGTTCTCTTGTTGCCCAACGAATGATTAAAATTAGTTCTGTGGGATCATTGGGGTCAATCCAAACTTCTTTCCCTAAAAATCCTGGATACTTAGCCAGTCCTGTTGTCCAAATTTCTGCATCCTTCTGGATATAATTTTCTCGCACTTCTGGAGCAACCCGAAACTTAAGTAGTTCGATAACCATACCCTTGAATTCCCTCTGTTGTGTTTACGAATTTGCCAAAATAGAGATGTAGGCTAAAAAAACCACTTTTCCACCATAGCTTGATTGCATACACTCAAGCAGCCTAGTCAGCTAGTGGGAAATCATGAAGAGGAAGGGAGTATGGATAATAATAACTGGTTACAACAGTTAATGATGCTCGGTATTGGTACAACGTCTTTGGTAGCCGAAAAAATGCGGCAAGTTAGCGATGATTTGGTTAAGGACGGTAAGCTTGATCCTGAGCAAGCTAAGGCGGTAATGGACGATGTTGTACAGCAATTAAAGTCAGAGCAGGGAAACTGGGAAGACCAAATGCAACGACAAATGCGGAATATGATGCAGGATTTAGGCGTGGCTCGTCAGTCTGAGGTCGATGAATTACGGGGGAGAATTGACCGTTTAGAGCGTCAACTGCGTGATTTAGAAAATAAGCTTTGGCGATAAAATGCCCTTTCTGATTTACACTTGATCGTGTCCTGTTGGTAATCTGCAAAATACCAGATTGCCTAATTAGGGAGAACTTATTTTGAAATCAATTTTACTCAGCGTGGGTTTCATGCTGCTATGTGTTGCGATTTTGGTAATAGCACAAGTTAGTAAAAATGTCAACTCTCCTACTGCTACTAATTTGACCGAAACTGCACCAGCACCCACCAGTGTCACACAAAACCAAACCTTGATTGCGAGCAATACTATGTCTGATGCCAATGTCGTAACCAACCCATCTGGACTGAAATATATTGAATTAGAAGAGGGAACTGGGGCGACTCCTGAACCTGGACAAACGGTTGTAGTTCACTACACTGGTACTTTAGAAAATGGGACTAAGTTTGATAGTTCACGCGATCGCAATAGTCCCTTCGAGTTTAAAATCGGTATCGGACAGGTAATAAAAGGTTGGGATGAAGGACTTAGCACTATGAAAGTAGGCGGTCGTCGTCAGCTAATCATTCCTTCCGAATTAGGTTATGGCTCCCGTGGTGCCGGTGGCGTAATTCCACCCAATGCCACTTTGCTCTTTGACGTAGAATTGCTGGGCGTTAAGTAGAGTGCTAAGTCAAGAAAGTGATTAGTATAAACTCAGTTGCTTTCGGGACTGACACTATCAATACGTCTGATATCAAGTCCGGTTAATTAATTGCCATTACCACAATTATTGAACCCCACCCCCAACCCCTCCCATATCAAAGGTTTATCCTTTTCTTCCCCCCGTTGCGGGGGGATTGAGGGGGGTGCGAGGAGGGGAGATAAAGCAAGGGTTTGGCGGGTTTTCTGCCGGGTTGAGTAAGTATTCAACCGGACTTGATGTAATCATCTGAGCGATCGCTATTTTTTCTTACCGAATTACGAATTACGTAAAGCCTGGGGCATAGCTGCGCTTAGAGCGAAGCTCCTCTGAAAGAGGCATTACGAATTACAAATTACGTTAGCGAAGCTCCTCTGAAAGAGGCATTACGAATTACGAATTACGAATTACGAATTATTAATAATTGCCTTGTTTGGCTAAATTTTTAAACTTTGTAAATTGCGGATCAAATAAAAGTTTCACAGTACCTGTGGGGCCGTTGCGGTGTTTAGCAATTATCACTTCTGCAATCCCACGATCAGGACTGTCAGGATTATAATAATCATCGCGGTATAACATCACAACTAAATCCGCGTCTTGCTCAATACTCCCACTTTCCCGCAAATCCGACAACATGGGACGCTTATTTGTACGTGCTTCCACCCCACGACTCAACTGAGATAGGGCAATTACTGGTACAGATAATTCACGAGCTAAACCTTTCAAAGAACGGGTGATTTTTGATAACTCTTGAACGCGGTTATCACCAGCACCCTCCATTAATTGCAGGTAATCTATAACAATTAATCCTAAGTCACTTCCCTGTTCGGCTTGCAATCGCCTGGCCTGGCTACGCATTTGGGTGATGGTAATATTTGCCGTGTCATCAATAAAAATGGGCATTTCTGAAAGCATCCCAATAGCACGGCTTAAAGGTTCCCATTGTGTTTGACTAATGCGCCCACTCCGCAGATAACCAGTTTCAATTCCCGCTTCACTAGCCAATAATCTCTGTACTAGCTGTTCTTTAGACATTTCTAAACTGAAAAAGGCTATCGGTAATTTATAACCAGCTGCAATATTGTGAGCCAAATTCAAGCAAAATGCTGTTTTCCCCATTGATGGTCTACCGGCAATAATGATTAAATCAGAACGCTGGAAACCACTGGTTAGGGAATCTAAATCATAGAAGCCGCAAGGAATACCAGGTAAGGCAATGCCTTGGTGACGAGTTTCAATATCTTGAAAAGTATTAATCAGGGTATCCGAAATGTGAGTTAAACCTGATTGGGGACGTTCTTGAGTAACACCAAAAACTTTTTGTTCAGCTTCATCTAAAACTATTGGTAATTCTTTCTCTGTTTCGTAACCAAGATGAACAATTTCGTTACCAGATTTAATTAACTGCCGCCGCAGGTACTTTTCCATTACCAAGCCGGCTAAGGCATCAATGTTAACGGCTGACACTGTGCGGTCTACGAGAGTGGCTAATTTGTTTCTGCCTCCAATGCGGGCGAGGATATCGTTATCAGACAGCCAACTGGTAACTGAAAGTAAGTCTGTGGGTTTACCTTGAGCGTGAAGGCGCAGCGCTGCTTGATAGATATCTTTGTGAGCGCTGATGTAAAATGCTATTGGTAAGAGGCGATCGCTCACTCTCCCAATGGCTTCTGGATCTAGTAAAATTCCCCCCAAAATCGCTTCTTCTGCTTCAATATTTTGGGGTGGTAGGCGATCGCTACCATCACCTTGAAAACTCAGTTCTTCAGACATAAGCAATTTTAGTTGGGAGATTTTGGATTTTAGCTTGGGGTTTACTATTACCCTTATAATCCAAAATTTAGGAAATCATTCTGTAGTGGTAAAGTTACCTGAAAAACTGTTGAGTAGAAAGTACTGTGAGCGTAGTCCGTGCTGAGTCCGAAAAAGCACTTGTGGTGCTGAATCAGGAAATTTCATATTCTTTCTTCTTACTCAGCACTCAGCACTACTAAAAGTTAGCTGGCTACAACTTCAATATTAACTTGAGCTGTTACGTCAGAATGTAGCTTGACTTCTGCTTGATAAGTCCCTAGATGGTTAATATCAGGAATGGTAATCCCACGTCGATCAATTTCTTGACTGGTAGCGGCTTGAATTGCATCTGCGACATCTTGGGTGGTAACTGTACCAAAAATTGCTTCGTTTTCACCAAGGGGTTTAGCAATTTGCAAACTGCCAATTTTTTCTAAAGCTGCTTTTTGTTCTAAAGCTTGTTGACGAAGTTCTAATTGGCGTTGACGCTCTTTCTCGCGACGGCGTTCTACTTGTTTGAGAATTCCGGGAGTAGCATGGGTTGCTAAATTCTGGGGAATGAGATAATTACGCGCATAGCCGGGAGCTACGTCTACTAAATCGCCTAATTTTCCCAGCTTGCTAATATCTTGATTTAAAACTAACTGTACACGTTTCGCCATCGGTTTCGTTTTTTCCTGTAAAATCTGATTAACTTGGGTTTTAGCAGCATAGCTTACAATCACCAGCAGCTTTGCTTATAACCTAAAGCTTACAGATCCTAGCGAATCGTAGGGTGCGATCGCAACTATTTATTCATCCAAAAATTCAGATGCGATCGCATCGCCGCATTTTGCTATCGTCTCAGGTGGGGCAAAATCCATTGCACTGGACTAGAATTAATCGCTTAAAACGTCTTTTTTCAGTTTACGAAATTGATTTTTCACTTGATCGAGGGTTGCTTGCAACTGACTTTTTTCTGCTGGTGCGGGTATATTCGCCGCAGGTAGCGCTGGATTGAGATGACGGTAATGTTCCCAAGTTTGCCAGTAAGGACAGCCGGGTTGAATCCGAATCCCCGCCCAATGCAGGTATTGTAGTGATTGATTGACTGTAGGATCAAAGAGAATATTACCTTCAGCCTGAAAGTGTGGTGTTCCTGCCCAATTGCCCGGTGCTTTACCCTCTCTGCGAACTACATTAAAGCGACGTGGAATCCGCTTCAGCAACATATAGTTAATAATTGGTTGGTCAGAGGTCTTTTCGGAAAAATCAAAGTATTCTGGATGGGCTGCACACTCGCTAAAAATTTCGTATAGATCATTTTCCGAGACTAAATTTTTCTTAGAACCCCAAAAACCACCATTAAAAATATCTTTAACTTCTGTTTCAGTAAATATTTTATCTTCTAATACTTGGGAACTAAAAACATTTTTGATTCCGCCCAAATGTTGATAATCGCAACAAATAAAATCTGATGTGGCCAGATAGTTCAAATTATCAATGATTTTTTCAAAAACGACGATATCAGTATCAATGTACAAAAATTCATCAAAGGGACCAAACCAACAAGCCTGCTTCCGAAATTGATTAGGGCGAGCGAAAAATTTACCCCCAAAAGTTTCATGTAATTTTCCCGCTAGACGATCAATAAAATCTAAGTCTTCATAAACTTTTACGCGATAATGTTGCTTCAGTGTGTCGGCTATTTGATGATAATTATCATCATAAGGAATCATGATAATGGGTGTATCTGCATCATGTAACCTGATACTATTCAAGAGAGCGATCGCCTGATCTAAAACCTTGTCATTAGCAATAATATAGATTCCGCGAGTCATGTTATTTACCTCCACCTGTTAATCCTAACTTTTTTAAAACTTTTGTAGCTAAACTGGGAGAGGCGTTATAAGCCTTGGCCTTAGTTGTAAACTTTGGTCGCTTGTCTGGTTCATGCAGATAGCGATAATATAAAAAAATATCCCGATAAGGAAAATCAATATTTTCTCCTTCACAAACTCGCTGGAATAACTTAGAACTCAAGCCAATATAGTGAAGATAAGTTAATCGTTTACCTTTGTCATATAAGATATTATCTTGCGCCTGAAAATGCTCAGAAATTACACAACAGCCTGTTTTTTCAGATTCTGGAAGTTCTAGAGCCAAATTACAATTAGAGATTCCTGAACGCATGACCATATAATTTAGAATAGTTTGGTCAGGAGCCATAGTGTAAAGAATTTCAGCTTCTCCTTGGCAAAGTTTTTCTAGTAACAATTCTTGCATTTGGACATCGAAAACCCCTTTTTTAGACGCATAAAATCCCGAACAGAATATTTCTGTTTGCAGTTGTTGTGGTGTAAATATTTCTGTTAATTTTGCAGAAGATTGATTATACACATGAGATAAATCTGTGTACTGAAAATCATATACTACCCAGTCACAATATTCTAACTGGTGAAAAATTTTTGTTAATGGACTCATTAATAAAGTATCAGCATCCATATAAACGAAACGGTCAAACGGCCCATCAAAAGCACCGTAACGTCTATGTGTTCCCACTCGATGATACTTATCATTCCCGAATTTCGACCAATGTTCTATGGCTGTGGGATGTGCGTCCCAAATCTTGCAAATAAATTCATCCCATCTCTGAATTGATTCTCGATCATCGTAAATTTGCACTTGGGGACGATGAGCAATTTCCGCAGCTATTTTTGCTGTATTGTGATCATAGGGATAAATGCAAACTGGCATTTCCTGTCCATAAATTGCTTCTATACTGTTGAGTAAAGCAATGACTTGTTCATAAACTTGGTCATTGGCAAGAGTACAAATACCATCCATATAAAAATCCTAAATTTATTCAGAAACTTTACCGACAAATTCCGATAACCAGTTAAGTAGATTCAATTTATGTAAAATAATTTGTCTAGCTTCTGCGATCGCATCTTTAGCAGCGTACCAAGCATCAGGAGTAGCTGTCACTTCCTGAATGTAGGCCAGACCTTTAGCATCTAAACTAGGTAAGCGTAAAAAACTACCCGGTGGTAATAATTTATCAGCTGCTGGACCACCATAGTAAATAGGTAGACACCATGCTAACAAAGCATCCCAAAGTTTCTCACTCACATACCAATTGTTATCAGCATAGTTTTCAATTGACAGATTATAATAATACGGTGCCATACCATACCATTTATTACCCAATTCACCAGACGTTTTTACCCATTTTGGCAAACCACGTCCATACAAGTCAAATTTAAGATGATTCTCTTGTAAAGATTGTAAAAAGTCCAATCTTTGGCGATGGTTAGCTGTGCGACTAATTCCAGAAGTAATCCAACTACAAGGAGCAACTTTTTCCGGTGGAGGCATTTCATTCAATTCTCGGAATGAGTTTGCATGATACCAAATTGCAGGCATATAGTCAGGAATGGGGGCGAAATCATCAGGGCCGGAAATATAACCGCAATATTTTTGAGCTTCTTGATAATTGAACTGATTTCGGTCAACAATCTCACTTAATGGTGGTTCTCGTAATAGGTATATCACCCGTTCTGGAGCAATTCCTTTGAGGACAGAGTTGATGTTTAATTCTGATTTTTGTCGTTTTTGATTTAACTGTTCCCACCAAGATTTTGGTTGGGGAGGTTTGGGAAAGTCAAACTGATACATCAGCAGAAAATCTGGTTTTGATGCCAGCGCCTGCATTTGTATGTTATCCCAAACACCAAATTGATGGGGGGTTTGTTGCCAGAGCCAATCGCCTCTTTTTTCCAGAGCGCGATAACTACTAATCATACCAACAGTTTTTTTCGCCATTGCTTTTTTAATTCTTAATTATCGATTTGTGGACTAAGCTCAGTGTATTTATTTTTTAATAAATTCTTTTTCATATTCTTTTAATATTGGCTCATTCATGAATCTAAAATATTTAATATTTCAGAGTAGTAGTTATGATTATTAACCCGATTTTCCTGAAGACTCTCAGGATAAGTACGGCAAAGTTTTAAGGCATCTTGCCAACCATCAGTTTGACACGAAAATTTGTTTTTATACGAGAATTCCCACAAGGTTTTTTTGAATAACGACAGCTTAATTTTTTGCTGTAACCACTTGGAAATAGGAAATATTCCAGGTGGATGCTTGAGAGTATAGAATTTACTACTAAATGGAAAAGATAAAACTTTTCTTCCCAGTAATGTACCCCAGTATGCGCCATGATAAGAACTAGTTAATATAGTTTCACCAGAACCCAGAAAATCCAAAATCTCCTCCAAGTTTTGATTATTATTAGTCATTTGAGGAAAATTACCAATTTTGATTTGAAACTTTTTATGTGAAAAAACTACAAATTCATGTTTAATTTCTCGCTTTTTATCAAATTCTGGATGCATACAACTAGGGCAAGGTACCCAATTATATTTATAGTTAAAATCTCTGATGCCAACCAAGTCAAAATTGCTCAAATATTGAGAGTAGTCAAAATTTTGAAGTTTTTGCAGATCAAAACTACTTCCGTATATCTGTTGTCCAATTCCCCAAGCAATTAACTTTGTATGTGATTTTGTTTCCATCAGTTTGGTAAGAGCAGGTAAAAACGGAGAGTATAAAAGCCCACCTCCACCAACAATAATGTGTTTATCTCTTATTTCATCAATATTGATTGTCCGGATATCTGCTTGTTCAACTGAGTATCCAGGAAAAGTAAAATATTTTGTAGGTGCAGAAAATAAATCTCCGATATTCGTGTGATCAATCACATGGTAATTAATAATGGATTTCATAACGTTAAGAATTTTTTAGCAAAATTTGTGTCAAGTATAGTGATCATAAATTAATAAGTGGGAGTTTCTAATTTTGGATCAAAATAGGAAGCCACAACATCATTTATCTCTGACATGAATCTCTGAGTAGAAAATAAATCTTTTTGCTGATTCAGCGATTGAAGTAATTTGTTTTGTTTAGCCGAATTACTTAAAACATCAATAATTTTCTCTACAGCTTCTTGTTCATTATTAAAAAATAATTCTTGATTATGTTGACCTACTATTTCAATTTGCCCCCCTTCACTTTTTACAAAAGGAACTGCACCAGCTTTCACCATTTCTGCAATAGATATCCCAAAAGGTTCTTGCTTGAAGTGAATCCCGTATTTACATTTACCTAACACTTGAATGTACTCTTTATAGGGAAGATTTTCATGTAATGTAATCCAATCTGAATTTTGTTTCACCATTTTTTTGACTAAATTCAGATATTTCCATTCATAAAAACCTCCTCCTCCTCCTGTTATATGTAGCTGAATATCAAAGCCTCTTTCACGAACCGTCTTGAGAATTTTTATGACTTTATGGGGCTGTTTAGCTTCTACTATTCTGCCACTGCAAATGAATGCTTCTTCTTTATCCATCCAATCTATATCAGGGGTTTCTATAACAACTGGGGGATACACTACAACATTAGCATTAATTCCATAGTGCTTATTGAAATTATCTGCAACACAATAAGAATTAGCGATAGAAATGTTTTGGAGTAGTTGTTTTTGAGAAAAAGCCGATATTTTTCTGTGAAAAGGTTTACCTTCAAGAACTTTGATCCAATGTACATACTGAATTCCTTTTTGACCCATATCCATTGCATTATATCCAGACATAACTAGGTCATATTTATGGCTATTTTGCTTAAATATACGAATTAAAAGATGAAAAAATAGCATTCGGAAATTATTGTTTTTGGCCATAATTAAATAACAAATAATGTCCAAAAATGGGGGGAGTATACTCTTAATTTTGATATCTTCGTCAAAAATACTTGTTCCATACATAGAATTAAGTTTTTTAAGTTGAATATCTCCTAAAGTAAATAATGTGATGTCATACTGGTCTTTTAATGCTTGGATAATCCATAACCCTACTGCTTCCGCACCACCACCCATGAAATATGGATAATAGATAGCTATTTTTTTCATAATCAATTTCTCTGTTGTTATCTAGAACTTCTTACTAAAGATTCAGGTCTACAATCGCTAATGATATTTTTATTTATACATATTTTAGATTTTTTCTAGTGTTTCCACACTATCCAGTAAATAAATAGCTAAATGATATGAGTCAGTAATTAATTCATTTTGTTGTTGCACATTATCTACTAAATCATCTGCAAGTAAAACTAGGTGGTTGATCATATTCTTGAGTTTTGTTTGAACTTCTTCAAAGATTTGCCTAGTGTTTTGCTCATGATCATTAATTTTATAAATTTTGTTCAGAAATGCCGATGATTGCCAGCTATTTTGTAATTGAATACTCTCTTGAAAAATTTCAATATTTGTAATAATTCTCAATGTTGATTTGTAAGATTCATTCAGTAATTCTTGCCTTTCTTGGGCATCATCTACCATGCCATCGGCTAAGAGTCTCAGGCAACCAATGATGGAGTTCAAGCGTGTACGAATTTCGTAAGAAATCCGCACAAAAAGTTGATGAGAGTTGCGAGAAACTTCTGCTTGTTCGCCAAATTGCATTTGATAGAGGCGCGAATAGTAACCATCTTTTTGTAAAAGTTCGTTATGGGTTCCTAGTTCTACTACACGTCCCTGATCAAATACGGCAATTTGATGAGCTTTTTGGACGGTAGAAAGACGGTGAGCAATTACTAAAGTGGTGCGATCGCGGCTTAAATCATCTATTGCCTCTTGCACTAAACGCTCTGATACAGTATCTAATGCTGAGGTAGCTTCATCTAAAATCAGAATTTCTGGGTTTTGCAACAAAGCCCTTGCAATGGCTAGGCGTTGGCGCTGCCCACCGGATAACATGACACCGCGATCGCCAATCATGGTGTCTAAGCCTTGGGGTAATTTGCTAATAAATTCATAGGCATTAGCTCGTTTACTGGCTGTGATAATTTCTTGGTCACTAGCACCGGGTTTGCCGTAGGCAATGTTATGTTTTACTGACTCATTGAAAAGAAAAGTATCTTGACTGACGATACCCATTGCCTTACGCAAAGTTTTGATATTAAATTGACGTAAATCAATCCCATCAATAGCAATATAGCCAGATACAGGGTCATAAAATCTCGGCAATAAATCAGCTAGAGTTGATTTACCAGCACCAGAACTACCTACTAAAGCTAAAGTAGTGCCTTTTGGTAAGTATAAATTTACATCCTTTAACACTAACTGATCATGGCCAGGATACGCAAAAGATATATGATTGAAATGTACTCCTTCCTGTAATTGTGTATAAGATATATTGCCGTTTGGCATTAATGGTTTATCATGGCGCTGTAAAAAATCAGCCACCATATCCACACTAGCTGAGTTATTAGCAAAGCTACTGCGAAGTGTATTTAACTGTGACACAAAAGGTAGCAGCCGCAGTAGGACTAATAGATATGTCAGGAGAACAGCTGAAAGCGAAGCAACTTGCTCTGCAAATAAAATTCTGCCTATAAATACAATCAAAATTAAAGATATCAGCCCCGCAACTTCGCTGATTGGGGCAATAATATTAGCATTTACCTGTGACTTAAATTCTGCTGTTTCACGGGCTTGAATTAATTCATTAATGTTTTGATAAGTTAAATCTTCATTCGCAGTTGCTTTAACTAAACGAATTCCGCTCAAGGTTTCTATCAGATTGTTAGTGAGCGTTTTAGACATTTCGGTTAACAACTTACCAAAATATTTAGAACGACTAATAGCAAACTGATTTACTAAGGTGACTCCAGCTAGTAAAATCGTGGATATAATCGTCAATTGCCAAGAAATTGACAATAAAATAAATATAAAAACTAAAATTGTAATTACAAGTATTATTAATTTAAGTATATTATTTACAGAATTAGCAGCACGGGGAATTTCTCCATTCAGGCGATTCATTAAATCACCAAGTTTCAAATTTGTATAATAATTAATATCAATATCTAGTAGTAACTTTATACCTGCTTTACGCATATCGGAGGTCAGGGTTCGGGATACAGAACTAGATGCCAAGCTACTAGCATAACTAGAAGCATTTTTTAGAAAAATTATAAATATAATTGAGGTTGCCATCAATCCCAGTCGATAATTTTCAGGAAAATTATCAAATGGAGACATAATCCCTCTAATCAGGGGCGGAGCATTAGTTAAATCTATTTCTTGCCCTACTATTTTTAGAACTATTGGCACAATCATGGCTGTGCTAATGCCATTAAATAAAGCTCCAGAAAATCCCAAGATTATTGTTAAAATAATTCTGCTTGGATAAGGCTTAATAAATGCGGTTAGTTGATTAAGATTAGACATAAATATTTTCGGAGAACCTTAGCAAATCGAACCGTCAAGATTTAATTTTTGATTTTCAGATTCCTGAAAACATTATAACTTTGTGAAAATTTATTGATCAAATTGAGCAATAACTTGAGATAGTGTCGCTGCCATAGTATCAACACTATAATATTTAACACACCTTTCTCTAGCCATTTGTCCTTTTGCCTTTGCTGCTTCTAAATTGTGGAATATCCACTGAATTTTTGCCGCTATTTGTTCTGGACAACTAGAATCAACTAAATAACCTGTTTCGCCCAGAATTTCGGGAATATCTCCTACTTTGGTTGCTAAAACAGGTTTTGCCATAGCCATACCATCAGTTAATTTCAAAGGAAATTGAGCTAAAGCGGCTGGGGTATTTCGCTGTGGAACCACAATAATATCTGCTGCTGCCACAATTTGGGGCATTTCTGTAGATGGATATTTTGGTAACTTGATGATCCAATGTCCCCATTTTTCCATAAGTTTAGCGTCATAATCATCATAGGGACTACCACCGACAATGACTAACCTTAAATCAGGCTCATTGAGTTGTTCTAAAGCTATTAAAACATCTTCAACTCCTTTGTATGGCCTTGGCGCACCAGGAAACATTAAAATTCGATATCCAGAAAGCCCATAACGGGCTTTACTTTCTTCAGGGTGATAATGGTCAGGATTAAACAAATCAGTATCTTTGCCGTTGGGCAAATATACACCACCAAATCGCTCTTTTAAAAATTGGGTATGAATTGTAATGGCATCAGCATTTTGTGTCATACCTTCAACCCATTTTAAATAAAGTGGGTGATCGGGATATCTCAAAGCACCATTTTTTTGAAAAATATCTCGTACAAATTGTTTGGGAGAGGGCTGATATTGCCATTTTTCGCCACCATGCCAGCTCATTTCCCAGTCATCTATATCTAAAATAATTGGTTGATGACTTTTGAGCTTTTTCAACATGGAGATACCGAAGGTAGTAGGTTTCGGCCTCATAGCATAAATAATATTACCATCAAGTTTTTTGAGAACTTGAGCAGCTGATTGCAGAAACTGCGGATAGTTATAGCCCATGACATGATTAACCGCGATTTCTGATTGAGGAATTACTGCTGCTTGTTCACCGAAAACAAATCCTAAAATTTCTACTTCATAATTAAGTTTTTGGAGTGCTTGAGCCAATAAAAATGAACGCACACCTCCACCACCCCATCGCCCAGCCCCCGCACTCGATAGATCGCTGACTAGTATTGAAACTTTTAATTGAGTTTTGCTTTGCTGTAAACTCACAATGATTTTGCTTGTGCTAATATTTACCAGAATATAACAGTAAATTGGCTATAGAGTCATGATTATAAGCGAAAGTATTCAGGTGGTTACATGATGGTTTTTATGCTTGCGTTAAAAATTACACAATAAATGTAACTTTGAATTGAGACTTTTTCCAGGGAGGTTTTACTGAGTAATAAGAATTAGCTTTGATGAACTTCAGTATTACTTACGTGTAAATACTATTATATATCATCATACTTTATTTAAGTATGACAGCTACAATAAACAAAATATAGACAGTTTCGTGAATTTGTGCAAGTAGTTCAGTGACTTACTGGGGGTCTAGGATAGGTAAAATACATGATTAGGGAGAAAGAGGAAATGCAGGTAATTCGTCTGGAGGCACTCTCAGACAACTATATATTCTTACTGTATAATCAGCGACAAAATATTGCTGCTGTTGTCGATCCGGCAGAGGCTGAACCAGTATTGCAGAAACTGGCTGGACTCAAAGCCGAGTTGGTAGCTATTTTTAATACTCACCATCATAACGACCATGTGGGTGGAAACAAGGAGTTAATCAAACATTTCCCCAACTTGACAGTGTATGCTGGAGCCGAGGATCGAGGCAGAATTCCCGGACAAGAGGTATTTTTGCAAGCAGGCGATCGCGTCCAGTTTGGCGATCGCACTGCTGAAGTTTTCTTCATTCCTGGACACACCCGCGCTCATATTGCTTACTATTTCCCCCCTGTTACATCTCGTGAAGCCGGGGAGTTATTTTGTGGTGACACCCTGTTTGCTGGCGGTTGTGGGCGCTTGTTTGAAGGCACACCAACGCAGATGGTGGAATCATTGAGTAAAATACGCTCTCTCCCAGATAATACCCGCGTTTGGTGCGCCCATGAATACACTTTAAAGAATCTGCAATTTGCTCTGACTGTGGATAGTAATAATACTGAATTACAAAGACGCTTCGACGAAGTAAAGAATTGCCGTAGTCGCCAAGAAGCTACTATCCCCTCATTACTGGGTATGGAGAAGCTTACCAATCCCTTTTTACGTTGGGAACAAACATCATTACAGTTAGTGACCAAAAGTAGTGATCCAGTACAGACTTTTGCTCGTTTACGGGGAATGAAAGATAGATTTTAGTTAATTTGACGCTGACGCAACTTCACTAAAACTTTATTTCGCCGCTTGAAGTCTACAAATTCCTCTGGACTCAGTGCGGTTTTTTGCTATGCTGGACGCTACATTAAGTTTTTAGACCAATGATTGAGCTATCCCTGTTGATTAAACAGTTCGGCTGCTTGTTGGAGAATTTTTGCTTTTGTTTCTTCGCCTTTAGACATAAGAATTTAAGGCTAATATGACATATATTTAATAGTCAATCAAGACTTGAAATGGGGGATCTTGTGCTGATTATGTACCATTGATCATGGACCAAACTCTCTGAGCATATTGTAGGAGTTTTTGCTATATGCGATCGCGCCTCATCAATCATCACACTGATGTTTTGCCGTTTACATTAGATATTCTGAACACAGTTATTGCACTCCAAACGCCTTGATTCCTTTAAATAAATAGTGCTGATCACTATTGTCCCGGCTTTCAATATGGCGCATTTAAATAATAAAAACTTATATTTTCATCCTGAAATCGGATTGATAGCATTCTAACTGCACACCTTTTAGCGATCGCTATCAAATCCTACTAATTTCTACCAATTTTCTCACCTTATGTATATAATGCAAGCAAGTGCTTACATTTGACCAAAACAGATTGCTTAATTATTTATTTATGGCGAGAAATCAACCACAATTTTTACAAAATTAAAATGTACCCACAAACTTCCTTTAACAACCTTATACCTTAGATAAGGTTTGTCAACCAAGCTAAAATTACAACTGCCCAGTCGATTTATCAGATAAGAAAATAAAGATGCTCAACTCTGAACCCCCTGAGTCTCCAGTTGCTGCTGAAATGGAACAGCAAGAACAAACATTTAAACCCAGTCCAAAACGACGTTGGCCGCTAATTTTGGGCATTGTCTTGTTAATTGCTGGTAGTGGCGGCGTTGGTTGGCACTGGTGGCAAAATAGCTTTGGAGGTAATGCACCAACAGGCGATAGAGCTGCTGCTGGCCAACCAATGGGAGTTCCTGTGAAATTAGCCACTGTAGAAACTAAAACTATACAAGACACTTCAGTAATAAATGGTTTTTTAGACTCTCCTGGCTCAGTCGAAATCAAGCCGGAAATTGATGGGCGCATCAGTGAAATTTTATTTAAAGAAGGCGATCGCGTCCAGAAAGGGCAAGTTATAATTCGTCTGCAAAGTGCCGACACCCAAGCCCGCCTACGACAAGCAAAAGCAACATTAGACCGTACCCAAGCCCGACTAGCAGAACTCAAAGCAGGTACACGTTCCGAAGAAATTGCCCAAGGCAAAGCGAGATTAGCTCAAGCTGAAACTCGTCTCAAAAATGCCCAAGGGGGAGCGCGTCCCGAAGAAATTGCTCAGGCGGAAGCTCAAATTGAGGTCGCTAAATCTGATCTGGAATTAGCACAGTCAAGAGGTCAACGATATCAACAATTAAGAACAGAAGGAGCTGTTTCTCAAGACGTATTAGAAGGATTTCTCGGAGAACAAAGAAGTGCTGAAGCTAGATTACAAGAAGCTCAAAGACGGCTCGACCAACTCCGCAAAAGCAGAAGTTCAGATATTAATGAACTAGCTGCGGCTTTAGAACTAGAAAAACAAAACCTCAGACAACTAGAGAATGGTCCCCGCCCTGAAGAAATTGCCCAAGCCCGTTCCCAAGTTATGGAGGCCGCAGCCCAAGTCCAGGTAGCCGAAATCCAACAACAATACACCAATGTTGTCGCTCCTCTGACTGGTATTCTCGGTGATATCCCGGTGAAAGTAGGAGATTTTGTCAGCGAGGGAGACGAACTCACCACACTCAGTCAAAATAACACTTTGGAACTGAATTTATCTATCCCTTTCAATGAAGCCGAAAGGTTGCGTGTGGGATTACCTGTCAAGGTTCTAGATGCTGAAGGCAAACCTGCCGCCACAGGTCAAGTCAGTTTTATCTCGCCTAACATCAATGTTAATACGCAAAATATTTTAGCTAAAGCCACTTTTGCTAATACCAGAAACCAAATACTCAATCGCCTGAATGTCAAAGCCAGAGTTATTTGGGATGAGCGTCCAGGAATCTTAATTCCCACTGAAGCAATATCTCGTATGGGTGGACAAACTTTTGTATTTGTGGCTGAAGCACCAGCAGAATCCAAACCAGGAATGCCCAACCTCATAGCTCAACAAAAACCTGTTAAATTGGGTCAAATTGAAGGAAACGATTATCAAGTTCTCGAAGGATTAGAAATTGGAGAAAAAATTGTTATTTCGGGAATTCTTAATCTCACCAATGGTGTGCCTATTATCCCTGAAGGCATGGGTAAAGGGAAACCGTAATTCGTAATTCGTAATTCGTAATTCGTAATGCCTCTTTCAGAGGAGCTTCGCTAACGTAATTCGTAATGCCTCCTTTCCTGCGGAACGCTACGCGAACGGAGGAGTTTCGCTCTAAGCGCAGCTATGCCGTAGGCTTTACGTAATTCGTAATTCAATATTTTTTGGATTCAGAATTTGAAAATTTAGATATTACAGCACTTTGCCAGTCAATGAAGTACACATCTGAATTGAGATTGTACATCTTGTGGGCTGGTAATATTGCTTTTGTGTACGTCACTTAGATGAAATGCGCTGTCAATGAAATCCCAAATTGGTTGACTAATTGCTAACTACTAATTTCTGAAATCTATGTTTGTTGATTTTTTTATTAAACGGCCAGTTTTTGCCACAGTTACTGCATTGATTGTGCTGTTATTGGGTTTGATTTGTCTCCCTACATTGCCCATCGCTCGTTTCCCAGATATTGCTCCTACTCAAATCAACGTCTCTGCTAACTTTAGCGGAGCTAGTGCTGAGGATGTCGAAAGCGGTGTGACGAACATTTTAGAAAGGCAAATCAACGGTATTGAAGGTATCCGCTACATTACTTCTAGTAGTAGTAATGATGGTTCGACTGATATTACAGCTACCTTTGATGCATCCCGAAATCCCGATATTGCTGCTGTGGATGTACAAAACCGGGTTTCTCTTGCCCAACCGCAACTACCAGAAACAGTACAACGCACAGGGGTTAGGGTTTCAAAAGAGTCTAGTAATATACTATTAGCTATTGGTATATTTGCTGAAAATGATGAGTACGACAATATCTTTTTAAGCAACTATACCGACCTTTACTTAGGGGATGCCTTAAAAAGAGTCAAAGGTGTTGGCAATGTCGTAATCTTTGGCGAACGTCGTTATGCAATGCGGCTATGGTTAGATCCCAATCGTCTTTCTGGTCGGGGGCTAACGACTGCGGATGTAGCTAATGCTCTATCAGAACAAAACTTGCAGGTTGGTGCGGGGAGAATTGGTCAAGAACCTGCTCCTGAAGGACAAAGATATCAAATTGATGTCCGTGCTGCCAGTAGATTAGTAGAACCATCTGAATTTGCCGAAATTGTCCTCAAAACGAATGATGATGGCACATTAATTAAGTTAAAAGATGTTGGTAGAGCTGAACTGGGAGCAGAAAATTACGACTCATTTTTGCGATATCGCGCCAAAGATGCGGTAGGCTTGGGTATTTATCAGCTTCCTGGAAGTAATGCCTTAGATGTGGCGCGGGGAATTAAAGAAGAAATGGCGCGACTAGCTCCCAATTTTCCACCAGGATTGCGGTATGAAGTAGCTTTTGACACTACACGCTTTGTGGAAGAGTCGATGTTAGAGGTAGTTAAGACTCTAATTGCCGCAGTAATACTGGTTGTGATTGTAATTTTTGTCTTCTTACAAGACTGGCGCACTACTTTAATTCCTGCCCTGACTGTTCCTTTGTCTCTGATTGGGACATTTATTTTTGCTAGACTTTTTAATTTTTCTATTAATAGTTTGACTTTATTTGGTCTGACTTTAGCATCTGGGATGGTGGTAGACGACGCGATTGTGGTAGTTGAGCAAATTAGCCGTTTTATCAAAGATAAAGGTATGAGTCCTCGCCGAGCCGCCAGTGAGTCAATGGCGGAACTATTTGGTGCAGTGATTGCCACTTCCTTGGTGCTGATGGCGGTATTTATCCCCGTGGCGTTTTTTCCCGGAACAACAGGCGCACTTTATCGGCAATTTGCCCTGACCATCGCCTTCTCTGTTGTGATTTCTACGTTTTTGGCTTTGACTCTCACACCTTCTTTGTGTGCCTTGCTGCTACGTCCTGGACAAAAAGCTACAGGCTGGCTGGGTCGGGTTTTTGAGCGCGTTAATCAGGTACTCGATTCGGTACAAAGAAGGTATGAGCGATCGCTTAATTTTCTAGTCCGTTTCAAAAACATCATCATAGGACTATTCATCGTCTCCTTGGGAATGACGGCTTGGCTATATATCACAGTACCTACAGCCTTTATCCCAGAAGAAGACGAAGGCTATTTCATCACACTGCTCCAAGGACCGCAAGGAGTTTCCCTACAATATACTAGTGATGTCATTGCCCAGGTAGAAAAAGAACTTCTACAAATTCCTGAAGTCGTGGGAACCTTCGCCGTTGGCGGCTTTAGTTTTAGTGGTAGTACTGCCAATAACGGTATTATATTTACCACATTAAAACCTTGGGGAGAACGCTCACGACCAGACCAAACAGTACAGGCAATTATCGGTAAATTACGCGGAAAATTATTCGCCATCCCAGAAGCCAGAATCTTTCCCGTAAATCCACCACCGATTCAAGGCGTAGGTAACTTTGGCGGCTTCAATTTTCAACTCCAAGACCGTAGAGGGAGTAGTAGCTTAGACAGTTTAGTTCAATCAATGGGGCAAATACTGGGTCGCGCCAACCAAACACCAGGATTACAAGCTGTATTTAGTACTTTTGCCGCAGAAACACCACAATTACTCGTAGAAGTAGACCGCAACCGAGCCAAAGCATTGCAAGTTCCCATAGATGATATCTTTCGGACTCTACAAACTGCATTGGGTTCTCAATATGTCAACGATTTCAACCTCCAGCAACGTAATTATAGGGTGTATATCCAAGCAGACAAACAGTTTCGCTCTAACCCCAAAGATATTGGTCAACTATCTGTTCGTTCTCAAACCAATCAAATGATTCCTTTGAAAAACTTAATTACAACTACTCCTATGGTGGGGGCGCAAACAATTAATCACTATAATCTATTTCGCTCAATTGAAATCAATGGTTCTGCTGCTCCCGGTTCCAGTTCGGGAAACGCTATTCAAGCTATGGAAAAGTTAGCTGAGGAAATTTTACCACCTGGTTTTGGTTATGAGTGGTCAGGAACCGCATTAGAAGAAATAGAATCTGGCGGTTTAGCACCGATTATCTTTGGTTTAGGAATTGTCTTCGTCTTTTTAGTCCTAGCGGCTCAGTATGAAAACTACATAGACCCCTTAATTATCCTGTTAGCAGTGCCTTTAGCAATTTTTGGCGCACTCATAGCACAATCAATGCGAGGTTTTGCCAATGATGTTTACTGTCAAATCGGTCTAGTAATGTTGATTGGTTTAGCCAGTAAAAACGCCATTTTAATTGTAGAATTTGCTAACCAACTGCGAAATGAAGGGTTTTCCATTACTAAAGCGGCTGTTGAAGCTGCACAAGAGCGTTTACGCCCGATTTTGATGACCGCATTTTCTACACTTCTAGGTATTTTTCCCTTGACAATAGCCACAGGTGCAGGTGCGGGAAGTCGCCAGTCTTTGGGAACAACCGTATTTGGTGGGATGTTAATTGCTACCTTTTTAAGTTTGTTTGTAGTGCCAATTTTGTATATTGTAATTAAAACAACTACAGAAAGCTTATTCAAACCCAATCGCCATCAAATGCAACTAGATCGAGAAACAGCTACATATTCGTCAAAACATGACGAATAAAACCCCACTCCCCAAGGCGGAAGTTAAAAAGCTCTGGAGTGATTTAATCATTTGTGTGTAAATTTGAGTCGCAAGGGAGGAGGGAAGAGGTTTTTTTATAATCATCTAACTCTCTCTTCCTCTGTGCCTCTGCGTCTCTGCGTGATACATAAACACCCAAACCAAGAAACTAATGGAGATATTTCAAGTCATAGAGGACACCATCACCAAACCACCAATTCCCCACGAACCACACAAGCAATCATTAAAAGCTTGGGCTATGTATTGCTTACGAGACAAAGGTTTTAAAGTCGTTTATGCCCAAAATGCCGACTTTGCCATTGAACCAAAGGGACAGGAAAAGGTGTATTTTAAAGTTACTAATAATGCAGAAGATGTAGATAATTCTACTAATTGGATAGTTTGGGACAGTGCAACCAAAAACGTTAGCCTAATTCGACCTGAATAAAAGTTCGTAGTGTTCGCGTAGCGTCTCGTTCGCGTAGCGTCTCCGAGAGGAGATAGAGAGGACTTTAGTCCTCTCCATCCACTAGGCTTGCTTTTCAAATATCATTAAGTGCTGCTGGGGTAACAAATTTTTGGTTTCTCGCCAAACTAAACCCACGGATTGCATTTCTTTACGGACTTGCTTTTGAGTCATTTTATGCAAACGTTTAATCATAATCAAGGGATTTTCGCCCCGATATTCCACCAGCACGACTTTACCTCCTGGTTTCAGGGCTTTAACAATTTCTGTCATCACTTCTTGGGGATATTCTAACTCGTGGTAAGCATCCACCATCAAGGCTAAATCCACACTTGCAACTGGAAGGTTAGGGTTGGTGAGAGTTGCTAAAATTGGCTCAACGTTGCTAATATTTTTCTCTTGTTTAAAAAAGTCGATTATCTCTAGCATTTCTGGTTGAATATCTACAGCTAAAACTTTGCCTTTTGTTAATAAGGGTGCAATGCGAAAGCTGAGATATCCTGTGCCTGCGCCAATATCCGCCACTACATTATCGGGTTGTAAGTTCAGCGCACTGACTATTTTACTAGGTTGTTCTTCTACCTCACGTCTAGGTCTTTCTAACCAACCTGCGCCTGTGTGTCCCATGACTTTGGCTATTTCTCGCCCCATGTAGTACTTTCCGATACCGTCTGAACTGGGATAAGTGCGCTGTTCATAAATATGATCGGAGAGGGTAGTGGCTTTTGCTGTGGTGATGGGGGTAAATAAGAAGTTTAACAGGAGGAGGAGGATGGTAATCAGTTTCATTTTTTAAACGCAAAGGTACGCGGAGGTTTTAAATTACAAATGGTTGAATTTGAGGAGTGTGCCATTCTTTGCCTACGCGATCGGCTACTAGGGGTGTGACAATAAATTTGGGTGGAGTACCAGCTTGAACATCAATTTTTACGCAGGAGTAAGGTAGATGCTTGTGGGGGTTTTTGCCGTTGCGACCAACAAATAGTAAGGACTCGGCTACTTTGCGTGGGGGACGACCAGGAAGTTCTGTGAAAACTTCTATTAAGTCATTGCCTTCTCGACGTTGACGGCGGGGATAATGACCACTGCCACCGGAGATGATACAGTTAATATGAGAATCGGCGTATCCTGTGTTATCTGTGCGAATATGTTCTAAGCAGTGGGCGTGTCCGTTGAAGATTAAATCGACTATGGGACGGTCTTTGATTTGGAAACCCAAGGTTTCTGCTACCTGTTCAAATACCCAGCGTAGACGATGGCGAACTGCTAAGGTTTGGGCTTGATTCCATTTTGTGGCTTCTGTGACATAGGGTGGATGATGAAAGAAGATAATTCTTCCCCGCACTTCTGAAGTGTGCCAAGATTCTATGAGTCGGTTCTTTAACCAATTCAGTTGTTCAAAATCTATAATGTCTGTGGTGTTGGATGCTAGTTGTTTTTCAATGTCAATTTTAATTTCGTTGATTTGCTCTAATTTGGCATTGAGATAATCGAGTTGTTCCGCTTCGGTGGGTTTTTCGGGGTTGAGTTGATCGCAGGTTGCCAAAATCTGTTCTTCTTCTTGGTCTATGACTTGGCGACGCTGTTGTAATTCCCGACGGTTCATTTCCCCTTCGAGAGTGTTTGATAAGGGGGATGGTGTATTAAAGGTGTTGGAATCTAAGGCGAAAAAGTCAATACCGCCATAACGAAAGGTGTAGTAGCGGTTGGGTAAACGGGTGAATTTTCCAGGTTGATAACGCAAACAACGCCCCGTGTCAATTATACCAGTGTAATGTTGATCTAAATGATTTTGTAATTGTTTTGGGGAAGCGATCGCTCCTATATAGTCAAGAAATGCTCTGGCATAAGCATCACCTTTATTTGATCCATGCCAACCAATTTCCAGGTCTTTGTACCGCAGTAAACGACGTAACGGCCGAGTGCTTCCTGTCAATAAACGATACATCAATGGCACGTCATAGTAATCGTGATTACCGGGTACTGCTAAAAATGGCAGATTGAATAACATCCGGTCATAGGAAATATTTTCAGGTTTGTTTCCGCCGACGAGAAATTCCCGATAAGGTTGAATAAAGTTTTTATCATAATACTCATGGGAACCCACTGCATAAATTACATCGCCAGTGTGTAAGACAAAACGGCAATCATCTTTATGGGGAAGCATTAATTCGGCAACTTTGCGTTGGGGATGGTATCCGTAAAGAGATGTTGTCCCAGTGTCACCAATCACCATAAAGGAAAATTCCGGATTATCCTCTTTACCATCATCAATTACCATGCTGGTTTGGTCGATTCCCTGAGAGACTATCTGGGGATGAAGCCACCTTACTCTTTGCTTCATTTTGTGGATTTTCTCGGAAATGGATGGTTCGGTAATTAATTTCATCTGTAATTTTCCTGAAGTTTAAGTTTTTTTATGACAGCAATCTTTGATTTGGGGACTTTCAGGAAATAAACGAACCACAGAGGCACAGAGGACACAGAGTTATGAGTGTTTTAGAGGTTTTTGCGTTCGGTGGTTGAGTGTTTTTTTTGTTTGTCAGTCCCTTATTTACTTAATTTGCTCTCAATAGCGTGACCATCGCTTGCATGGTTTTGGCAGTTTGCGTAACAATAAGAGTTAGGATGCCTTAATTTATCTTAACAATGGCGCTCACACAGCTATATCAAAATTTTTCCCTTGCACAAACACCGCCAGATCATCGGGGATATGATTATGATTTGGTCATTGTTGGCGGTGGAATTATTGGTTTAACTTTGGCTTCGGCTTTGAAGGATTCTGGCTTAAGTGTTCTGCTAATTGAGGCTAGAGTCGCTTCAGCCGCAGTTGCGAAGGGACAAGCTTATGCAATTCATATGCTTTCAGCTCTCATTTATCAAGGAATTGGTATTTGGGAGGAAATATCGCCTCAAATCGCTAAATATTGCCAAGTTCGTCTTTCGGATGCTGATTACCCTGATGTGGTGGAATTTGCTACAGACGATATCGGTACGCCAGAGTTGGGTTATGTGGCGGAACACCAAGCACTGTTACAGCCTTTGCAAGAGTTTGTCCAAACCTGTCCAAATGTGACTTATCTCTGTCCGGCTGAGGTGGTAAAGACAGAATATCAGCAGGATATTGTGACTATAGATATTAAAATTGCTGATGATATTCAGACAGTCCACAGTAAATTAGTGGTGGCTGCTGATGGTTCAAAATCGCGCATTCGGGAAGCTGCGGGAATTAAAACTTCTGGATGGAAATATTGGCAGTCTTGCATTGTAGCATTTGTGAAGCCAGAAAAACCACACAATAATACTGCTTACGAACGATTTTGGACTAGCGGACCCTTTGCAATTTTACCTCTGCCGGGGAACCGTTGCCGTATCGTTTGGACAGCCCCCCACGCAGAAGCTAAGGCTTTGTGCGACTTAGATGACGAGGAATTTTTGGCAGAACTCAGCCGCCGCTATGGTAATCAAATGGGTAAGTTGGAATTATTAGGCGATCGCTTTATTTTTCCAGTGCAACTCATGCAAAGCGATCGCTACGTACTCCCCAGATTAGCCTTAATTGGTGACGCGGCACACAATTGTCATCCCGTCGGTGGACAAGGTTTAAATTTAGGGATTCGGGATGCAGCCGCTTTAGCGCAAGTGATACAAACAGCACATCAAGCAGGTGAAGATATTGGCAATGTCAAAATCCTCAAACGCTATGAACGCTGGCGCAAGGTAGAGAACCTGACAATATTAGGTTTCACCGATTTATTAGATCGAGTATTTTCCAATAACTTTTTACCAGTGGTATTAATTCGCCGCCTGGGTTTAGGGATGATGCGACGCATACCGATGTTAAAAGTGTTTGCGTTGAAATTGATGATTGGTTTAAAAGGACGCACCCCAGAATTAGCCAGAAGGTAAGAGGCGGGGGGCAGGGTGCAGGGGAGAATAAATTGGAATGATAGGAAAATCCTTCTTCCTTCTTCCTTCTTCCTTCTTCCTTCTTCCTTCTTCCTTTGTGTACTACACATCGCTGCGCGCGTGCGTCCTTTGTGGTTTGTTCCTCATGATATAGTAGACGCGATGAATCGCATCTCTACAAAATTAGAAAATCCTAAAAATTATATTCTTGCCAGCAAATTGGTAAAATATTTAATGCCCTCATACTGGGTGCAATGTATGTGACTTTCGGCTAAGATAGCTAAAAAATTCATATCATCTACCAAAGATAGATGTCACAGGGTCAAGGGTGTGCAGTAGAATTCATTACTGGCAACAGTTTTTATTCTCCAATAAATTAAAAATAAAAACGGAAAAAGTGATTACACCCATCGCCAGGAATGCTAGAGTTTCAAGAAATTTATCGGAACTTCTCAGCGAATATTCATGCTGAAGAAACTACAGAAAAAACACATTTCTCTCATTGCTTTTGCAGCACTGTTTGCCTTTTCAGCAGGCGCAATGGTATCAGCACCTGAAATCGGCAAATTTTTAGGGCAAGGATTCAACCTGGCTAGAAATCAGTTTGAGCAAATATCTCCAGCTAATCAAACTCAGTCAACCGTATTTCCACTAGTATCACAGTCTAGAACAGAACGAGCAGAAAAACTAGAAGCGATCGCTAATGGTTCCAATTCACCAGACAGGGAACGGGCCCGTTATTTATTAGCGAGTGATTTAATTGCGTCTAGGGATGCGGAAAAGGCTTTAAGTCTTCTCCAAGGATTACAAAAAAGCTATCCCAGTCTCGCCCCCTACATTTTACTGAAACAGGCACAGGCAGAAGATATTCTCGGTGAAAGCGGTAAAGCTTCTGATCTCAGACAAAGAGTACTCAGAGAGTATCCCGAAGCAGCAGGAACAGCCAAAGCTCTATATATGATCGCCCTACCAGAGCATCATGATACAGCGATCGCGCAGTTTCCTTCTCATCCCCTCACCTGGGAAATTATTCAGAAGCGGTTACAAGAAAATCCCAATCAGCCACAGTTACGGTTAATTTTGGCAAAGTACGCCTATAATCAAGCCGGAATCGTTGGCGTTTTAGATCGGTTAATAAAAGAGCCGAATCTCAAACCCGAAGAATGGGAAATTGTTGGCACAGCCTATTGGGAAAATAATCAATTTGCCAAAGCTGGTGACGCATATATTAAAGCACCCCCAACACCCCGTAATCTTTACCGCGCCGCCAGAGGCATACAGATAGGAGGTAAAGAACGGGAAAAGGCGATCGCCACTTATAATCAATTAGTACAGCAATTTCCTGAAGCCAACGAAACGGGACTAGCTTTGTTACGCTTGTCAGAATTGGCTAAAACTCGTCAAGGTGCTTTACCTTATCTTGACAGAATAATTGTGAAATTTCCTCAAGAAGCCAGTAGAGCAGTTGTAGAAAAAGCCAAAATTTACCAAGGACTCAACGACCAAAAATCGGCTCAACAGGCTTGGGAATTACTTTTAAGTAAATACGGCAGTTCTAATCAAGCCGCAGAGTATCGTTGGGAAAAAGCCAACCAGCAAGCCAAAGCCCAAAATTACGCAGGCGCTTGGCAATGGGCGCAACCAATTGCTACCGATAATCCTAATAGTATTTTGGCTCCTAGAGCCGGTTTTTGGGTAGGCAAATGGGCTACTACATTAGGAAATCAACAAGAAGCTAAAGCCGCTTATGAGTATGTACTGAGTCATTATCCTTACTCTTATTATGCTTGGCGCTCGGCAGTCTACCTGGGGCTGAATGTGGGCAACTTTGACAACCTGCGCCAATTACAACCAGAAATAGTTCCGAATCAACGTCCCGTACCTCCCGCCGGTTCAGACACCTTCAAAGAACTGTATTTGCTGGGCGAAGATAATGACGCTTGGTTGCAATGGGAAACAGAATTTTTGAATAAACTCCAGCCGACAGTAGCTGAACAATTTACTGAAGGGCTAATGCGGTTAGTTAGGGGACAAAATCTCTCAGCAATTAGTCTGATTTCTCGATTAGAAGACAGAGAAACACCAGAAGAACAAGCCGAGTATCAGGCTTTAAGCCAACAGAAAAAATACTGGAAAGCTCGTTATCCTTTTCTCTATCGCCAGGAAATTAAAAAATGGTCTGCTGAACGGCAGTTAAATCCTTTGCTAGTTACAGGCTTAATGCGTCAAGAGTCCATGTTTGAGCCAAAAATTAAGTCAGTAGTCGGTGCGACTGGTTTAATGCAGGTCATGCCCGCTACAGGTGAATGGATTGCGCCGCAAATAAATTTGGATAGCAAAAGCATTAATTTAGAAGACCCCGACGAAAATATTAATCTGGGGACATGGTATTTAGACTATACCCATCGACGGTATAACAATAACTCCATGTTAGCGATCGCTAGTTACAATGCCGGCCCCGGTAACGTCGCCAAATGGTTGCGAACTATTGGTAAAAATGATCCAGACGATTTTGTGGAAGACATTCCTTTTAATGAAACGAAAAATTACGTGCGGCAAGTATTTGGTAACTACTGGAATTATCTGCGACTTTACAATCCTGAGATGTCGGCTAAGGTAGCAAGATATTCAGAGGCACATCCAAAATTGCCCCAAAGGTAAAGCACAAGTCAAAATTGAAATACTTGCTGTGAATGGATTTTAGCCCTTTGCCATGTCCTCAGTACCTTGGCGATTGCTATATCTGAAAAAGTCTCTAAAATCTTCATGCGGCCAAAAATATAGTTTGGTCGCAGCTTCCCCGGATACAATAGTTAACAAACGTTGCCTATTGAGCTGACTAATGACACCCTCACAAGATGTAACTACTCCTGATCTCGACCAAGAGGAATACGGCAACTCAGAAATTGATCCTCTCAATGAGTTACCAGATGAAGTCGAAATGTCCCTTTTCGACCACCTAGAAGAGTTACGACAACGGATTTTTTATTCTCTGATTGCTGTCGCAATTGGTGTTATTGGCTGTTTCATCGCCGTTAAGCCGATTGTTAAGTTATTGGAAATTCCAGCTCAGGGAGTCAAATTTCTCCAACTTGCACCCGGAGAGTATTTCTTTGTCTCTATCAAAGTCGCAGGTTACAGTGGCTTGGTACTTTCTAGCCCCTTCATTCTGTACCAAATTATCCAGTTCCTGCTTCCAGGACTAACTCGCCGGGAACGCCGCTTACTAGGGCCAGTGGTTTTGGGTTCTAGCGTGCTGTTCGTCGCCGGTTTAGTATTTGCCTACTTGCTACTAATTCCCGCAGCCTTGAATTTTTTCATTAGCTACGGTGAAGATGTTGTAGATCAACTTTGGTCGATTGACAAATACTTTGAATTTGTGCTGCTACTGTTATTTAGTACTGGTTTAGCATTTCAAATTCCGATTATCCAATTATTGTTAGGTAATTTGGGAATAGTTTCTTCTAAAACGATGATTGCTGGCTGGCGGTTTGTGATTATGGGAGCAGTAGTTTTAGGTGCTGTCCTCACCCCTTCCACTGACCCCCTTACCCAAAGTCTGTTAGCAGGAGCAGTTTTAGGACTGTACTTTGGTGGTATTGGTCTAGTGAAACTCACAGGTAAATGACACAAATAAATTATGATGATTTTGAGAAAATAGAAATTCGTGTAGGCAGAATAATTGATGTTAAAAATTTTCCTCAAGCACGAAAACCAGCTTATAAACTGTGGATAGACCTTGGTGAATTGGGCGTTAAAAAATCTAGCGCCCAAATTACTAAACTTTATAATTCCGAAGATTTAAAAAACAAATTAATCTTAGCCGTTACCAACTTTCCACCCAGACAAATAGCCGATTTCATGTCAGAAGTTTTAGTTTTAGGGGTAGTAACTGAAAATGGCGAAGTTGTGTTAATTCAACCAGATAGAGAAGTACCATTAGGCAAAAGAATCTCATAAAATATAGAAACTCACCCCAGCACCTGTCCTGACTACAGCTATCGAATTGCCCCTAACCCCCAATTATGGGGGAACAAGAATTTTCAAAGTCCCCCAAACTAGGAGGATTTAGGGAGCAAAACAGGCTCAAAGGCATACAGGCAGGAATCAGCCATCAGCAGTTTTTTCCGTGGCTAACTTCTGCCCAATTTTCGGTTCCACACCAGCAAGTATCCGCTCAATATTAGTCCGATGGCGTAAAATCACATACAATCCCCCAGCAACACCAAACAGGATATAAGGTAGCGGTTGCTGTAGAAGCATCATCAAAATAGGAACAGCGATCGCACCTGCAATCGAACTCAATGATACAATCCTGAATATAGCGATAAACACAGCAAAAACACCAGCTGTAGCCAAACCCACCTGCCAATTCATCGCTAATAAAATTCCTAAACTGGTAGCCACAGACTTACCACCAGAAAATCCCAAAAAGATAGATTTACTGTGTCCCAAAATAGCGAATAAACCAGATAGAGTAATCATCCCAGGTTGCCAAATGGGAATATCTACCGTAGAGGGGATAAAACTTTGACCAGAAGCAACAGAGAATAACCAATAAATAAGTGCGATCGCTAAAACACCCTTCAAGCAATCAATCACTAAAACAAAAGCTCCCGGACCCTTCCCCAAAGTCCTTAATACATTAGTTGCACCCGTTGAACCCGAACCAACTTCGCGAATATCAATACCCTGTAACAGCTTCCCCGCAATATAGCCAGTGGGAAAAGAACCCAATAGATAAGCTACAACCAAAGCCACACCACATAAACTGAGCCAAATAGCCATAATTCAATCAGTTATCAGTTAACAGTTAACAGTGAGGAATTAAAAATCATCATTGTAATTCTTTACTGCTTTAGGGTCAGGTGCAAAAGCCAACCATAAAGGAAATTGCAGCATTGCTAAACTGATTTGCTCTTCCGAATCATCAATAATAATGAAGGGTAATTGATTAGCCTTTACTAATCGGTCTGCTTTTTGAGCCAAAGCTGCCGGTGTTTCAAACAAAGCCACGCCTCTATCTGGGCCAAAATCTGGACGGTCAATTCCTAAGCAGTCCTGCAAACCGCGCCGCCATTCACCTAAACGTTCTGGTGTATTAGCTAAAACCAAAGTGCGGATGCGATTCCCATATAAGCGGTGTAATATCGAAGCCACAGCCGAAGCAATGAGAATATTCTGCAAGCGGCTACCCATACTCCGTAAAGCACCCCGTCCTCCTTGGCTGAAGAACCAATCAGAAACTCGTTCAGCGTGGACAGGTTCAAAAGTCCGGCGCAGTTGCCAAGCCGGTCCATAATAATCAGGTTTGCTGCGATATTGGTCAATCAGGCGGCGAATTTTATTTGTAGTATCTTGAAACTGTTGTTGGGCAAATTGCGGTGTTCCCGGCTGTTCTTGGACGGGTTTCTCCTCTTGGGCTAAAGGTTTAGCTCGTTCTACTACTACAGGTGGAGTTAGTTGCAATTGCTCTGCTGACATAGCCAAATCCTGTAAACTACCAGTGAGATAGTCTTTAAAACCCTGCACCCGAATTGCTAAATCTTGGGATGTTCCCGCAAAAGTGGTTCGCATTTCATTCCGAATGCGTTCTTGACGGCGTTCTAGCTGTTCTACAGAAATTTGCAATGCTTGTTTGCGTTGTTCTAACTGCACCAACGACTCTTGTACCAGTCGTCCCAGTGAAGTTTGAGTTTCGCTTATTTGTTCCTGAAGCGTTTTGTAAGTCACTTGTAGGTTAGCTATTTCCGCCTTCAAAGCTGCTTCAGTACGTTGTAAATCCGCGACTCTTTCCTCAACTGCGGCGGATAGTGAATTATCTTCTGACTCCAGTACAGGCGTTTCTGCTGGTAACGGGACTCCTAATTCTACTGTTGATTCTTCTGTAGGCTCAGTTGCAGAATTTGCCACTGCTGGATGAGAGATGATTGGCTCAAGTTTTACGTTATTTGGTTGTATATCAAGTGATGAAGTTGGCGCTTCTACTTCCAGGACTGACTCTACAGATGAGTTTTCTGGCTTCTCCAGGTTTGGTTTTTCTGCTTCTATTTGTTCCAACCACTCATCCATCTGTTCTGGGGTTTGAGATTCCTCTGGGTTCATAAACAATAATGCAATTCCTATGATGCAAATAAATAACTGTCGCAAAATATAGTCTAAATTCAAAACCACTCAGTACGAGCTACGCTAACAGAATTTAGAAAGCTACTTAGATACGTGGACAACGTTCTTCTAAGCAAATTTTCAGGGTTTTGGGGTCAAACAAAATTGGTAAAAAGTGAATGCTATTGACTTCCTTAAAATAGAATAGGATGGGAATTCCATTCCAGAATATCCGCCAGTTTTGCCATTCCTGGTAAGGAAAGCGCCGCAGTAATTTTTCACCTCTGTAAATATCTAAATCTGTAGCGGTAAAGTGTAACCGTATTGTCCGAGTTTGAATTAAAAGAAATAAACCCAACAATCCAATGACTACTCCTACCCAAAGCTGCACTATCAGTAATGGAATAGCCGCAACTAGCAACACGATAGGGATATTGTAGCTAGGCTTGAGTTCCACAGTTGATGTGGAATTAGGCGCAAATGAACTTGTCACAGTTTCCCTTCCTGTTTTTTACTAGACATCTATCCTATTTTAAGAGTTACGGGTTATAAGTTTTCACTCAGCACTCCTAAAACCCTTGCAGCAATGCACTACCTGTACCCTGAAACATTATCCATGAAAGAAAGAAGTTGCTGGTAAATATAATCAGCAAAGAAGTAACAACAGCAGTTGTAGTTGATTGTCCCACGCCTTTAGCTCCTCCCTTCGTAGTCAAACCCCAACTGCAACCAATAACGGCAATTAACAACCCAAAGCAGCACGCCTTAATTAAAGCGCTCAGAATATCCCAAATGCCTACAAGGTTACGAGCTGAATCTAAAAATACAGTATCGGCAATACCATATATATTCGTCGCAATCAATAATCCTCCTAGAATCCCAGTTATCAAAGACAGAAGGGTTAAAATCGGCAGCATTAAGCAGCAAGCAAGCAGGCGAGGGATAACGAGGTAGTCAATGGGATCTGTTTTTAAGATAAATAAAGCATCAATTTGTTCGGTTACTCGCATCGTACCTATTTCGGCGGCAAAGGCAGAACCAACTCTTCCGGCCAAGACCACTGCGGTTAGCACGGGTGATAGTTCTCGTGTCAATGCTACCGCCAACACTCCGCCAACAAGATTACCAGCGCCAAAGTTAATAAACTCCCGCGCGACCTGAATTGTAAATACTGCACCCACAAACACAGCCGTTAATAGGGCAATAAATAGGGAATCTGGGCCAACAGCTGCCATTTGTTCTACAGTGTTGCGCCAATTAATTTTTCCTCTTAACAGGTGAACTATTACTTGTCCACCCAGGAAAATCGCCGCCAGCAGTCGCTGACTCCATGCTCCTAAACTGGATTTGGATTTAGTCTCACTCAATGTTTTGTAGCTAACACAGTAACTGCATTAAGAATAGCGGATGTCGGTTGCTTTTGGTCAGTGGTTATTGGTTATTGGTTATTGGGAAGTTACTGTCTTCTACTCCCTGCCTCTTCTGCCTGGTGAAACATTAACTTAATTTAAAGTGCATCTCAGAAAGTAAAGTTGCTGAAATCTTGGTTTTATCCCATTATTACGAAATGTTATCGAGCCAAAGCTTTGTTTTATATGGGTTTTAGATAATTTTAGTCTGTTTGATGCTCAAATTATCTGATTAAACAGAGTGCTATTTCTTTTAATGAAAACTTAAGATTTTTGACATATGGCCTGATGAGGAGCGATCGCCCGTATTCTGGAAGATGACATCTCAGTTTTCGGCGACTATTCACTTTATCAACGGAGCTTGCTGTAAATGTCTGTTTTTACCAACTTCCTTCGATCTCTACTGCTAACTATATTTTTTAGCTTTATTGCTCCCATGTCTTTAATCGGTGGGGTGTTATTCTTTCTGCCCCTCATCGGTCACTTTCCGGCTTTACAAGGTGCTGCTGAGACTAGCGCGACTGGGATTCTGCATTTTCTCTCGATCTTTGGTAGCGGTCATCCTCTTCATGGACTTGTAATTATTAGTTTGACTTGTAGTTTCGTCGGCGCTTTATTTGATACTTATGCTTATTACCGTTATCAAATTTTACGTATCGACTCTTAGTTGATCAGAACCCCTGTTTGGGTGTTCACTGACAAATCAAGACAATGCCATCTGTTACCTAGATACACAAGACTATTTTTAAGTTTATATCACTAAGCTTTTTTAATAAATATTAATTAAATAATCAATAGTTACTAAAATAGTCATAAATTATGATATTTGAATTTTTTGTTATACTACTGAATCAGTTTATCCCGATATTTCCATAAATATACGTAGGAAATCTAAAAACTTAATTAAGATTTTAGAGTGCATGATGACGGTTGATTGTTTTGCACAAAGCAAAGTAGGTCGTTTAAGTGGTGGGCAATTTATATTGAGTGTATTACAGAGGTTTTTTAACTGCTCATGGTCTGGCCTTTCAAGTCAAAATTTCGTAAACAAATTGCCCGGATTGAAATTACTGGGGCGATTGGTGGTTCTACTCGCAAGCGCGTCTTAGAAGCCTTAAAAACAGTAGAAGAGAAAAAGTTTCCGGCTTTACTCTTACGCATCGATAGTCCCGGAGGTACAGTTGGAGATTCACAAGAAATCTACAGCGCTCTGAAAAGGTTACGCAAGAAAATCAAAATTGTCGCCAGTTTTGGTAATATTTCGGCTTCTGGTGGTGTCTACATTGGTATGGGAGCCGAACATATTATGGCTAACCCTGGTACAATCACCGGGAGTATTGGCGTAATTCTGCGAGGGAATAACTTAGAACGCTTGTTGGAAAAAGTTGGTGTTTCCTTCAAAGTCATCAAGTCTGGCCCTTACAAAGATATTTTGGCATTTGATCGTCAACTGACTTTACCAGAAGAAAGTATCCTACAAGAGTTGATTGATGTCAGTTATCAGCAGTTTGTGTACACAATTGCTGAAGCGCGTTCTTTGGAAGTAGAAACTGTTAAGACTTTCGCTGATGGGCGCATTTTTACTGGAGAACAAGCTTTAGAATTAGGCGTTGTAGACCGTCTAGGAACCGAAGAAGATGCACGTTGTTGGACAGCTGAAATGCTGGGTCTTGATCCGGATAAAGCACCCTGCTATACCCTAGAAGAACGAAAACCTTTATTGAGTCGCGTTCTACCCGGAAGCCGTCTGGTTTCGTCAGGGCTGGGAGCGGGAATTGATTGGTTGGAGTTTGAAATGTCTACCAGTGGTCTACCACTGTGGTTATATCGACCATAAAAAATTAACAGTCATTGGTCATTAATACAAGACTATTGACCAATGACTCATGACTCATGACTAATTAAGGAGGATTTGGCGTGGAGTGGCAAATGCGGGCGATTCGCGGAGCAACAACCGTTTCCGAAAACACCATTGAAGCGATTGGAGAAGCGGTAACGGAACTCATAGATGAATTAGAACAACGGAATCAACTCCAGCCAGAGGAGATGATTAGTGTAACTTTTTCGGTGACAAAGGATTTGGATGCAATTTTTCCGGCAGCGATCGCGCGATCGCGTTCTGGTTGGGATAATGTAGCTATGTTAGATGTACAGCAAATGCACGTCGAAGGTAGCTTACAGCGTTGTATTCGGTTTCTTATTCACGCTTACCTCCCAGCCTCTACATCCATTCATCATATTTATTTACGCCAAGCTGCTAAATTACGTCCAGATTGGAGTTTATCCCAGGCGTTACAACCATCACAGCACGTAGTTAAGTCAAAAGTTTAAAATACGGCTGTAAATTATATGTAAAAATTAGTACAAAATGAGCTATTACAGTGGTGATGCTGCTCAACATACTGCCATTGGTGGGAGAATGTTTACTGAGAGGGGAACCGGTGTTTGTGTGAAGTTAGAGGATTTTTTGAGCATTCTCTCCAAAATGGAGCAGCCACTAGTAATTATCACGAGTGAAGGGTATTTCACCAAAATCTATAAGTATGTCACAGCATACAAAGGTTTTGTGTTTTTTGCCGAGTCTTTAGACAAATTAGATTTTGGTAGCAATATTGAGGTGATTTACGCTCAAAATCTCTGCACCGATATTTGAATTAGACCAGAGTGCGTCAATCTCAAGTCTATTTGGCTGTGATCAAGTACGAAATACCAGCTATACAACAGTCAGGTAACATTATCTGGCTGTCGCTATCTTTTTCACTCTTGAGTCCCTGAAGCTACTTTCAGGTTATGCGTTTGATTCGATTTAAGTTCATCGATATTTTCTGTCTGGATAAATTCGTCAAACAGGTTAAAAAACGTCTGTAAAGCAGTTTGTTGATCCTGTGAGCAAGATAAAATAATTTGATCCCAGGTTTGATTGGAA
This sequence comes from Nodularia sp. UHCC 0506, assembly GCF_034931045.1. Lineage (NCBI taxonomy): Bacteria > Bacillati > Cyanobacteriota > Cyanophyceae > Nostocales > Nodulariaceae > Nodularia > Nodularia sp. UHCC 0506. The sequence continues at coordinate 65,817 of NZ_JAYGHH010000006.1, forward strand.
GTCCGATTAACTTTCTGCTGAATCCAGGATTGAAACTGGGAAAAATGCTTTTCTTGTGAGGTTTGCGGGGTTCCCATCTGGCGACGAGCAAAGCAATAACCAGCTAAAAAAGTGCGGAGGTTCGAGATGGAAGGTTCTCCCAAATACATGGCAGGACGTTTCCGAATATTGCTGATTAGTTCATACAAATCAAACATTTTTCTCTCCTGCTTAAAATTCAGTTTCGGTGATTTGGAAATTTCCGCCTAAATCTTGGACGGGGCAGTAAAGGTTATTTATCCAGTCTACTCTGGAAATTCCTTCGGGGTGGATGTTGTCAAAGATGAGTTCCTGTCCATCAATTTCTACAGCGATCGCTTCATGTCTTCCGTTGATAGAAATGTTTTCTTGGAGGCGTTCATGATAAATGTTACAGAAGGGATCTTCTGTAGTCCCTGTAGATAGGCTAATCTGTTTACCGGAAACTTTTTGATCTATGAGGAATTGCCGCAGGGCGATGGCACAGGAAACACATTCAAAAATTTGAAATTTTTCCGCGATCGCACTCAGTTGAATGTGAACCTTCCCATTGGTTATTTTTTTGTTAGGTAGCTTTCTTGTTTCTGCCATTAGTAGGCGATACGATACACAGAATCAGCTACGCTAACGCCACTCTGTAACTATTCGTGATGACGATTAAATCTGATTCCTACAAAGATGTCATACACAAATTCAAAAAAGTCTTTTTTCTGCAATAACCCCGATGTCTGAGGGCTACCTTTTTCATCCAATAACGGCTTCATGGCGTAATAAGCAGGTTGGTAGTTATACCAGGGAATTGAAGGCCATAAATGATGGATGAGGTGGTAATTTTGACCCAAAATGAGGATATTTAGCAGTTTACCAGGATACACACGGGCATTTTTCCAGCGATCGCGTTCTACAAACGGACGATGTGGTAAATAATCAAAAAATAATCCTAATGCTATCCCCACCAAAAACGCCGGGATAAACCAAAAATTGAGAATATAGCCTAAAAAGTGATATTGAATCGAAATATAAAAAATTGTCACAACAATTAAGCGGCTGACAAACCATTCTAATAGTTCATACTTCCGCCACAGTCGCCTTTGAAAGAAAAACACCTCATGGTACAAAAAACGCACCGCAATCAACCATAACGGTCCCCCTGTAGAGACATAATGATCTGGGTCGTTTTTGGGGTCATTCACATGGGCATGATGCTGTAAATGCACCCGTGTAAATACTGGAAAAGCAAAAGCTAATATCAAAGCGCTACCATGCCCTAACATGGCATTAATCACGCGGTTGCGATGGGCTGACTGGTGACAAGCATCGTGAATCACAGTGCCAGCACAATGTAAAGCAATGGTGTTAATAGTAAAACACAACCAGTCTGGCCATTGCCATAGCCAGTAACCGAAGTTAGATAACACCAACATTGTGACTGTGGATAGAAACAGCAACAGTGTAGGATTAAAATCACCAGGAGGCGCTAAAAATTCCTTGGGCGGTATTTTCAGTGACTTCTGTGCCTCCAATGTGAGCATTCTTAACTCCTTCCTTGATCAAACATTACAAATATACGATAAAAATGAGCCGAACATAAACTTTTGTAAGCTTTTGTTTAGCAATATTTAACTTTATCTTTGCTGAAGAGGAGATGAATAGCGCTATGATTCCAGACGAGAGATAAGTTTTTGCTGATCAGTAGGATGTGCTAGGCAAAAACCCAAGAGTTGATCAAAAAATCTCTCTGATGCAGGATGTAACCAAGTTTGGTGTACGATATCTACTCTATCTCACAACTCTTGGGAAATGTTAAGCAGGGGAAAATAAATAATTGCTGCTCAAAGTGACTCTCACCCCCCCATTCATCCTCTGCCTCTGTTGGTTATGGATATAGCAGTGACTGAAAACGAAACGCCCCTTAACTTACTATGAATCTCTAGATAGAGATAGCCCCCTAGAATCAGCCCCTATGCAATTAAGAGACTCTCTACGCCGGACAAAAATTGTTGCTACAATTGGGCCTGCCACCAGCAGCCCTGAAATGCTGAAGGCGATTATTGAAGCGGGTGCAACGACACTGCGGCTCAACTTCTCCCACGGTACTCATGCCGACCATCAGCGTAGTATTCGCTTAATTCGGCAAACAGCCTTTGAATTAAATCAGCCAGTAGCAATTCTCCAAGACTTGCAAGGGCCAAAAATTCGCTTAGGTAAGTTTGAAAATGGGTCGATAATTTTAGCAAAAGGCGATCGCTTCACCTTGACAAATCGCCCAGTTATCGGTTCCCAAGAAATTAGTTGTGTTACCTACGACTATTTGGCAGAAGAAGTACCTGTAGGTGCGAAAATCCTCCTTGATGATGGACGAGTAGAAATGCTCGTAGAAGATATTAACCGTGACAAAGGCGATTTACATTGTCGTGTCACAGTGCCTGGTAAGTTGTCTAACAACAAAGGTGTCAACTTTCCCGGTGTTTACCTGTCCATCAAGGCCATGACCGACAAAGACCGTGAGGATCTCATATTTGGTCTAGATCAAGGTGTAGACTGGGTAGCACTTTCCTTTGTCCGCAACCCCCAGGACATGATCGAAATTAAAGAGCTAATTTCTAGCACCGGCAAGCAAGTACCAGTAATTGCCAAAATTGAAAAACATGAAGCTATTGAACAAATGGAAGAAGTTCTAGCTTTATGTGATGGCGTGATGGTTGCTAGAGGTGACTTAGGTGTAGAACTCCCGGCTGAAGATGTCCCTGTACTGCAAAAGCGGCTCATTGCTGCCGCCAATCGTTTAGGGATTCCCATCATCACCGCTACCCAAATGTTAGACAGCATGGTAAGCAACCCCCGTCCCACTCGTGCGGAAGTGTCAGACGTAGCTAATGCCATTTTAGATGGGACAGATGCCGTGATGCTATCTAATGAAACTGCTGTGGGTGACTTTCCTGTGGAAGCAGTAGCAACAATGGCACGAATTGCCGAACGTATGGAGCAGGAAGAGGTACTGCATCCAGTAGTCCGCCCCAAGCGTGATAATCGGCGTTCTATTCCTAATGCCATTAGTCAAGCCGTGGGACAAATTGCTGAACAGTTAGGAGCTGCGGCAATTATGACCCTGACGCAAACAGGAGCTACAGCCCGTAATGTCTCCAAATTTCGTCCCCATACGCCTATTTTGGCTGTGACACCCCATGTAAATGTAGCACGACAGTTACAAATGGTTTGGGGCGTTAAACCCTTATTAGTACTGGGGCTACCGTCCACAGGGCAGACATTTCAAGCAGCTATCAATGTGGCGCAAGAGCATAAGTATCTGTCTGAAGGTGATTTGGTGGTCATGACTGCTGGTACACTCCAAGGTGTTTCAGGATCAACGGATTTGGTAAAGGTGGAAGTTGTTACAGCTGTTCTAGGACAGGGTATTGGTTTGGGACAAGGTTCTGTCAGTGGTCGTGCTAGAGTGGCTCACACTGGTATGGACGTGAGTAATTTTAATCCTGGAGATATTTTGGTTGCACCCTGCACCGATGCCGATTTTGTCGAGGCAATTCGGAAATCTGCCGGGATTATTACTGAAGATGATAGTCTCACAAGTCACGCCGCAGTCATTGCTTTACGTTTGGGTGTACCTGTGATTGTGGGTGTGAAGACAGCAACAAAAGTAATTCATGATGGAGCAATTGTGACTTTGGATTTGCAACGGGGTTTGGTCTACTCTGGGGCTGTGGGAACTCCGTAATTCGTAATTCGTAGTTCGTAATTCGTAATTCGTAATTAAGAATTGCTGGAAACATCTACTCTGATTCAAATTGCACTCTCTCGTAAATCTGGCGATGGGGAATTTGGCAATTTGCGGAAGCTAAGGTTAAAACTCCGTCTTTATTGTCAGATTCTCTTAATAGCCAGTTACTTTCTGGTGTTTTACTAAACTGCTCAATGTGAATTTGATATTGGTCAATTAATATATATTCTTGGAGTTCCGGGATGGAACGATAATAAGTAAATTTATCGCCTCTATCTCTACTACTAGTAGATTTAGAAAGTACCTCAAAAATGATGCTAGGATTTAGCACTGTGTCAGTGCGTCCTTCTTGGAATATAGCTTCATCTTTGATAATCAAAATATCAGGATATGTGTATTCTCGGTAATTAGGAATCCATAAACGCAAGTCACTCAGGAATACTTCATAAGGTTGTTCTTGCAAGCTTAATTCTAAAAGTCTGCTCAGGTTGCGGATAATTCGGTTATGATTAATCGAGCCTCCAGGCATTGGTAAAATTTCCCCATTACGGTATTCGCTACGGTACTCAGCAGTTTCTTCATGTGCTAGGTATTCTTCTACAGAATATTGCCGGGGGGGAGTTTGTACAACCATAGGATTTATTGGTAAGGTTTTGAGCCAGATTACTTTAGCCTAGCATTCATAAATAGCGTGATAAAACTTCGGCGGTAGCCAGTCCGGTTTTTTCCCAACTGAATTGATTAGCTCTTTTTATACCTTGAGTGGAGAGGTGCGATCGCACTTCCCTATCCTCAGCTATAATCCGCATGGCCTCTGTAATTTCTGCTGTGTTATGAGGATTGATTAAAATCGCTGCTTCCCCTGCTACTTCTGGCAGTGAAGAAAGGTTAGAGGTAATTACCGGAGTTCCACAAGCCATAGCTTCCAGAATCGGCAAACCAAAGCCTTCCCACAGACTCGCAAAAACTAGAGCGATCGCACTATTAATAATCTTTGGTAATTCGTTATAAGATACATAGTTGAGAAACTTTACTTGTTCAGTGATTCCCAATTCAGCAACCTGCGTTTGTAAAGCTGGAGTATAACGCGAATCAATCGGGCCTGCTAACCATAATTCATACTCACCCCTATTTCGTAGCGTCGCAAAAGCAGCTATCAGGCGATGTAAATTCTTATAAGGATCATGTCTGCCAATATAAAGGAAATAACGCCGATTTCCTCCCAATTTTTCTTTAAAGGGTCGAAAATGTTGGCGATTATAAGCCAAAGGAATGGGCGTAATTTTGCTGGCGGAAATTTGGTAAAAGTCCATCATATCCTGCGCTGTAGCGTGGGAATTACAGATTATATGCTGCGCTTGTTTGAGGACTTGAGGTATGTAGTAACGATGGTAAGGTGTTAACGGCGAAAACCGTTTGGGAAAGCGCAACGGTATTAAGTCATGAGACATCACTACAAAACGACAGTTGCTGTAAAGTGGTGCTTCTGCTAAGGGGGAAAATAACAGCCGAGATTTTAGGTTTTTATAGATTTGTGGTAGTTGCAACTGTGTCCACAATAAGCGGCGCAAATGCCCCTTTATACCTTGGTCTGGTGTTAAATTATATGGAATTGGGTAACATTCATAATTCGGAATATTCTCCGCAGTGAGTAATGTTAGTTGGGGAAATTTTAGATTCGGGAGAAGATTTAACGCGTAAGTCGATATCCCCGTAGGTTTTGTGGAAATAAAAGATAGATTGACTAACAATTTTCTAGTTTTTTATAGTAAGCTAATTAATTTAATTACACAAATGATCAAGAAACTCTTCAGCAGATTCTCGCCATAAAAATGGTTTATACTCATTTGTGATCCGATCTACTAAATGATTGTAGTAAGTGTCTGAATCAAGTAGCCTTTGTAAAGCTTGGTATAGTTCTGTTGGTTGATTAGGATCGAAATATATACAAAAATCACCGCCAACTTCAGGTAAAGAACCGCCATTACTAGCAACCACAGGTTTACAATTTTGCAATGCTTCTACAACTGGTAATCCAAATCCTTCATAG
>NZ_JAYGHH010000006.1:71645-85287 GCF_034931045.1 Nodularia sp. UHCC 0506
GAAGCTTGAACTAAACAATAGCAATTTTCATAGAGAACTCTTAGCTGAACATCAGTAACTGAACCTAGTATATGTATGAATTTACCGCACATCTCATGAGATTCTATAAAAATATCAGTTTCTGAATGCCAACCTTTATTACCTGCAAAAATTAAATTTATATTTTGATAATTTGAACTTAATAATAAATCAAATGCGGCTATAATGGTTTTGATATTTTTATGAGGTACTAAACTTCCCACCACCAAAATATATTGTTTATTGAGTATTTCTCTGAATTCTGGTTTGAAATCATTCTCCTTCACATTCCTATCTTGTGAAACATTACGAAAAGAGTAATTACATCCTAAACGAAAGCTTTTAACTATTAAATCGGGATTAGAATTAGCTAATATACCTTGTTTAATCGCAGTCTTATAATCTTCAGCGCTATTTTTTGATATACATAGCACCTGATCACATAAGCTAGAATACTCTTGATAAAATAGAGTAAAAGCTTGAGTAAAGTTTTTGGAAGAAAATTCGGGAAACTTTATTGGTATTAGGTCATAAGATATAAGTACAATAGTAACTTTACTTCTTCGTAAATTTTGTAAAAATTTGTAGTATGTTTTAGGTAGATCCCAGTTAGCATCAGCTATTATATAAATATCTTCTGGTTGTATGGGAGAATTTTCAAACTCCAGCACAACATTTCTTTTATTTCCATTTAAATTTAGCCAATTAAATACAGGTATTAATAAATTTAAAAGTTTATTTTGAACCCTATAAAAAATTTTTTGCAATTTTCTAAAAATTTTAATTATGGCATTAGCATAAAAATTGTTTTTAGTAAAATAGTTATATTCTTGGCTATTAAGATTAACCACTCTACGCATAAAGTGATTATCAAACATAACTGGAACTATTTCGATATTAGGTTTGTCTAAAGTTATTTTTGATAATTCAGATGTAAGTTCACGAACTACTCGATGAATTCCAGTATTTTTATATTTATGTTTTGCCGTATGAGTACAATCTATAAATATCCTCATTAAAAAATCCCTAATTATAAGTTATTTTGCTTAAAAATATGCCTCATCAAAACAAAAATAAGCAAATGTCATACCACAAAATTTTTAAATACTTAAAAACCAGTATTTTTTATTGCTTCCTACTCTGTTCAATGATCAATAATTTATGTAGCTGTGATTCAACAATTAGCCAGATTTACTGCTTAATTTATTTAGGTCAGAATTAACCATTAACTCAACCATTTGCTCAAAAGAATACTCAAGTTTCCAACCTAACTGATTTTTAATTTTATCCACAGAACCGACTAATTGCACTGGTTCATCAGGACGGTAAAATGCGGGGTCAACTGAAACATAATCTTGCCAGTTTAGACCAACACAGTTAAAAGCACATTCAACGAGTTCTCTCACCGAATGAGTTTCACCACTAGCAATAATATAGTCGTCGGGTTGCTCTTGTTGTAACATTAGCCACATGGCATAAACAGCATCCTTGGCATAGCACCAATCACGACAGGCATCTAAATTACCTAATTTTAATTCATTTGCTAAACCTAATTTGATTTGGGCTGCTGCATGGGTAATTTTACGAAATACAAATTCCGTCCCCCGTCGGGGAGATTCGTGAGTGTAGGTAATACCACAGCAGCCATAGATATTATATTTTTGTCGATAGTTCACAGTCATCCAATGGGCATAAGCTTTAGCCACACCATAGGGATTACGAGGACGAAAAGCGGTGCGTTCAGTTTGGGGTGATTCGTCCGGTTGACCAAAAACCTCACTACTAGAGGCTTGGTAAAATTTAGCATCAGGTTTGCAGCGCCGAATTGATTCTAAAAGACGGGAAACACCAAGTGCTGTATATTCCGCCGTCAGGGATGGTTGAGTCCAGGAAAGAGGGACGTAGCTTTGAGAAGCGAGATTATAGATTTCATCCGGTTGTGAATCTGTAATTACGTCCATTAATGAACATTGGTCTAGCAGATCACCGGGTACAATTTGAACGTCGCTGGAAAGGTGGCTAATCCGTTCCAGGTTGCTGGTACTGGAACGACGGACTAATCCAAATACTTGATAACCTTTTGCTATGAGGAGTTCGGCGAGATAAGAACCGTCTTGTCCAGTTAAGCCGGTGATGAGGGCTTTTTTGGTAGTCATAACTCCCTTTGTAATTTATTAACGCTTAATTTTATTATGAATACAGTGTATAGTCTATTATTTGATCAGTTTTAAAGCACCGATACTTTTGGTTTGATACCCACCAAAATAGGAAATTTTCCTAGATAAAAAACTCGGAACTCTACTAGACATGATGTAGCTAAAATAAACTCTATTTTTATTGTTTCTTCATTTAACAAATCTCGTAGTTTAATTTCTGTTCTGGCTATGACTTTCATTCCGTCATTAGTGGCAATATCTGCTGTAGCAACAATTGTATCTAATTGGGTTTTAGTTATTCTTTTATCAACAGGGGATATTTCAAATTCAACTAAATATTTACCTTGATGATAACAATCATAGGGTCCAAAAATTGCAAATCCCTGCCCATCAATGGGATTTGCTAGAATAAAATAGTCTTGGTTTTTTTCAACAATTGAGCCTATTTGATGAAAAACTACCTCATTTTTATTTTTTTGATTTTCTAAATATATCTCCTGCATTCGCACATTTAAACTGTGATTTACAAGACTGCAATCTTTCGACTTTTTGGCTACTACCCACCAAACGAAACAATCATGAGGATCTTGATTAATTGCATTTTGTATATCTGCTTGGGAAAATTTATTGGTTTGTAAGCCACTTTTTAGACATTTACCAAATAACTGAGGTGGGGTTCCTAATAATTTTTTTGGAATTAACCCACACGAATCTTGGATCTCAAAGCCTGCTATTTCTAAAAGCTCACATATTTGCTCAAAAATTAGTTCATGTATATGTTCTGGCTGCTTCCATCCATACCTATTACTGATCGTGTAATTCGGACTGTCAAGTACAAAAATGCCATCTGGCTTCATTACTCTGTTGACTTCTAACAAGAAACTTACTTGTGCTTCCCATGATATATGTTCGATAAATTGCCCAGCAAATAATAAATCAAAACTTTGTGATTCTATAACACTTAAGTCTTGTCCGTCATGTTGAATCCAAGTGACATTTTTTGGTAAATTCAATGGTTTTTCATTTAAGTCTATACCAGTATGATTGTCAACAGAGTAAGGATAAAACTTATCAAACCATTCAAAATACCAGCTTCCAGCACATCCAATACTTAATATATTTTGAGATTTTGGAATATTAGCAATACAAATAGAGCGACATTCATGCAAAAACAAATTAAAATCAAGGGTTTTTTCAAGCTGCTCTGCATAACTGATTGTATCTTTCAAATCAATACTAGTTTCTGGATTATATTCTTGCTCTTTAGTAGTATCTATAACTTGAGCAAAAGGAATAAGCATTCTTTGAGAAATGTTAGTGTCTATTTGAGCTAATTCTCGTCCCACATGATCAGCAAGCATTTTGCGTTTTGCTTGAGATGAACAAAGCACCTGTTTAATAAAGTCTACATATAAACCTGCACACCGTTCTGGCGAATGTTCTCTAGCAATATATTCAGAGGCATTTTGACTTAGTGAATTTCTATACTCTAAATTTTTAGTCAGTAGCATCAAAGCCTGAAATATTGCCTCAACCTCGTTATTTTGACTAGGCTGGGGTATTTTTAATACTACGTCATCGGGAAAATCAGAGAAAGAACCTATATCTGTAACAATTGTAGGTTTCCCCACAGACAAAATTCGTAGTAGTGAGGCAGAACTTTCACCTTTGAATGGAAATCTTAAATTAAGACAAATATCTGAAACTTCTATGTATCGGTAAAAATCCAGCATATTCACATAGCCAGTCACCTTTACATGGCCTTGTAAATTGAGGTTGCTAACTTCATTTTCAATATTAATTGAACCAAGGTAATCAGTACCACCCACAAATACTAAATAAGCATTTGGCTGATTTGTATGATACTTCTTAAAGGCATGAAGAATTTGTAAAGGACGTTTAGTACTACTGATAAAGCCAAAAGTTGATATGACAAAGCTATCGTCCGGAATACCTAAATTTTGACGCTCATCTCTACCAGATTTTTCCTTGCTAGTAAATTTAGGTACAAGTTGGGGTATATGAACGATATAGTCATTATCATTAGTAAATTCTCGGATAGCAAGTTCATAAGCCCATCTACTATGTAATACAACTCCTATAGAACGTGTAAAAATTCTTCTGTTGATATAAATTCCCGCTTCAGGTAACTTTTCATGAATATTTAAACTTCCAGTTTGAAGTAAGTTTAGGATTTCTGTCGCTCTATCTTTCCCATAACTGTGTTCCATTTCTTTCGACAAGTGAACACCAAATTCTGGACAATGAGCGTCCATATAATTAATTAGACCTCCTAAATAATAATCATGTAATACTGAGATGCCAGTATACCTCATTATTTGGAAATACATATAAGAATGATAACTACTATTACCTATTTGATAAATAATACCTTCATATTCTTGAAGTTGTAATCTGTCTTCAAATTGGCTATGGAGAAATAAATTATCGTTTACACTGACATCAGGTGAGTAACTGCCATCGTGGTACAAGTCAAGATCATAGTGTTTTGATAAGGAGGGTAATAAATCTTGGCTATAATCTGCTATACCAGATTTAGCTGGTGGAAATGGGCTAAAAAAAGCTATTTGTGGCTTTGTATTAACTGTTTTAATTCTGTTAAAAGAAATAGATATTTTATTTAATTGCTGATGTTCTTGAAAAACATCAATCATATTTTTAGCAACAGATTTCCAAGAAAATTTTGCTGCTTGCTGAATTGCCTCTAATGATATTTTTTCTCTTAAATTCTCATTAAATAGGATTGTTTGCATAATTCGAGCTATATCATCAGGCAAATTTGGATCGAATAGCTGATTTTCATCTCCTATAATTTCAGGTAAAGATGAATTATTGCTTGCAACACATGGCGCACCGCATGACATAGCCTCAAGTAGAGGTAAGCCGAAGCCTTCATAAAAAGAGGGGAAAACAAATAAAGAACAGGTTGAGTACAAAGCTCTTAATTCTTCATCTGAAATATAATTGGTTAGGACAATTGACTTATCAATTCCTTGTTTTGAAGCTAAGGTAGTAATTTTTTTAGTAAAATGTTCAGAAACTTTGCAAGCAATTACTAACTGGTAACATTCTTGTAAACTCTTGGGTAGAAGAGAAAAAGCTGTTAATAAACCTTCAACATTTTTCCGCCAATCCTCACCTCCAGTATAAAGAATAAATTTTTTATTAATTCCAAATTTATCTGCAAAATTTTTGAGCCAAGCTTTGTGTTCATTAGTATGAACTCGACGAAAGAAGGGCGATATACCTCCAGAAATGTTGAGAACTTTCTTAGGAGATACATTGAGGTATTTGATTACGTCTTGACGAGTAGATTCCGAGATTGCAAATATAAAATCAGCATTACTGATATTTTTTAATCGCTTCATATATAACGAATGCATATTTGCGTCTTGCAAATATTTATCTGCAAATATGAGTGGGATTAAATCATAACAAATTACAAAAACATTTTTATAAAAACCCTTATAATCAGGTACGATAGATTCTAGTCCCTCCATAGGACTAGGGATAAATATGATGTCAGTGTCTGTTGATGTTAGGACAGTTTTCAATAACAAATCATTGAAGTTGCAACTACCAATGTATGGATAGTTTATATAGCTATAGGGAAATGTATTTTCATCTAATTCTGGTGCTGGTAGAGTCTTATTAGCATATAACTGATAAGTATAATTATGCTGTAAGCTAAATAGGGCTTCTATTACAGACTTGGTGTAACGGCCAATACCTCTATTCCTAGAATTAGTTGTTTGTAGGGCTTGAATATCAATTGCTATTTTCATGCTAATTAAAGTTTAAATTTGCTTGTATCTCTATAAGGTTTTTTTACATACCAACATAGCGACTGCACCAGGAAGGTAATTATTTGGATGATGTTCCTGAACAGCAGCATCTAATTCATTTTCAGTCATAGTCCAAGTAAAATAATCCTTGCGTATTCCATAAGATATTTGCGTGATATTAAAGCTTTGAGTTAGTCTTTGGAGTGCTTCCTTATCATAGATTCTATGTACTGGTGTTAAAGCTTTTTTGCCATAAGGAACTGTGAAAATAAAATTACCTTCGGGTTTTAAAAGGTTATGGATTTGTTTGACAGCTTCAACATCATAAGTTACTCCGACTTCATCCCCATACCATCCCAAGCCAATATGCTCTAGAGTAGATAAAGCAATTATACAATCGAAACTAGCTGGTGAAAAAACAGGCTTGCAGATATCAGTTTTAACAAATTTTAAATTAGGATGAAATAAAGCAATCGGACGAATATCAATTGCTGTAACTGAGTAATTAAGACTAGCTAATTCATACGGAAGGAGACTTTCAGCAGAACCAACATCTAGAATGGTTATGTTGCTTGAGTCATACAAACGTGCCAGAGATTGTAAAACAAAAGATTTTTCTAATATCCTTTCGTTAGTTCCTGCCCAGTAAGCTGCACCATTCTCTTGATAGCCTACAATTATTGGTTCATTGAACCACAAACCACTTGCTATTTTAGCTTCTTCAATAGATAAAATTTGATTTACTACACTTTTTTCTGAATTTAATTTAGCGGATATTTCTTCTAAATTAGGTAAGCTTTCTACTTTCTGTGCTAACTGAGTAAGTTTTTCATTTAATTCTATATTTTTTACAGATGTTTCATGGTTTTCTTGTATTAAATTATACAAAACTTCTTTAACAGCAGAATTAAACGAAATTTGCCTTTTTAATATGTGCCAAGTTAATTTTTTAAGAAGATTTTTTAATACTTTGCTAATGGGAGAGATATATATATCGTTAAAGTAAAGTAAGTAATTACCATCTAGCTCTATAAACTGACGAGTGTACATTGATTGAGAACGTACATTAATTACCTTATTTTCTGTATCTTGCTCATTTTTTGTTTCTGGAAATAATTTCCGAGATTCCTGATAAACATGATTGATTCTATCTAGTACTGTTTCAACTTCCATCTAAATTCTCCTAAGTTTTAATTACCGAAAAAATCAACTGACTTGGTTTATGGGTTTTTTAGTATTTTCATGCCTAATTTAAACTATTTATAATTAGGAGAAACCTTTGCAACTGAAAAAGCGTAGTCTAGTTATTTACATAAAGTAGTAATAAACAAACATAATATTATCAAAACTATCTCTTAATTCATTTCAGTAATCGCTATATAGAAATATACCTTAACTTTGGTTTAATGAATTGAGGTAGCAGTCTACAGTCTCATCAGCATTTCCCATAAAGCGTATTTTGCCTTGATCTAACCAAACTCCATGAATACAAGATTGTTTCACAAAATTTAAATCATGGGATACTACCAATACAGTTGCATTATGATCCCAAAATTTCTCGATCCTTCGTTTACACTTGTTTTTAAAACTTTCGTCTCCTACTGACAATACTTCATCCAAAATCAAAATATCCGGCTGTACGTCTGTGGCAATGGCAAACCCCAGCCTTGCAACCATACCAGAAGACAGTCCCTTAACGGGAACTAGTGCATAGTCCTGCAATTCGGCAAATTCCAAAATTGACTGTGTTCTTTCTCTCATTTCGTTTCTAGAGAAACCTAATAATACTCCATATAACAAAATATTGTCCATTACTGAAATTTCTGCATCGAAACCTGCTCCCAGTTCGATTAAAGGCGCAATCTTACCCCGTACCCTGACGGTTCCACTGGTTTGTTTGAGAATGCCAGAGATTATCTTTAAAAGTGTTGATTTACCAGAGCCATTTGCACCAATAATCCCTATCTTTTCTCCTTTACTTACCACCATATCAATTTTATCCAATACCAATTTCTTCGCTGGTTGGCGATACTTACCCTCTAGAAAAGATAATACAGTTTTCTTGAGATCATAAGAAAACTCTTCTTGAGTCCGTCGCCAAAGGGATATTTTATCTAGACGAATTACTTCCATCTATAACAAATCCATAAATTGATGCCGCCACAATTGAAAACAAGCCCATCCTAGTGATAGTATAATTATGCCACTAAGCAAAGCACCCCAAACTAAATTTAAATCTGGTAATGCCCCTGATAATGAAATCTGACGCAGGCTTTCAATAATTGGTGATAAAGGATTTAACCTTAAAAAAGGCTGCACTGCTTTGGGAACAATAGCTGCTGGATAAAAGACAGGACTACTAATCCACAAAACAAATACAACTAATTCATAAAAATAAGGTAAATCTCTAAAAAATACATATAAAGCACTCACTAAAAATCCAATTCCTGTACAAACTAAAATTAGAGCTAGAATTGGAAAAACCAGAGCTAGGACATTTACTAAACTCTGAGAATTAATAAAAGTCATAACTGCAATTAAGGGTAACACCCCAACGGCAAACTGAAATACATTTGCTGCAATCATTGATACGGGAAAAACACTGACTGGTAATTGAATTTTATTTAAAAGTGACCCATTTCCTACTACGCTACTCAAAGCTTGCATTGTGGAAGCTGAGAAAAAATTCATTACGACTAGTCCCGTAAAGGCTGCCAACATATAGTTCAGTATCGAATTACCATAATATGTAGCGAAAGCAGCCCCAAATATAGCAGTGTACAACCCTGTCATAGTCAACGGGTTCAAGAGTGACCAATAAACTCCGAGAAAAGACCCTCGGTAGCGTACTTTGAGATTTCGCGATACCAGGACGTGCAATAATTCCCAGTAGCGCTGCACTCGCAACCAATTTGAATTATCTTTAAGCGAAAGTGTCATCCTCAAAAATCACCACACAGCAAAGGCTAGTTATTCGCGCATTGTATACTATCAAAGGGCAATTTGCTGCAATAGCTTGCCTTTAGAGAAATTGTTAAGCATGATAGTACCCTGGAAAGACTAGTTAATTTATCAATGAGTTCTGCTATTTGTTTGATATTAATAACGAGTTTTTGCTTAACTTAAACTCTCAGGATCAACACCTAAAGCACGCAAATGTTCTGCTAGTAATTCAGCTCGTTGTCGTTCCTGATCAGCCCGTTGTCGTTCCTGTTCAACCAATTCTGCCAGTTCTGTGGGTATGAGTAATTTATCTCCTGTATCTAACCGATAAAACCTTAACAGTTCCCCTTGTACTTCTAGGCGCAATCCTAAAGGCTGAGATAAGTTGTCAGTGATTGGGTGATAAATTTCATCCTGTAAACGATACCCCTGCAATTTTTCATTAACCCATTCGCCTTTCGGGTCAAATAACCAATATTCTAAAATGCCTAATTGTTCATACAAGAGTTTCTTTTGTTCTTGATCCTGCTTTTGAGTGCCTTTACTGGTCATTTCAAATACCACTTGCGGCACTTGACCTTCTTCCCAAACTTTGTAGTTATCTCTACCCCCAGGCTGCACATCAAAAATTACCATAACATCTGGTGCAACTCTTAATTTGGGAAAACCCTGAGCATAATAGAGAAACTGATTTGCCAGTACTGTTGCCTGTCTACTTGTGAGGTACTGTTTCAATACTTCCAATGTAGTTAAAATGGCATACAGATGTAAGTATGTTTCCGCCACAGGTTCTCCATCAGAACTAGGATATTCAATGTTTGGATCTGCTAACTTGATTGTGGTAGTCATAGTTTTTACCTAACCTAACTAAGCAAACTATCTGGGTCAACTCCTAAAGATCGCAAGTGTTCGGCCAATTGTTGCGATCGCATTTGTTCCGCTTGTAACTGTGATTTCGCCTCAGATGCCTGTTGTTGTGCTGTTATCGCCACCTGCTGTACTGCCATAACAGCTTCCTCTGGTGTCGGCACTAAAACACCATCAGGTGTAAAGTAGCGTAATTTACTATTTTGGATACCCAAATACAGACCCAAGACTTCACTCCAGCGCCATCCATGCTCATTTGGTGTAATTTCCTGATATTTATTGCCTACTAATTCAAACCCGACAAATTCTAAACTTTCCGGCGAAAACCAAAAATACTCAGGGGTATGAAATCGATTTTCATACAAACTTTTCTTTAAATTTCGGTCAACATTAGCTGTACTCTCCGATAATAATTCAATAATCAAATCAGGATAACGACCATCTTCTTCCCAAACTACCCAAGAAGTGCGGGGGCGTTTTTCAGTGTCCTTCACCAAAAAAAAGTCCGGCCCACGAAAATCTCGATTGCGTAACTGCTGACGGCTAAAATAAATTGTCAGATTTGCACCGATAAAGAAATCATTGCGATCGCGCCATAGCCATTCTAAACAAGTTACTAACAGCAGTAGCTGCATATAGTGTAAAGAACTTTCCATTTCCGGCTCATCACTTAACAACCGAGTTGCATCGGGCATTTGTTGTTCTAGCTGTTGCGCTGTGACAAACATAACTATTTACCTGATTGCTTGTTGATTTAATTTTAAACAGATGGGACACTGATTCGGCTAAACTGGGACTTGGTTTATTGCATTGTGACTAGGCATGGAAATCGGACAAAAGGTTAAAGTTTTTCGTCTGCGCGATCGCGTATCTGCTTCTATTGCGAAAAAACTCGGACAAATAGGCATTATTCAAGGCTACAAAGTCACGGATGGTCGTGGAATTGGTGTAGTGGTACTGTTTGACGATAATTCTTCCACTTGGTTTTTTGAAGATGAAATCAAACTTGTGTAATAGATCAAACTCAACGCGGAAGCTAAGAGTATTTGCCTAGTGCTAAGTTGGAGTGGAAAAGATTGGCGGTGAATATAGGAATCAAGTAATGTCCCTGATATTGACATTTTTGGGCAAAGGCGGTGTAGCGCGGACTAAAATTGCGATCGCCGCCGCCAAGTTATTGGCAAGCCAAGGTAAGCGTGTACTTCTAGCAGGTTTGGCAGAACCAGTTTTACCCATTTTACTGGATCAGACCCTGACTGCTGATCCCCAGGAAATTGCTCCCAATTTACAGGTTGTGCAGTTTCAATCATCTGTATTGCTAGAACGCAACTGGGAAGAAGTGAAAAAACTGGAGGCGCAATACCTCCGCACGCCCATCTTCAAAGATGTTTATGGTCAAGAACTGGTAGTTTTACCAGGGATGGACAGCGCCCTGGCCTTAAATGCGATCCGCGAATATGATGCCAGTGGCAAATATGACGCGATTATCTACGATGGTACAGGTGATTCCTTAACCCTGAGAATGTTGGGGATGCCAGAATCTCTCAGTTGGTATGTACGGCGATTTCAGCAATTATTTGTCAACTCAGATTTGGGAAAGACTATTGCGGAATCGCCTTTAATTCAGCCCCTAATTAGCAGCTTTTTTAATGTCAACTGGACAGCAGATAACTTTGCTCTCCCCACCAACCAAGTGAATGGTTTTTTAGACAAGGGAAAAGCAGCCCTTGCTGACCCCAATCGCGTTGCTGCCTTCTTGGTGAGTACAGCAGACCCTCTAGAGGTGGCAAGTTCCCGTTATTTGTGGGGTAGCGCTCAACAAATCGGTTTAACCGTTGGTGGTGTAATTCTGGTATCACCTGAGCCAAACATCAACCTATCAGAAGAATTTACACCTCTGACTGTGAGTGTTGTTCCCGATGTTCCCACAGGTGAATGGCAACCTTTGATAGACGCTCTACCCAACTTTGGAGAACAAGCACAACAAGCTCCTAAACCCATAGAAATTGACATCCATAACCGTCAAGTGCGCTTATTCTTGCCAGGTTTTGATAAAAAGCAAGTCAAACTGACGCAGTACGGGCCAGAAGTCACTGTAGAGGCAGGAGATCAACGGCGTAATCTCTTCTTACCCCCAGCACTCACTGGCAGACAGGTGACAGGAGCCAAATTTCAGAATAATTATTTGATAATTTCTTTTTAAGTCCTGCTGGGTAGGGGGATGAGGTATTGAAAAAATTCTTGCCTATTCCCCGTTTCCCATTTCCTATTCATCAGTAAGTTTAGTTTTATGTCAGAATCAACCCCAATTAACCCTAATTCTCAGCCAGCAGAGGCTATAGAGTCAGTTCCACCCAAAGAGGAGGAAATTACAGCCGTTGCTGACCGCAGTTCCAAGGCTCGGCAATTATTAGGCATGAAAGGCGCAGCATCAGGGGAAAAATCCATCTGGAAAATTCGCCTGCAACTAATGAAACCCATTACTTGGATTCCTTTGATTTGGGGTGTAGTCTGTGGTGCGGCTTCTTCAGGTAACTATACTTGGACACTGGAAAATGTCTTGATGTCGGCAGCTTGTATGTTGCTTTCAGGGCCTTTACTGGCAGGTTATACCCAAACCTTAAATGAATACTATGACCGGGAAATTGATGCGGTGAATGAACCATACCGTCCAATTCCTTCTGGTGCAATTCCCTTACCCCAAGTGATTACACAAATTTGGGTATTGTTAATCTCAGGAAATGCTCTGGCTGTTGCACTAGACGTTTGGGCAGGTAATGAATTTCCGACGATTACAACGATAGCTATTCTGGGTTCCTTTATTGCCTATATTTATTCTGCACCCCCATTAAAGTTGAAACAAAACGGTTGGTTAGGCGGTTATGCTCTGGGTGCGAGTTATATGGCTTTTCCTTGGTGTACTGGTCATGCGCTGTTTGGCGAACTGAATTGGAAAATTGTTGTGATTACCGTGGTTTATAGCTTGGCTGGGTTGGGTATTGCCATTGTGAATGATTTTAAAAGTGTGGAAGGCGATCGCCAGTTCGGATTAAAATCATTACCTGTAATGTTTGGTGTCACCAGAGCAGCTTGGGTTTGTGCCGTGATGATTGATGTATTTCAAGCTGTGATTGCAGTTTATTTGATCACTATTCATGAAAACTTGTATGCCGCAATTTTGCTGTTGTTAATCATCCCCCAAATCACCTTCCAGGATATGTATTTCCTCCGTGACCCTCTAAAAAATGATGTCAAATACCAAGCCAGCGCCCAACCGTTCCTAGTCTTAGGAATGCTTGTGGCTGGTATAGCCCTGGGTCATGCTGGTGTTTAATATAGGGCTTGCTGTTCGCGTAGCGTGCCGTTAGGCATAAAAGTTATTTGTGAAGATAGGGAACAGGGAACAGTCATTGGTCATTGGGAAGTTACCGTCTTTTCTCCCCTGCACCTGCACTGAATTTATACTTCCTTAGTCGGAAGTAAGGAATAAGGAGTTAGGAGTTAAAATACTTCTAACTCTTAACTTTTATCAGGACTTACCGTGCTAGAACTGACAAATTTTTTGGTGAGGGGGATTCAACCATTATTAGTCCCTATTTGCTTTGTCACTGCTTGGAGTGTCATTATTCTCTTTGCTTCGAGTCTTTGGGTGGCAGCTAGAGATAGCGTCAGCACAGCCAAGCAAATGCATCAAATTCCATGTGCTAACTGCCAATTTTTTACCGACAATTACCACTTGAAATGCACTGTACACCCATCCACTGCTAGTACAGAAGAAGCTATTGATTGTTGTGACTATCAACCAAAGACCAATCCCATGCTTTATTAGTTTAGGGCTGGCTGAAGAAATCT
>NZ_JAYGHH010000006.1:85491-88958 GCF_034931045.1 Nodularia sp. UHCC 0506
GTTTAGTAGTGTTAGAGAATGGGACAAAAACGTGACTCATGACCAATGAGCAAAGAATTGTGGATTTTGGGTTTACCATCTTCGTAGCTTACGCAGCGCAGAGAGGATTTTAGATTGTCGTCTAATCCAAAATCTCAAATCTAAAATTGATTGACTAATGACTGATTTCTAATAAAACTTTTAAAACACCTCGATGTTGTGCTTGTTCAAAAGCAAAAACTGCATCATCCAAGGGATAGGAAGCATGAATCAAGGGTTGTACGTCTATGTTTCCTGTTGCTAGTAATTGGAGTGCTGCCGGAAAGGGACCGCAACGAGAGCCAATCAGAGTAATTTCGTCTACAACTAAAGAAGAAGCATCTAAGCTGAGTTTGCCTGCGTAGGTGCTTTTAAGTACTAAAGTACCACGAGGACGCAAGGCGCGACGAGCGATCGCAAATCCTTCGGGATTGCCAGTACACTCTACTGATATATCAAAAGCTTTATCTATAACAGCATCAACTAAACCAGTTTTTATTCCTCTTGCTTCTAAGTTAATCAGTTTATCTCGATGCCGTCCTACTACCAACAAATTACAGCCTGTTAAAGCTAGTGTTTGGGCTACCAACTGCCCTAATTTGCCATCTCCCACCACTAGTACCCGGTCATCAGTACCTACTGCTACCTGCTGCTGAATTTCTAAGGCTGCTGCTACTGGTTCGGTAAAAGTTGCAATATCTGTTGGCACATTGTCAGGTACTGGATGTAAATTTTGTATGGGTAAACACAGATAATCAGCAAAGGCTCCGTGACGGTTAACAATGCCTAAAACAGTGCGGTTCTCGCAATGCGTCGGTTGTCCACTCAGACAAAAACGGCAATGACCACAAACGGCGTTAATTTCTCCCACTACACGTTGATTAAGTAAGTGTTCTGGCCCTTGTGCGACTATACCAACAAACTCATGACCTAAAATGCCAGTGTAAGGATAATAACCTCTTTTAAGTTCTAGGTCAGTGTTACAGATACCTGCACGCAATACCCGCACTAATGCTTCTCCTGGTGCCGGATGAGGAACTGAAATATCTGTGCGTAGTTGCAATTGTTGATTTTCTAACCAAAGTCCTTTCATGACCATTTTTTGATTACAAACGAAGTTTATATTTATGTGGGGAGCATCCCACTTTAGCAAATGTATTTTTTCTGTTTAACTGTGGAATCAGGTTATTACAGCTGAATAAAATATGTATCTCCTCAATATGTATACTCCAATTTATGTTGCAGAAGTTACTTCATTTTTACTGAGCCAAATTACCAAATCATCTGAATGAAGTACAATCTCACTCCCTAAAGTTTTAATATATAAAAGTCCATTGCTAATGTTTAAATCTCTAACTGGATACCAAGACTCTCGTTTTTGGATTAAAAGCTCTAGGGGAATTCCTGATTTTAAAGCACTTTTGCGATATTTCCACCAAGCTCTCCAAAGCATGACAGATTTAGTACAATGCGCTTTATAGCCTTTGGGAATTTGAAAGTATTGATACCGATAGAAACCACGATGATCTGTTTCTATTTTTCCTTTGATCAGATAATTGTGATCTGCCAAAGCTTCATTTATCAGATCCCAATGAGATGAATTTGGATTAACCCAAAATTCGGATACCCTGTGATTGAGTTGATAGGTAGCAATTACTCCTTCAGTTTTAGCGGTTAGTTGGTTGCTCTTATAGATGGTTTCTGCGGTCAAAGAAGGGTTTGACAACAAAACATCTTTTTTTTGGGTAGAGCTTTGTACAAACTCCCGAATTAAATCTAGACTAGACAGCATAAACTTGTTTTATACTCAGTATTTTGGTGTAAATAAAGCTTCTACACACTGCAATTAAGTAAATTTTTTAAATTTTTAAATTTTTGAGAAATGGTGTAAATATTGGGACTAATTCCGGGCGACTGACAACCAGGGTAGGGAAAGAGCGATCGCTGTAATCTTCCCCTGATGACAAAGGAAAGGGCTTCGCTTTGAGAGATGTCCAACTACCACCAGCCGCCTGAACAATCACCCAAGCCCCGGCGATGTCCCAAACCTTTGGTGTGGCTTCAATACCGCCTAGTGTCGCCCCAGTAGCGACTGTGAGAAAATTATAGCTGGCTACACCCAACATCCGAATTTTACAGGGAAAGTCTGTTTGAATCACAGCAGTGCTACGGGAGCAGAGGTTAAAAAAGTGATTTTTACTAGCAGGATCATTACTACTATGAATGGGATGGTGGTTGAGAAATGCGCCTGACGGTGTTATTAAACCAGAGTCACCCGCCCAGAAACCATGAAAAGCTTGAGCTAGTGGTGGTACGTAAACATACCCAAAAATGGGGATACCTCTATATAGTAATCCCAGTGAAATTGACCAAATGGGCAGACCCCTAGTAAAGTTGGTAGTGCCATCGAGGGGGTCGATTACCCAGCACCACTCTGTACCCGGAAACACTTTGTCGCTTTCTTCGCTCAAAATGCCATAACCAGAAAAACGAGAAGCTAACGCATCTTGAATTTCTTGATCTGCCCATTTGTCGGCTTGGGTAACTAAACTACCGTCAGCTTTTTGGGAAGCCTGGACTTTCCCAAAATCTTGCATCAGTTGCTTGCCCACTCTGGTAGTAGTGGTTTCGGCAAAATCGAGAATTGTTGTCCAGAAATCATTCATTAATTAATTTTCTCGCAAAGGTACTCCTGAGCCAAGACAAGATACGTATATTTACATAACTAGTCTAAATCACTTTCTAAAACAGTAGCGATCGCTTGTTTGGCACTGGTTTGAAATTCTTTGACATTGACTCGGTTGAGAAACCAAATCGACACCACCATACCCACAGCTTCCAGAAAGAATACCATGCCATAAGCTAACTCTAAACTCGGCAGTAAATTACGACCAATATCTAGTATCGTACCGCCTATAACTACGGCAATTCCCCTAGAGACAGACTGAGCTAATCCCCAAGCCCCAATAAAAGTACCTGCGGCTTCAGCTGCTGTCAGATCCAACATTAAACTAATAGCTGCGGTGGTTAAGAAACCAGTAGATAAACCAAACAAGAACAAGCTAAATTTGAGAAAAGCTGGATTGGCTGTAAATCCTGATATACCCAGTAATAATGCACAGATTGCCACTAATACACAGCCTAAGCGTGCAGTTCTGCGTTTACCTAAACGCGGCACAATGAAAAAACCTGTGACACCATAGGCTATTAAGATACCAAAACCGTAAAAAATGTTCAATCTGGTACTTTCTGCCAAAGGCATACCAAATACCTGACCAGCGTAAGGTTCTAAAACAGGGTCTTGCATAAATAAGCTGATAGTCATAACCAGCAAAAATGTGAAAAACAAACCTGTTTGCCGACTAGCTGTCAAAATTTTCCAAGCCCTACCGATTCCCAGGCTGTCATCTCGATTTTCAGTGGTAGAACGGCTGGAATATTGGGAATAT
>NZ_JAYGHH010000006.1:88983-116192 GCF_034931045.1 Nodularia sp. UHCC 0506
CTACGCCAAATGTGGCGATAATTGACAGCCCAAAGACAATAGCTGGAACGATGAAAAATAATCTGTTAATAGCTGACTGTAAACTTTCTAAGGGTGCTTCTGAGGTTAATTGTCTAAGCAAACTGGAACTAATTATTGCTCCCACAATAATCCCCACCATCAGCATTGACCAGACAATACCAACGATTTTAGAACGGTTATCTTCTTGGGAGATATCCACTAATAAAGCCGCAAAGGTAGTACCACTGGCACAAATTGCTAAACCATATATGGCAAAAACTAAAGATAATAATGCTGTCCAGCCGATTGTTTGGGTTGTCCATACCCAGCCATCTGTGTTACTAGCTGCTGCATTTAATTGCCATAGCACTTGTATTGCTAAAAATGAAGCGATCGCAAATACTGCTGCTCCCATCCAAACGTAAGCTGTACGATTGTAGCCCCATAAAGGTTTGAGGTCTGACATTTGACCAAACCAAATGCGCGCCGGGGAAACGAATGCAGGTAGCGCTAGTACTAAGGACACCAATATTGCTGGAATTGCTATTTCTTGAATCATGACTCTGTTGAGTACACCCAGAATCAGGATAGACATCATACTCAGTCCCATTTGAAACAAGCCCAACCGGAACATAGTAATCAGGTTGACTCTTGGCACACTTAAGGATGTAGTTGGGGTATCAAATATATCGCCGCTTGCCATAGCTACTTCTTAGTATAATTTACAGAATCTAGACTCTCTTTAATTAAATCCTGTCCTGACTTTTATTTGTAACGATAAACTATAAAGGTAAATAAATGTAAATAAATAAAATAAATATTGCCACGTGGAAAATATCACATTAGGACAAAATGGCCCCAGTGTTACACCCCTTTGTATTGGAACTTGGGCTTGGGGTGATAAACTCTTTTGGAATTATGGCTATGGCTATGGCCCAGAACAGTTAGAGGCAGCTTTTACAGCCGCATTAGAAGCTGGGATAAATTTCTTTGATACTGCGGAAATTTATGGTTTTGGACTGTCAGAAGAGTTATTAGGGCAATTCATGCAAAAAGCCCAACAACCTGTGCAAATGGCCACGAAATTTGGCCCTTTACCTTGGCGATTTACAGGTCAATCTGTTTCGGATGCCTTAAGTGACAGTCTCAAACGCCTACAATTAGAGCGAGTGGAACTGTATCAAGTACATTGGCCATTTGCCTTCTTTTTAAGTCAAGAAACTTTGATGCATACCCTAGCAGATGAAGTGAAGCGGGGTAGAATCGGCTCAGTCGGCGTGAGTAATTATTCAGCTACTCAAATGCGAGAGGCGCAGCAAATATTGGCTGCGCGTGGAGTCCCTTTAGCTGTCAACCAAGTCTGCTATTCGCTACTAACGCGTCAAATTGAAAGTAACGGCATTTTAGCAGCAGCTCGTGAGTTGGGTGTAACTATCTTGGCGTATAGTCCCTTAGCTCAGGGATTACTCACAGGCAAATATACACCAGATAGAGATGAAACCCCCGGTGGTGCGAGGAAGATAGACCCACGATTTAGTAAAGAAGGCTTACACAAAATTGCCCCGGTCATTTCTTTACTCAAAACTTTGGGAGAAAAATATGATCGCACTCCTGCCCAAGTAGCCCTCAATTGGTTAATTGTTCAAGGAAATGTGATTCCTATTGCTGGGGTAAAAACTGCCCAACACGTAAAACAAAATGCAGGGGCTTTGGGCTGGAGATTAAACACCGATGAAATCGGTCAACTAGAACAAGTGACTCGTTCTTTTCTATGAGGTCTTAGTTGCGAGTTTTGAATTAAACTTGCGGAATAGTTTTTAATTCAAAACTCATAACTTTTACTCAGCACTCAGCACTCAGCACTCAGCACTTAAGAAGAAGCTTATTCTCTACCTGAATTTGAAGATGACACGGAGGTGTCGCGGCGATTATTGGTATTTGTCCGTAACTTAGGCTTGGGACTACCTCCGTTGCTGTCTGATTTGTTCCAGGAACGGTTTCTATCGTTGGAAGAGTCACCACCACCACGACGCTTGGCCAATTTGGGCTTGGTGGAAGGTGCATCATCTTGGGGATCTACGCCTGTTTGCAACCACGCGGGACGAGTTTGATCATAAGCTATTTGTAATGCAGCTGCGGCGATCGCATGAGCATCATATTCTTCAATCAGTTCGCTGACTATGGGCAAGAATGAAGCCAAACGTTCGCCAGTCAAGGCTTCTTTCACTTGTTCTTGCAATTTTTTGATATGTCGTGCTTCAATTTGCGCCCGTGTAGGAATGGACAGCAATTGCCAGTTTTGGCGATTATGACGCTCAAATGCCTGCTGTTTGCGGCGTTCAAAGGGCTGTACTAAGGAAATTGCTGTACCTTCTTTACCAGCCCGACCAGTCCGCCCAATACGGTGAACATAGGTTTCAGCACTATCTGGCAAGTCGAAGTTAATTACATGGGACAGTAGATCGACATCTAACCCCCGCGCAGCAATATCAGTTGCTACTACCCAGCGCACTTGACGATTCCGGAATCGATTTAATAAGCGTTCCCGCGCCTGTTGGGACAAGTCACCGTGGTATTCGTCCACACTGTGACCGGCTCCTTGCAATAGATTGGTCAGTTCTGCGGCTGTCCGTCTGGTACGTACAAAGATTAAAGCTGTTTCTGGGTCTTCCATTTCCAGAATCGGCTGTAATGCTTTGGCTTTTGTCCAATGACGAGGGATGAGATAAGCTACTTGATTGATTTTGTTGGGTGAAGCTTTTGGCTGCTCCACGGTGACTGTAGCCGGGTTTCGCAAAAATTTATTGACAATCATGCGAATTGATGGGGGCATGGTCGCCGAGAACAAAGCTGTTTGGCGCTCTTTGGGGGCTTGAGACAGGATTTTGATTACGTCATCAATAAAGCCCATGCTCAACATTTCATCAGCTTCATCTAGGACAAACCACTTAACTTGATCAAGCTTCAAACAGCCCCGATCTAGTAAATCGATCATCCGTCCTGGTGTACCCACAACCATGTGAACACCACGTTTGAGTTGCATCATTTGGCGTTCAATGGATTGACCGCCGTAAATTGCCAGAATCCGCAATCCATCGTTGCCGACAAATTGATTGATGGCATCGTGAACTTGAATTGCTAATTCACGAGTTGGGGCTAATACTAGAGCTTGTACAGCTTTGTGATTAACATCTAACTGCTCTAAAATTGGCAGAGAAAATGCTGCGGTTTTGCCTGTTCCGGTTTGAGATTGACCCACGACATCCCGACCTGATAGCAGCTGAGGAATGGCTTGAGCTTGAATATTAGTAGGTGTGGTAAAGCCAATGTTTTCTAATTGCTCAACACGTTTTTGTGAAATACCTAGTTCTTGAAAGGAAAGAGTCATTAATTCTCCTGGATTGTGTTTTTTGGTTGTGAATTTTTAAATCTGACGGCATTTGCTGATATACAGCAGTTGCATTCAGTTGCCAGATTTAAAGCAAGTGTGTGAAACCCTAGTTAGAAAGCGTTAGTGAGTAAAGAGAGTCAGTGATATCCCTGGGGCTGGACGTGACTTTTCTTCTGTCCGAAACGCTGCGTTTGTGCAGTGCTGGACTCACTCTGCGGCCTCTACTTTTGGTAACTACTAACAACTTGACCGTAGAGGTCATAAGTATCAGCGCTATGGATAGCTACTGGTACGATGGTTCCTAATTTTGCTTCCCCATCGATATATATCTGACCATCGACTTCTGGGGAAAACCTACCTGAGCGACCTATGAGCTTTCCAGTTTCAGGGTGTTCTTGCTCAATCAGGACCTCAACTATTTTGCCGATTTCCTGTTGATTTTTTTTACCCGCAATCGGCTCTTGAAGCGCCATTAATTTATGCCAGCGCTCATCCATCACTGCTTGGGGTAATTGATTGGCTAGCTTGTAAGCGGGCGTTCCTTCTTCCGGTGAAAAAGTGAATACTCCAACATGGTCAAATTCGTGTTTTTGAACGAATTCTAGTAGATGCTCAAAATGTTCTGCGGTTTCGCCAGGGAAACCAACTATAAATGTTGTCCTGAGTACCGCATTTGGTAGGGCTGTTTTGATGCGTTCAATAATCCCATCATTTACCCGTCCTTGCCAAGGACGATTCATTGAGCGAAGAATATCTGGATGAGAATGTTGAAGGGGCAAATCTAGATATGGTAAGACGTTGTGGGTTTCTTGGATTGCCTCTATGACATCTGGGGTTAGTCCGGTGGGATATGCATAATGCATTCTAATCCACGGTACATCTACTTTACCCAAAGCCCGAAGTAATTCGGCTAACTTTGGCTTACCATAGATATCTAACCCGTAATTGGTAGTGATTTGGGAAATTAAAATAATTTCCTGCACCCCTTGGTTAGCTAACTGCTCCGCTTCAGCAACTATAGATTCAATAGTACGCGATCGCTGGTTCCCTCTGAGATAGGGAATAATACAAAATGCACAACGATAATCACATCCTTCGGCTACCCGCACATAGGCAACGCCTTCGGTTGTAGTGCGATAACGCGGTGTAGTTTCGTCGGCAATGTAGGTTGGTTCTAGACTAACCTCTTTTACCTGCTCGCCTTTTTCTACACGCTCAATTACATTAACAATTTTGTGATAATCACCAGTGCCTACCAGTGCCACCGCTTCTGGCAATTCTTCCAATAATTGTTCTTGGAAGTGCTGTGCCATACAGCCAGTGATCACGACTTTTTTGTTGGCTTCTGCCAGTTCTACTAAAGTTCTGACAGATTCTTGTCTTGCTGCTTCTATAAAACTACAAGTATTAACTATAACGTAATCTGCTAACTCTTCATTTGTATCTACACCATAGCCTGCTTCTGCAAGCAGTCCTAGCATATGTTCTGTATCAATTCGATTTTTTTCGCAACCCAGATGCGAAATTGCAATCGTTGGCTTTTCACCCATATTTTGAAAACATTTTCTGTTTTTTTGTAGTCAGATACGCAAGCAGCGATAATTTCGCTTCTTGTGATACACACCTTTACACAATCAAGGGCTAGAATAACAGGTTTTAACTGCCAGTTACTACCTGCCGATATATGACATGGATAGTTTCCGACCATGTTATGATATTTGTACTATTTAGTCTATTTCCCAGGGTAAAGCGAGTGTCTTTGAGTACAATTGACACCTGTATTTTTTTTAACAAGTTTTCTGTTGGTATTTTTCATTACCACAGCGTGTGTGTTGTTAATTTACCCGTCGGGAAGCCGCCCAAAGGGCTTGTTGTGAGAAGTCGCTACCCTCAGGGGAAACCGCGCTCTCTGGGTAGTTTGTTTGACCCAGGAGTACGAAACCACGCCTAATAAAGCAATAGTGCTACCCTTTTGCTCAGACTTTGCCCACGACTATGCGCGCACGAGATGTCTAAACCAGGGAAAGCTGCCTTGCGTCTTGTGAGTGGCAAACTCCTCTTCTAGCCTAGTTTTATCTTAACATATCTTAGGGGAGGTTTTACGATAATTTCCATCCTAGGGAAGAGGTAGTAAAACAACCAACTTAAAACCCATTTGACTAGTTAGTTAAAAGTCAAGAAGAGCCAGCGCCATCAGCAGGTTCGGTTGACTTGAGGTGACTGGCGTTCAATAGTCAATAGTCAAACATATTCTAGACTCTCGACTGGTGGACACTAGACCCCGCAAAGCGGATTAAAGACGTGGAATTATATCAGCTATTTAAAACTCGAACACCGATTATTGGCGTGGTTCATCTACTTCCACTGCCCACCTCGCCCCGTTGGGGAGGTAATCTCAAAGCGGTAATTCACCGTGCTGAACAAGAAGCCGTCGCCCTAGCTAGTGGTGGGGTAGACGGTATTATTGTGGAAAACTTTTTTGACGCACCGTTTGCCAAAAACCAAGTTGATCCAGCAGTTGTGAGTGCCATGACTGTGGTAGTACAACGAATCCAAAATTTGGTGACATTGCCTATAGGCTTAAATGTTTTACGGAATGATAGCAAAAGTGCAATGGCAATTGCCAGCTGCGTGCGAGCCGAATTCATTCGAGTCAATGTATTGACAGGGGTAATGGCAACTGACCAAGGATTAATTGAAGGAGAAGCTCATCAATTACTCCGTTATCGGCGAGAATTGGGCTGTGATGTCAAAATCCTCGCTGATGTATTGGTAAAGCACGCTCGTCCATTGAGTTCTCCAAATCTCACAGTTGCCGTAAAAGACACTATTGAAAGAGGTTTAGCAGATGCCGTAATTTTATCTGGCTGGGCTACCGGTAGCCCTCCTAATCAAGAAGATTTGGAACTAGCTTGTGGTGCAGCAAATGAGACTCCAGTCTTCATTGGTAGTGGAGCCAATTGGGAAAATATTGCTACACTGATGCAGGCGGCAAATGGTGTAATTGTTTCCAGTTCTCTCAAGCGCCACGGTCGAATTGAGCAACCAATTGACCCAATTCGCGTCAGTCAATTTGTAGAGGCCGCCCATAGTCTTTGGAATTCTCCGGGTGAGATTCAGTCTATTTCTCCGCCCATGAAAATACATTCTTAGGGAGGAGGGGAGAGAAGACAGTAATTTCCTAATGACTAATGACCAATGACCAATGACCAATAACTAATAGCAGTTTATGATTCGCCGCCGTTCTACTCCTTGGATTCATAAATGGTCGCGTCCATTGATTGCCGCGATCGCTGGACTTGGTGCCTTAACTACAGGTTATATCGCCATAGAAAAGTTAACAGGAGGCACAGCCGCTTGTGTGGCCGAAGCTGGTGCTAAAGGCTGTAATGATGTACTTTCCAGCCCTTGGGCAACCATACCAATTTTTGGCGGTCAGCCGTTAGCTTTATTTGGGTTGTTGGCTTATGTGAGTATGGTGATTTTGGCTGTTACTCCCTTAGCATGGAAACCAGATGATAAAAATAGCCAGAAAAAATTAGAAAACTCAACTTGGTGGTTGCTGCTGATAGGAGCGATCGCTATGTCGGTTTTCAGTGGCTATTTAATGTATTTGTTGGCATTCCAAATTCAAGCCGTCTGTTATTACTGTATTGCTTCGGCTTTATTCTCAGTAAGTCTGTTAATTTTGACAATTATCGGTCGTTCTTGGGAAGATATAGGGCAAATCTTCTTTACCGCTATTATTGTGGGCATGGTAACGCTGATTGGTACTTTAGGTGTCTATGCTGGCGTGAATCCATCAGGTGTAACATCAGATTCGACTTCTGGAGAATCTCAACGAATTAGCTTTACTCCCAAAGAACAACCTAATCCAGCTTTTGGTTGGGAAATCACCACTACCTCTGGTGAGGCAGAAATTGCACTAGCACGTCATCTAGCCACCACAGATGCTAAGGAATATGTTGCCTATTGGTGTCCTCACTGCCACGAACAAAAACAACTTTTTGGTAAAGAAGCTTACCAAATTTTAGAAGAAAATCAGATCATCGTAGAGTGTGCTGCTGATAGCCCTAAAGCTCAACCAGAAGTGTGTCAAGCAGCGAACATCACAGGCTTTCCTACTTGGATTATTAATGGTCAACCCTATAGCGGAGTCCAAAACCTCGATCAACTGGCAAAAATTTCTGGTTATACAGGCCCTAGAAACTTTAAGTATTTCCGATAATTACTGCCAATAAGTCCTTTTCCGTCAAAACTTCCATTAAATATAGTCAACTGGTTAAAAGATGAATTTTTGCCAGTTGGCTTTTTTTATCTATAAATACGGAAAAAAGATTTTTAGATTTGAAGTTATCCATAGAATAGTAATTTGTAGTTGAGTAGAATATTGCTCAAGTTATGAAGGCTTTATAGAAATATTATGTTGTTTTTGTAAAGTAGCTACCAATACGATAAAAATATTTTATTCCATGAGGAGTTATGTATTTGTACATCACCTTGAACATCAGTAAAAACTCTGTTATAGCATCAGGTTAATTGATTATTGACTACTTAATTAACGGTATTTCAATAGAGTTGAGTCCAGCTTTTTAGAGGAACCTAACTTCATGAAAAGATTCAGTAAACCCTATATAAAGTTGGTACGCAGGTATTATTTGCTAGTTAATTGATAGCCATAGCAAATGAAAAATATTTATCCTCCTAGGTAATGGGAATGATTAAGCAGCTAGTCCAGTGTCGTATTAAGTTAATTTTAAGACTCAAACAAATGCTTAGTCGAGAAGATAAAGAGCTAATGACAGCTTTGATGGTTGCACTTTGTGTTTTAATTTTGCGTTCTATAGGATTGTTACAACCTATAGAGTTAGCAGCGTTGGATCAATTATTTCAATTACGTCCAAATGAACCGCCTGATAATCGAATCACTATTGTAGCCATTGATGAAGATTCTTTAAAGCAAATAGGTTATTGGCCAATTCCAGATGGTGACATAGCTAATTTATTACAAAAAATACAGATTCATCAACCCCGTGCTATTGGTTTAGATATATATCGGGATTTACCAGTTAAATATGGTTATGACCAACTGATAGCAGCTTATCGATCAATGCCGAACTTGATTGGTAATCAACTGTTGGCGAATAGTCAAAATGGCAGTGTTTCACCTCCACCAGAACTGAATAATCAACAAGTAGGTTTTAATAACTTATTGTATGATTCTGATGGTAAAGTACGTCGCAGCTTACTATATTGGCACGTTGGTGAACAACTATACGAAAGTTTTGCTTTGAAGCTGGCTTTATTGTATTTACAATCCGAAGACATTATTCCCCAGAAAGCAGCTAATAACCCTGAGTATTTACAGTTAGGTAAGGCGGTATTTACTCGTTTTAAAGCAAATGATGGTGCTTATGTCAGGGCTGATGCTAAAGGCTACCAAATTTTGTCCAATTTTCCCAAACCAGGCTGTCGTAATTCATCTATAAAATCTTGTGGTTATCATCAAGTTAGTATGAGGGATGTGTTGGAAAATAAGGTTCCAAAAAGCTTGATTAGCGATCGCATTGTACTTATTGGTACTACTGCTCCCAGTATTCAAGATTTTGTATTTATTCCTCATTCTAGTTCTTTCATCGGTACAGCAAAACCGATTCCAGGTATCAAACTGCAAGCTTATTTTATTAGTGAGTTAATCTCAGCCGCTTTAGAAGAGCGACCTTTGCTTAAAGTGTGGCCTCAAACATGGGAATACCTATGGATTTTGGCTTGGTCTTATGTGGGTGCTGTGGTTACATGGCGAATACGAAACCCCACTAAAAGTATCTTTATTACTTTATTATCTTGCTTGGTAATGGTTCTATGCACTTACTTAGCTTTCTTGTCCGGTTGGTGGATACCGATGATTCCGGCATTATTGGCTTTTGGCAGTTCAGCCATTTGGATTACCTTTTATATTGCTTATAAACAAGATGAATTAAAGCGTTCTAAAGAGTTTTTACAACAGGTGATCAATAAGATTGCTGACCCAATTTTCGTAAAAAATAAACAATATCAGTGGATTGTTCTCAATGAAGCTTATTGTCAGTTAATCGGTTATCCCAATAGTGTGTTACTGGAAAAATCAGATTATGATTTTTTTGCTAAACATGAAGCAAATGTGTTTCGACAACAAGACCAGCTAGTTTTTCAAACTCAGCAACCCCAGGAAAATGAAGAAGAATTTACTGATGCTAATGGTAATACTCATTATATTGCCACTAAGCGATCGCTCCACAAAGATGCGGCTGGTAATTTCTTTTTAGTGGGAGTCATTCGAGATATGACGCAGCGTAAGTTAATGGAAGACGAACTTAAGCGTACTGCGGCTGAGTTATCCCGTTCCAATAATGAATTAAAGCTGAAAGAAGACCACTTGCGTTATCTCGCTGATCATGATTCTTTGACAGGCTTAACTAATCGTAAATTTTTTATAGAACAGCTTCAAGAATCGTTAATTTGGGCGCAAAATCATAATTTGTTAATAGGACTGCTGTTTATCGACTTAGATGGCTTCAAGCAAATAAATGACTCTTTAGGACATGATATAGGCGATCGCCTGCTAGTATCCATTGCTCAAAGACTCAGTAACACTTTACGAGGTAGCGATACTGTGTCTCGACTAGGGGGTGATGAATTTACAATCATTTTACGAACAATTCCTAACTTGCAGATAGCTGCTAAAATTGCTGAAAAAATTCTAGAAAGCATTAACCAACCCATTATTTTGGGAGAATGTAACATTAGGGTTTCTGCAAGTATCGGAATTAGCATATACCCACACCATAGCCAGGATGTTGAAACACTGATT
Source organism: Nodularia sp. UHCC 0506 (assembly GCF_034931045.1). Taxonomy (NCBI): domain Bacteria; kingdom Bacillati; phylum Cyanobacteriota; class Cyanophyceae; order Nostocales; family Nodulariaceae; genus Nodularia; species Nodularia sp. UHCC 0506. The sequence goes on from NZ_JAYGHH010000006.1 coordinate 99,225, forward strand.
CGACAAGCCGATACTGCTATGTATCGCGCCAAACACCTTGGTAAAAATCGTTATGTATTTGCTTGAAATTGTTACAGAAGCAGCACCTCAAAAATTCTGAAATAGTTCAGGCACTTGATGTGTATTTAGCGTTAAATACAATACTTTTACATTGCTTGCAAATTTTGAAGTATGTATTTATACGGGAAGAAATTAAAGTTTTCGCAAAGATTTATAACTTTAGACTGATGCTTTAACCACTTGGTCGCTATATCACTTAGATATTCAATCTAATTCACAACGACAGCTATGGCTAATATGCAAGCTACTAATCATCTATCACATTATTTATCTATTTATTTAAGATTTAATTTTTCCAGAAAAATAGCTCTTACTACTGTAGATAAAGAGATCAAGAACAAGAATCATAATTCATGGAATTCACCAAAACTTATGGGAAGGAAATTGAGAATTATGACAGTTATGATATTTTTTATGAGTGTTTATTGGCTAGTTCCCAAAATAGTGGATATGACGGTCAGCGTCAATGCTACGACATTTGATGAGTTGAATGGCGATAGTAGCAAGAGTTTAACAATTGACCAGAATTCCCAAGGAATGTATATTCCACCAAATAATGGTGGTCCTGACAGTCAGCATGGTAGTGGGACACGTTAAACCCTGTTACTTCATGGCTGTGAAGAAGCGGAACTGTCTCACCTGTAAAAATTCGGAGACAATCTCTCATCTTTCAAAATTAAAGATTTCTGCCATTGGTGTTTTTGGATCAGCGTATGAACTTCCCAATCAGGGTTTGGTTGAGGGTAGTCTATGCGGTAGTGTCCGCCCCGGCTTTCAGTTCTAAAAGCTGCACTTTTAAGAATTAAATAAGCTACATCTAATAAATTACGGGTTTCTGCCCACAGTCGCAATTGCCTCTCTACATCTGGGATGTCGAAATTAACTGGTTCGTTGGGACTTAAAGAAAGTAAGAAGTGACTCAAAGGTAAAGCAGCAAAATCTTGTTGCCAAGATTCAATAGTGGCGATCGCCGTTTCTAAACCTGACTGTTCGCGACAAATCCCTGCACTTTGCCAAACCAAACGAGGTAACTTCTCTCTGAGTATTTCTAACTGGGTTTTTTGGGTTTGCCATTCACCAATATCAGCGCTAAATTCTCTTGGGGCTAATGTTGGTATTTCTGAAAATGGTGTAACGTCTGCCAAATCAATATTAGCCATCTGCGCTCCAAAAACAATACATTCGAGCAGAGAGTTACTTGCCAAACGATTCGCCCCATGTACTCCAGTGCTGGCGGTTTCTCCCACTGCATATAAACCGGGAATGTTTGTGCGGTTCATTAAATCAGCAACAATACCACCCATCCAGTAATGGGCTGCTGGGGCTACAGGAATGGGTTCATGGAAGACATCAATACCCCAATGTTGACAAACTTTGACTATGTTGGGAAAGCGATGACGAATTTTTTCTGGGGGTATGGGGCGCATATCTAACCAGACATGGGCAGTAGCTAGATCGACGGCAGTGTGTTGCAGATGGCTGAAAATAGCTCTACTGACTACATCTCTGGGTGCTAGTTCTCCCGCCGGATGGTAGTCAAAGGCAAACCGCCGCCCTGTGTCATCAACCAGGTGTGCGCCTTCGCCTCGTACAGCTTCACTTATGAGAAAGTGGTCTGCACCCGGTTTAGTGAGGGATGTAGGGTGAAATTGCACAAATTCTAAATCCCGGAGTATCGCCCCCGCCCGCCAAGCGATCGCCACTCCATCGCCTGTACTGACAGCCGGGTTAGTAGTTTGGGCAAATACTTGTCCACCGCCACCAGTGGCTAAAATCACGGCACTAGAACTAATCCAGGTGATTTTACCTTGATAAAAGAGGCTAATTCCCTGACATCTCCCGGTTTGAGGTTCTAGCCACAAATTCAAAGCCAAAGCTTGCTGGATGACTTGAATGTTTTGGCGACGTAATACTTGCGCTGTTAAGGTGGTGGTGACTGCCCTACCTGTAGTATCGGCAGTATGAAGAACACGATGACGAGAATGGGCGGCTTCTAAAGTTAAAGCTAAGGCCTGACCGTGACGGTCAAAAGCCACTCCCAAGTTAACTAGGGATTGAATACATCCAGGGGCGGCTTCGGCGAGAAATTCTACAGCCGGGCGATCGCATAGACCTGCACCAGCGTGTAAAGTATCCTCAATGTGCAGCGAAGGCGAATCTTCTGGGGCGATGGCCGCCGCAATGCCGCCTTGCGCCCAATCACTGGCAGATAAAGATACAGTTTCTTTGGTAATCAAGCCGACTCGTAAATTCTCTGGTAGACACAGGGCTGTGTAAAGTCCGGCAGCGCCAGCACCGATTACTAAAATATCAAATTGGCTAGGAATATCTATTTGAGGCAAAGTCAAACAATTTTGGATTTTGGATTTTGGATTTTGGATTTTGGGGAAGCAGTGCGGTCTTTTCCCAAAGGGACGGGGAAAAAGGAGATAATTCCCCATTTCCCTGACCCGATTTACTTTTTAGTGATCTGTTATCTGTAGATCCCGTTATTAAAGCGATCATCTCCGGCGTTGAAGATGGTTTCTAGTTCGGTGACAGCGAAGTTATCTAAGTTGGCTTGCAAAACTTGTTTTTGGCGATCGCTCAATCCCGGCAGTTCCAATACATCTTCTACCTTCTTATAAGGAGCATTCAGGACAATTTTCTTAGCTAGGGTAGGGTACATCCCTGGAAACTGTTGAAAAGCTCGCACGTTGGTATTGTTCAAGTCAACTTTTTTACCAAATTCTGTCCCTAACTTTGCGTCAGCTCTATTCTGTCGGCTAATTGCCAAAACTGGAACTTGTGCCATAGCAAAACTGTTAATATTGGCAGCATTGGCTATCTGAGTTGTTCCCAGCCATCCCCAAGAACCAAGTAATAAGCTAAATACTGTTAATAAACGTACCAATGTTTTCATGATCTTTCTCCCTCTTTCCATCAAAGACAAAAATAACTACGTTAAGTCAAATACTATCAACTGTAAGCTGAATTCAGACCTATGAAGTAAAGCACACCGATTAATACTGTGAGCTTCTATTTCGTCTTCGCCTGAGAATATACATGAGTGTATGTTCATCCTAGCTCCTTCACAGCTCATAGTTTCTTCAAAACACAGCAGTCATCAAAAACTAATATACAGCGTATTAATACCCGCAATATTTGCTGCTACTGGGTTTGATACTATTTTTACAAAAAGTTATCTACACAGATAAAATAGGGGCTAAAAGGTATTGCTTAGGTTTCTTTTGATACCATAATTATCTTGATGAATTTTTAGGCTGCATTTGCAGCTATCAAGAATAGGCTATCTACCAAGATTGTACTTAACACTGCGCCCCCAAAGGCGTACCAATGTTGTGATTTTGTCCGTAAAGGTACAATTCCTGCCGTTAAAAGCAAAATAGCCAAAACTACTGCCCAGCCTTGTCCCCAAGGTGTTTGGACTTGGATTAAAGCAGTTTGTAGTATTGGTGACACTCTATCCGGTTCTACTTGCATAATTTGCCGCCAATAAGGCATCAAGTCTACTAGATAAAAATACACATCAGTCAAAACTGTACCGAGTAAGGAGCCTAAGTAAAACCAGTTACCAACTTTACCCCAGTTTTTGACTAGACACCAACAAGCAAAAGGTAAACCGATAGATTCTACAGGTAAATGCCAAACAGGTTCCCAACGTAGCCAACCCCAGTAAATCGCTCCTGCTAACCAACTCCAGCTAAAGCCAAAGAGCAAATCTCCCCAGATATAAGTTGTGGGACGTGACATGAGGGTGAAACTGAGCCACACCCAAAATCCTGTGAGGGCTACACTTAATACTGGCAGCGATCGCACTAATGGGGCTTCTATAAATACTGGTACTGATACTAAAAACACAGCCGCCGCCAAGACTAACCAGGTTTGGCGTGTAGGCGTAGATATAAGTATAGAAGGAGATAAAGCGAGTGTAGATTCTAACTCTTTAATGCTCTTTGTCCCCACTTCAGTCGTGGGTAAATCGGTATTGATTGGTGTAGTAGGACTGGTGTATGAAGACAAGGTATTATTAATCAACGTTTTTAATATTTGTTACTAAACTTTATGTTACTTAAGATATCACACTTAAAATCCCCCCCCTGGGCATTTATATTTTACCTAGATTTTGCCTAGATTGTTTATGGCAAGGAAAGTTGGCACATGATGAGTGCTGGATGATCTAATTTTTTGATTCCTAGTGGACACTTTCTGGGGTTATTTTCCTGGAAAGTCACCCATATAGTTGTTTGTGTAATTGGTTGTCATCAAAGCACACGCGATCTGCTTTGCTATCACAGGTAAATTAAATGGCTATATCAAAACGTCAATGGTTTGTGCTGTTGAGTGCAGTGTCTGGTATTTTCTCAGTTACAGTGTTTCCCATTCAGGTTTTAAGTAACCAAGCTAACCCGGTTTTAGATGGGGTAGAGCAACAAATGAATATTTTGCAAGCTATTTTTTTAGGGTTTGTGCAGGGAATGACCGAATTTTTGCCCATTAGTAGTTCAGCACATTTAAAGGTTGTGCCGGTAGCGCTGGGTTGGGGTGATCCAGGAGTAGCTTTCACCGCAATTATTCAGCTTGGTAGTATTGTTGCCGTGCTGTGGTATTTCTGGGATGATATGGCGCAAATCATCAAAGGAGCCACAAAAGCGATCGCGCTGAAAAATTACGAAAACCAAGACTTGCAGCTATTTCTGGGAATTACCTTGGGAACCATGCCAATCCTGGTTTTGGGACTGTTAATTAAAAGATTTATCCCAGATTATGATAATTCACCCTTAAGAAGCCTGATCGCGATCGCCATTGCTTCGATAGTCATGGCGCTGTTATTGGGAATAGCAGAAAAAATTGGCAAACGTCAACGTGAATTTGAGCATCTCACCATGAAAGATGGGTTATTGATGGGTTTAGCTCAAGCGTTAGCATTAATCCCTGGAGTATCTCGTTCAGGTTCCACCATCACAGGGGGGTTATTTATGAGTTTAGAACGAGAAACAGCCGCCAGATTTTCATTTTTGCTAGGAATTCCCGCCATCACCCTGGCTGGATTGGTCGAATTAAAAGGTTTTTTAGAAGTAGGCGTAGCTAATGTAGCTATGGTTCCGATGATTGTCGGCACAATTTCATCTGGGGTATTTTCATATATGGCGATCGCTGGCTTAATCCAATTCCTCAAAACCCAAAGCACCTGGGTATTTATTTGGTATCGTCTAGCATTTGGCATCGTCATCTTAGGTGCAATCAGCGCCGGATTGTTGAAAAATAGTTAATAGTCATTGGGAAGTTACCGTCTTCTCCCCCCTGCACCCTGCCCCCCTGCTCTATAATCATGTCTACCATCCGTCCTGCTCAAATCACTAAAGTATTACCCGATTCCATAGCCGCAGAAGTTGGCTTTGATGCGGGAGATGCCATAGTTGCTATTAATGGCACACAACCCCGTGATTTAATTGATTATCAATTTTTGTGTGCTGATGAAGTTCTTGAACTAGAAGTTTTAGACGCAACTGGTAAAACTCATTATGTTGAAATTGAAAAAGATTATGACGAAGACCTGGGGCTAGAATTTGCCACAGCTCTATTTGATGGGTTAATTCAATGTAATAACCGTTGTCCATTTTGCTTTATTGACCAGCAGCCACCAGGTAAGCGTTCTAGCTTGTATTTAAAAGATGATGATTACCGTCTAAGTTTTTTATACGGTTCTTATTTAACTCTCACCAATTTGTCAGAAAAAGAATGGCAGCGTATTGAACAAATGCGCCTATCTCCCTTGTTTGTTTCTGTTCATGCAACGGAACCTGAAATCAGAATTAGACTGCTAAAAAATCAGCGTGCCGGACAAATTTTGACACAAATTAAATGGTTCCAAGACCGAAGACTGCAAATTCATGCCCAAGTAGTGGTTTGTCCTGGCATAAATGATGGCAAACACCTAGAACAAACTCTTAAGGATTTAGCGTCTTTTCATCAAGGTGAAATACCTGCTGTGGCATCAGTCGCAGTGGTTCCCGTGGGCTTGACACGCTTTCGCCCAGAGGAAGATGAACTGATTCCTGTAACTAGGGAAAAAGCCCAAGAAGTAATTTCTCAAGTAAAAACTATCTCCCAGGCATTTCGTCAAAAATTTGGTTCTGGTTTTGCTTGGTTAGCCGATGAATGGTTTTTAATTGCAGGTGAGGAATTACCCAGCGAGGCGGAATATGAAGAATATCCGCAAATTGATAACGGTGTGGGTTCCATTCGTTTATTTATTAAGCAATTTGCGTCTACAGCCGCCGATTTATTACCGCCAAAGCTTGATCATCCCAAAAAATTAACGTGGGTAGTTGGTAATGCAGTCGAACAAGCATTTCAACCAATTTTGACACGTTTAAATGCTGTTGAGAATTTAGAAGTGAATATGCAGGCTTTATCTAGTGATTACTGGGGACAAAATATTAGTGTCACTGGGTTGATTACAGGTCATGATTTACTGTTAAATCTTCCCGGAAAAGATTTAGGTGATGGCATTCTATTGCCAAAAGTTATGTTAAAAAATGGCGAATTGGTATTTTTAGATGATATGACTGTTGCTGAAGTAGCTAAAGAACTTAATACAGAAATATTCCCCGTGTCTGGAATTGAAGAATTGATCAAGGCTTGTATTGCTGAATTAGTGATGGTTTAGTTATAACGGTTTTTATATGAATGAAAACAGTGTTGACAGATCAAAGCTTTGATGTAGTGGCGGGTCTACAAATATGCTCAATTCCCAATAATAATTTTAATAACTCCGAACCTAATGCCTCAGAATTCAGCACGGGCTAAAGGCCCCGCTACCGCTAACAGCACTTTTCGATAGCAAATATCAGTTGTTTTTCGGAGGTCATCTATGGATAGATGGAATAATAAATAAAGGGAGGGATTTGTAAATATAAATTCAGGGGTGCATAATGAAGAATCAAAATAAATGCCATCAAAAAATCAACCAAGTTGGATTCTTCATTGTCACTTTTAAACTGTTAATTTTTAATGGACTTGGGATGCTACCAGCAACAGCGACCACTGGGGAACCTGTATTAAGTGTGGTATACAGCCAAGAAAATCAGCAACAATGGGCAGAAATTACCCAGCGCTTGCAAGCAATAAATGTGAAATATTGCGTTATTCCTATAGCTAATGTCAGGAGTGCCGCAGATTGGGGCGATCGCCGGGTATTATTTTTGCCTAATGTGGAAAGATTAACATCCGTGCAAGCGATCGCTCTCCAGGAATGGATGAGCAAGGGTGGAAATCTCATTGCTAGTGGACCTGTAGGGAGTTCGTCAGATCCCGGAGTCCGTCAGTTAATGCGATCGCTCTTGGGCAGTTATTGGGGTTTCAGTCTTCATCAGGCGCAACAGATACAACCCTCGAAAACTCAGAATCATCAATGGGCAAACCAAAGCAAACTTTTTGGTCAAGTACATGGCGGTGTTTTAATTCCTAATCATGTCACCAGTCAAGCTGCTGCTGTGTGGAATTCCCTAGATAATTCTGCCGCAGTCGTGACAACCGAGCGTTCCACTTTTTTAGGTTGGCGCTGGGGAACAAATACAGCCTCAGCCGCAGATTTAGATAGTACCTGGTTAACAGCTGCCCTGACTCGCCATAGGTCAAGGTCATCGCAACACCAAGCTAAAATAGCCGGAGGTTCCCCACATTGCTCAAAATCAGTAGTCGCAGCTCCCTTATCTCCCCAATCCCCAGTCAGAGCGAGTTTACAGTCATTCAATCTGAATGAGAATATTACTAAACCCACCCGTGTTAACCCATCCCCCGACCAACTCGATCAACTACAACAAGCAATACCCTGGAATATCTCACCCAACTCTGATGCACCTATTAGTATTAATGAAGCGATCGCACTGCAAGCAGAACTCAAAAATTTGATTGGTCGGGTAGAAAGCGCCCATCTAGCGGCATCAGCTTATGCTAATAATGTCGGTGAAGTAATCACTCATCACTCATCTCGCAAGGGACAAGTAGCATCCAGCAGAACTAGCGCCGGAGTTATGGATAAACAACCATCCATATCACAGGCAAGAGCATTTATCAATAAATTACCTCAATTAATTACCCAAAAAAAATACGCCTTAGCTCGCCGACAATGGCTAGAAACCAAAGCAAATTTATGGAAACAGTTTCCTATTAATAGCAGACTAGCTCCCGCCGAAATTCGGGCGGTATGGTTAGACAGAGGAACTATTGTGCAGGCTGGTAGCGAAAAAGAACTAGCCAAAATTTTTGATCGTTTAGCCAAATCGGGAATTAATACCGTATTTTTGGAAACTGTCAACGCTGGTTATACTATTTATCCCAGCCAAGTTGCACCCAAAGCCAATCCATTAATTCGCGGTTGGGACCCCTTAGCAGCTGGGGTGAAATTAGCCCACGCACGGGGAATGGAGTTACACGCTTGGGTTTGGGTATTTGCGGCTGGGAACCAGATACACAATCAGCTGATTAATCTTCATCCTGATTATCCTGGCCCGGTGTTAGCGACTAATCCTGATTGGGCAAACTATGATCGTCAGGGTAGGAATATTCCGGTTGGACAAACCAAGCCATTTTACGACCCAGCTAATCCCGAATTACGCCAGTATTTATTCAAACTATATGAAGAAATTGTCACCCGCTATCAAGTGGATGGTTTACAACTAGACTACATTCGCTATCCTTTTCAAGATCCTCATGCTGGGCGAACTTATGGCTATGGTAAAGCCGCAAGAGCGCAATTTCAGCAACTACATGATGTAGATCCAGTCAATATTTCTCCTAATCAACGGGACTTGTGGCAAAAGTGGACGGCATTTCGGACTGAACAAGTTGATAGTTTTGTTACCCAAGTAACGCAGCGCTTACGAAAACAGCGTCCAAATTTGATTTTTTCGGTGGCTGTATTTCCATTACCAGAAATAGAACGCATTCAAAAACTGCAACAAAATTGGGAAGTTTGGGCAAGGCGAGGAGATATAGATTTAATTGTGCCAATGACATACTCTCAAGACACTCCTCGTTTTCAACGACTAGCCCAACCCTGGATAGCTTCGAGAAAATTAGGTTCTACTTTATTATTGCCAGGCATTCGCTTACTTTCTTTGCCCAATTTGGGAGCATTTGACCAACTGCAATTGATTAGAGATTTACCAGTTATTGGTTATGCACTATTTGCGGCTGAAAATTTTAATCATGAGTTAGAAGAAATTTTTACCAATACTCAAGGACAGGTTTCACTCAATCATAATCAACCTATACCCCATCGGCAACCTTTTAAAGCTGCTGCTATCCGTTACGCTGCGCTGCAAAAAGAATGGCAATTAGGTTTACAAAACGACAAATTACAAATGTCTGCTGCCACAGTTTCTGATTTAAATCAACAGGTAAAAGTCGTACAGGGAGCTTTAAATCAATTAGCAGTTTCTCCTTCTACTGGTAATTTAATCGTTGCTAGAGCAACATTAACTAGATTTCAGTCTCAATTTAGAATATGGATGCGCCAACAAGCTACGGATAATCTCTATCAAGTTCAAGCCTGGGAAAATCGTCTTGTAACTATAGAAAGGCTCCTACGTTATGGAGAACGGCGATCGCTAAAAATGCGATAAATCAAGAAGTGTAGAACTAAATTTCCATCCTCCACCCCAAATCCTAATATTTTGAGTATTGCTTCATATGAATTTTGCCGGATATTTATAATAATATTAATTTAAATGTTATTGTTGCTTCTGTACCAAAATATTAGAAAATTCTTACATAAATAATTTCTTGTAATCAACTATTTTCAGATGATAGCTATCATAATCTTATATGCAAGCTTTACTTCGGCTTTCTAGCCTACAGTGTTTACAATCAATTATTGATTTTAATCCCGTAACGGTAGCTCCAGAAAATTCAGTATTCGACGCAGTTTTACTAATGGCAAATCATGACGTTAGTATTTTGGTTGTGTCAGTCTCGCAAGTAGTGGGATGGTTGACACAGAAATATGTGGTACAGCTTTTAACTTCTGGGGTGGACATCAAAACAACCGCAATTTCTGAAGTTATGCAAGCGGTGACAATGAGTCTCAAACTTGCGGAATTTCAAAATATAACAAGTTTACTTTTATTGTTGCAGCAGCATGAATTGGATATTTTGCCAGTGATGGATGATGATAATCAACTCGTCGGGGCAGTAACTCCTGCAAGTATTTGTCAAGCTATAGCAGAACCAGAGAAAGCAACTCAAGGCGAATATTCACAAACTCCAGCCGAAAGATTGCATTTGCTAGAGTCTGCAATGCTAAATATCAACGACGCTATTTTGATTACCGCAGCTGATGCGTTAGATGAACCATTTGGCCCGCGAATAGTTTATGTGAATGCAGGGTTTACCAAGATGACTGGTTACACTGCGGCTGAAGTGATTGGTAAAACACCACGTATTGTCCAGGGTGAACTCACTTGTCGTCGGGAACTGAATAAAATTCGGACTGCACTCCAAGCCGGTTTGCCCATCAGAACGGAATTTATTAATTACCATAAAAATGGTTCTACATATTGGGTAGAAGTGAATCTATTTCCAATACTAGATCAACAAGGGAAAGTCACTCATTTTGTATCTGTACAGAGAAATATAGGCAGCTACAAACGCAACGAAGCCGCGCTGCGATGGAGTGAGGAGTTATTTAGGCAAGTAACAGAAAATATTCCTCAAGTTTTTTTTGTGTTAGACGCTCATAATCACAAATTATATTATGTCAGCCCAGCTTACGAACAAATTTGGGGAAGAAGTAGCGATCGCCTTTACGAAAACTTATCAGAAAATCTGCTTGATTCTATTCATCCATTAGACATTGATCGCTACATGGGTGTTTTAGATAATTTATTGTCAGGCAATAGTTTTACCGCAGAATTTCGGATTGTTCGATCTAGCGGTGAGGTGCATTGGATTTCTGCAAAAACCTTTCCGGTAAATAATGAAAAAGGAGAACTTTACCGTTTTGTTGGCATTGCGGAGGATATTACCGAACTTAAACAAGCACAAGCAGCCCTCACCCAAGTCAACCAAGAGCTAGAAATGCGCGTGTCAGAAAGAACTATCGCTTTAACTCAACTTAATCAGCAGTTAGTCTCTGAAATTACTGAACGCCATGAGAGCGAAGAACGCTTTCGCTTTTTGGCAGAATCCATCCCGCAACAAGTATGGATTGCTCAAGCTAACGGTGAGTTGGAGTATGTAAATCAACGGGTTGTGGACTACTTTGCTTGCAGTGCAGAACAAATTCTCGGCGTGGGTTGGCAGGAATGGATACATCCTGATGATTTGCCAAATACACTGTCTGGCTGGCAAGAATCGCTGAGGATGGGTACACCATACGAAATTGAATTTCGTTGCCTCCGAGGAAGTGATCAAATTTATCGTTGGCATTTAACCCGTGCTTTGCCTATGCGTGATCAACAAGGTAAAATCGTCAATTGGTTCGGTACAAATACGGATATTGACGACCGCGTATCCACAGAAATGACTCTGCGGGCAACACAACAACAGCTACAGGCAATTTTAGATAACTCTCCGGCGGTAATTTATCTCATTGATCCCAATGGTAAAACTCTCCTGGCTAACCGCAAGTATGAACGGCTATTAAACCTGACTCAAGACCAAATCGTTGGCAAAAGTGTACATGAACTTTGGCCTGATCATATTGCATACGAGTTGGCGAGAAACAACCATCAAGTAATTACAGATGGTGTAGCTATAGAAACTGAAGAAATCGTACCTCAAAAGGATGGTTTACATACCTATTTGTCCATCAAGTTTCCTTTAAAAGATGCCAATGGAGTGGTTTATGCTGTGGGTGGCATTTCTACAGATATTACACAACGCAAGTTAGCGTCAGAATCACTATTACGTTTTCGCAAAGCCTTAGAAAGTACCAGCGATGCCGTAGTTATTCGAGATATCACAGGTGCAACAATCTACGTCAACCCAGCATTTGTCGAACAGTATGAATATACTTTGGCAGAATTACAGGCGGCTGGAGGATGTACCGTAATTTTCGAGCATCCAGCAGATTATGAAAAAATTTACCCTACTGTTCAAGTTGATCAGTCTTGGCGTGGTGAAGTGACGTTTCGAGCCTGTAGTGGTCGCCTTGTGCAAGTTTACGTGCGTTCTGATGCCATTAAAGATGCTACAGGTAAAAATGTCGGTACGATCTGCATTCATACAGATATTACTCAACGTAAACGGACAGAAGAAGGTTTAAGATTACGTAACCGAGCGATCGCTGCTAGTAGTAATGGTATTATTATTGCTGATGCCAGTCTTCCCAACAGCCCGATTATCTATGTTAATCCTGCTTTTGAGCGCATGACTGGTTACTCCGCCGCAGAGGTAATTGGTAGAAACTTTTGTTCGTTTCAAAGTGCTGAGATTAATCAATCTGGGTTAGAAGCACTCTCTGCTGCCATGCAAACCGGAACAAACTGTACCGTAACTTTAAGCAACTACCGTAAAGATGGCAGCCTATTATGGAATGAGTTGAGTATTTCTCCAGTCTATGATTTTGCTGGCAAACTCACCCACTATATTACAATCCAAACAAATATAACTGAGCGGAAACAAGTAGAAACAGCTCTACTAGTGAGTCAACAACGGCTGCAATATTTACTCTCCTCTAGCCCTGCTGTTATCTATACAACTACGACTACTGGGGATTTAAGTAGTACCTTTATCAGTGAAAATGTCACTGCCATGACAGGATATGACGCAAGGCAAATTGTCGAAAATTCCAGCTTTTGGACTGCTCGTATCCACCCAGAAGATTTGCAATATGTCTTGGTTAAACTTTCTCAGGCATTAGATCAGGAGGATTACACTCTGGAATATCGCTTTTTACATCAAGATGGAACTTATCGTTGGCTATATGATAAGGGCAAGTTAGTGCGGGATGAAGCCGGAAATCCATTAGAATTCGTCGGTTACTTGGCAGATATTACAGAACACAAGCAATTAGAAGCAGAACTAAAAGTAGCACTAGAGACAGAAAAAGAACTTCACGAACTCAAATCCCGTTTTGTTTCCATGACTTCCCACGAATTCCGCACGCCCTTAAGTACGATTCTTTCTTCATCGGAATTGCTAGAACATTACCGCCACAAATGGACAGAAGAAAAACAACTGACTCACTTACATCGTATTCAAACTGCTGTTAAGCGCATGACCGAAATGTTAAATGATGTATTGGTTATTGGTAAAGTGGAGGCGGGAAAACTAGACTATAGACCAAAATGCTTTGATTTAGTTGAATACTGCCGTGATTTGTTAGCAGAGGTACAAGTTAATCAAAACAATATGTGCGTAATCTATTTTAATACTCAACATATATCTATGCCATGTTGTATGGATGAAAAATTATTAGGACATATTCTTAATAATTTACTTTCAAATGCAATTAAATATTCATCAGATGACAGCACAATTAAGTTTAGTCTTGCTTGTCAGGAGGAGCAAGCAATATTTAAAATTCAGGATCAAGGAATTGGCATTCCACAAGAAGATATCCCGCGCTTGTTTGAATCCTTTCATCGGGCCAGGAATGTTGGCAATATTTTAGGCACTGGATTAGGATTATCAATTGTGAAAAATTGTGTGGATTTACATCAGGGTAATATTTCAGTTACCAGCACTCTGGGAGTTGGTACGGTATTTACTGTGACATTGCCATTAAATAACTATTTCAACATTGAGGTAACAAATGACTAAAATTTTAGTGATTGAAGATGAAGAATCAGTTCGGGAGAATTTATTAGATTTACTAGAGTCGGAAAATTTTGAAACTATAACAGCGGCCAATGGCGCAATTGGCATCGATTTAGCTGTATCTGTCGTGCCTGACTTAATCTTGTGCGATATGATGATGCCGGAAATTGACGGCTATGGAGTACTAACAGCAGTGCGTCAAGAACCTTTAACAGCAACAATTCCGTTTATTTTTTTGACGGCTAAATCTGCTAAAGCTGATTTTCGTCAAGGTATGGATATGGGTGCAGATGATTATCTGACTAAGCCATTTACTCGTGCTGAACTTTTACGTGCCATCATGAATCGTTTAGAAAGACAAGCTACTTTAAGGAAATATTTAATTTCATCTCATCAAACTGCAATTAAAACACTTTCTCCAAAAATGCAGTTATTGGAAATGAACTTACATAGAGTTGTCCATCAGAAAAGATTTGAGGAATTTGAAATTTATTATCAACCCATTATTAATATGACTTCTGGAGAAATAATTGCTGCTGAAGGTTTATTGCGTTGGCGTAGTCCTGAATTGGGTTTTCTTTTTCCGTCAGAATTTATTCCAGTGGCAGAATCTACTGGTTTAATTATTTCTATTGGACAATGGGTATTACAAACTGTATGTAAACAAATTAAAGCTTGGCAAGATATTAGAGGTATCTCCTTGCGAATTGCTGTAAATGTATCGGTAATAGAATTTAATCATCCAGAGTTCATGAAAAAATTAATGGGATTTCTTCATGTTAATAACTTAGACCCAAAATATGTAGAACTAGAACTCACCGAAAGCATGATTATGCAAAATGCTAATATAGCGATCGCTACGATGAATGAATTACAACGTTTGGGGGTAAGAATCGCTATTGATGATTTTGGTACTGGCTATTCTTCTTTAATTTATCTCAAAAATTTACCAATTAATACCTTAAAAATTGACCGTTATTTTATTCACAATGTTGCCCACGATTCCCAAAAATCTGCCATTACGAGAGCATTAATAGAAATGGCTCATAACTTGAATTTGCAAGTTATTGCTGAAGGCATAGAAACAGAGGCAGAACTATCTTTTTTACGCCAAAATAACTGTGATGCTATACAAGGTTTTTTATTTAGTCGTCCATTACCACCATCTGAATTAGAAAATTTTTTATGGAATAATCGACGTTTATATGTATAAGTAAAATTACTCAAAAGTAAATATGAAAAAAATTCTAGTTATTGAGGACGATATAAACGTCCGCCAAAACATTTTAGATTTGTTATATGCTGAAGAATTGAACGCAATTGAAGCAGAAAATGGTCGCCTGGGTTTGCAATTAGCACAAACAGAAATACCTGATTTGATTATTTGTGATGTCATGATGCCAGAATTAGACGGTTATGGTGTGCTAGAGGCATTGCGCCAAAACCCAATAACCACAGTCATTCCCTTAATTTTTCTCACAGCTAAGTCTGACAAAATTGATTTTCGGCAAGGTATGGAGTTGGGCGCAGATGATTATTTGATTAAGCCTTTTACACGAGCAGAATTATTAGCGGCTATTTCTTGTAGGTTAGAAAAAAAAATTAAGATTGACCAGCAAACTCAAAAAAAACTAGACGATTTACGTAATAGTATTACTTTATCTCTGCCTCATGAAATGCGAACACCTCTTAATGGTATTTTGGGCTTTTCACAAATTCTGATGGAAGAAAGTGAGCTTCTTGATTCACAAGCAGTGCGCGAAATGGCAGAGTATATTTATCAATCAGGGGAACGTTTATTTCAATTAATTCAAAATTTTTTGCTGCACGCAGAACTAAAAATTATCGCTACAGACCCAGATCGAATTAAATTATTGCAAACACAAGTGACTATCTTCCCTACAGATACATTCACTAATTTGATTAATGAAACAGTTCAAAAAGCAGGTAGGGAAGCAGATTTATATACAAATTTTCAATCATGTAATCTTAGAATATCTGCAAAAAATCTTTATAAAATTATTGAAGAATTAATTGATAATGCCGTGAAGTTTTCCCCACCAGGAACACCGATTCAAGTTAAGAATGATTGTATTAATAATCATGTTATTTTATCGTTTATTGATCACGGTCGAGGTATGACAGCAGAACAAATCGCTGAGTTAGGAGCTTATAGACAATTTGAGCGTAAACTGCATGAGCAACAAGGTTCTGGATTAGGATTAATTATTGCTAAACAGTTAGCTGAACTGCACGGTGGTCAATTCCACATTCAAAGTCAGCCACAGGAGAAAACCATTGTGAAAGTTACCCTTCTGTGCGGTACACCAGAAATTTGTATCTATGATGACCAATACAATTTATTTCAAACAGAAAATTGAGCTTAGGGACTTCGGGACTTATAGCAAAGTGCTGAGTAGAAACCAAATAGGGGCGGCAGGAAACCTATTGGATTAATGCTTTGATGCAAATTCTTCACCCTAGCTTTATCTATTTTAAGCTAAATTACTGATTAATAGTGATAGTCATCTAGTTGAGAAATTTATTTATGTCTCAGAAGGAAAATAAGAGTCAGTCAAATATCAATGAATCCTCTGGCCATTCAGGTGAGAGATACTGGGGTAATGTCGATGTCATAGAAGAAGGGGAAAGCTATAGAATTAGCCGGGTTGAAATTAAGCCAAGACACGGCATTAAACCACAAATCCATTATCACCGTAATGAACATTGGGTTGTAGTTTCTGGTGTAGCTAAGGTAACTTGTGGAGAAGAAGAAAAATTACTGAATCGCAATGAATCAACATTTGTTCCCGCAGCTACTCTTCATAAAGTAGATAACCCAGGACAGATTCCACTAGTGATTTTAGAAATTCAAAATGGTGAATATTTGGGTGAAGATGACATCGAACGACCTTATGAACTGAATGTAGTCAAGCCTACGACTGAAAATAAACAAGTTTAAAAAATTCAAAACTCAAGATAGTTTCAGATGGGTTGATATTCCCATCTGAGACACAATTTTCTGTAACAGTGTAGGAACTAAAAAATCTATTGTAATTACGAACTACGAATTACGAATTACGAATTACGAATTACGAATTACGAATTACGAACTACGAACTACGAACTACGAATTAC
>NZ_JAYGHH010000006.1:116252-124747 GCF_034931045.1 Nodularia sp. UHCC 0506
AATTACGAACTACGAATTACGAATTACGAATTATCTAAAACCATCCTTCTTGTTCTAGGGTTTCAATTAACTGCAAGCCACGAGGATCACCTACTCCTAATAGTGAGGCTTTAGCGTCTTCCCGGACTCCTAAATCTTGGTCTTCGGCAAAGGCTTGAATTAGGGCATCGATGGCTGTGGCATAAACTATGTTAGATGGCAATTCGCGGCACAATTGCCCAATTGTCCAAGCACAGTTACTCCGCACAGCTGCGACGGGATCTTGAACTAAAGCTTCAATTAGGGACGGGATGGCTCCCACAACGGCTTCATAACCCACGTCTGCCATCTGTGCTAAGGCACTGGCAGACCATAAACGCACGGCGGAAATATCAGTTCTGAGGGCATCTGCTAGGGGTGCTAGAGAACGGCGATCGCGGCAATTTCCTAATGCCCAAACTACACCTTTACGCACGTAGCCATTCCAGTCTTTGTGAAGTTGAGTGATTAATGGTTCTACTGCTTCTGGACTAGGATTGCGTCCAATGCCATAAGCTGCACTAACTCGCACTAAGGGACAGGTATCAGTTAACAGGCGAATTAGATGGGGTGTAGCACGTTTATCTTCAATATCACAAAAAGCACGAGCCGCTAACATCCGTTGCTGGGGTTGATGATTTTCCAAAAGCGCTAACATCACTTCTGGATCGGGCTTTACTACTTCAGACTCAGCAGTTAGAGGCGCTATTTTGTCCAGGGGGCTTTCTAGCTCCTCCTCGACATCAAGTAAGCTTAGGTCTTCTTCGTCATACATATTTCATATAAATGCGCGAGTAGGATTTAATGGCACCCCTCGTGCTAATAAGTCAAACAATTTTAGATTTTGGATTTGGGATTGATTCCACGGATAAATATCGAGGTTTGTACCATTAAGAAACTATTGGTCAAAACTGGATAGATATTATAGATACCAAATATTGTACATCTATATAGGACTCCTATTTAAATTTTGATAGCTTGCGTGGCGTAAGCCATACAAAACGACCTATACCTTGATTCCTTCTTCCCTGTTCCCTACCTCTACGAGTAAATATAGCTACCCAAGCTACGCGAACAGAAACCAAACCGGATTCCTATATCAGCTTATTTTTTGTTATGGAGTGATTTTACTATCCATAGGGATTGGGTTTGATAACCTAAGTGATGGTAAAGATTTAAGGCGGCTGAGTTTGATTGAAAAACTTGCAAGCCGATTTGGCGATCGCCTCTTTGAATTGCCCAATTTTCCACATACTGCATCAAAGCTGTACCCACACCCCGCCGTCGATGTTCTGGGATTACGTAGAGGAGAAAAATGTGAGTATGGCGATCGCCTTGGACTTGATCTATGGCATTTCCTACCCAGAGAGAAGCAATAGGAGATTGGGGAGGATCTCCTTGATCTAGATACTCTACCCACCACAAAGGTGTTTCCTGGGAGAAATATTGCTCAACTGTTCGCGCTAAGTGGGCAAAATCTTGCTGGGGAAATAGTTCCTGATAAGTTTGCTGCATGAACTTTACTAGTAGCGATCGCTCTAGCGTGGAACCGCGACGAATATAGTAACTCGGTAGCAGTTGCTCAGACAAACTCAGTTTCCATTTCTATGAGAACAGTGGAGGTTGTACAAGGGCAAATAATTCTGACTCCCCATATAGTCCGATTTCGCCATTTTCTTCAATGGGTGCGGGTGCTGCCATATCAGAAGGTAAAAAAATGCGGGCGCTGACTGCCACAAGAGCTAAGGAAAATACCAACACTGCCAGCAATGGGGCAATATATTGACGAATTATGGTCATAGTTTAATTGAAATCGGCTAGGATTTTGCCTCAAAATCTAGCTGAAGATTTGTGAAGTTTTCTTGACTTATTCTAGCGACTTTTGAGCATGGTTAACGTTGATCGCGTTCCAAATCATCAATTACTCTTTCGCAATACCAGGTTTCTGGCATTCCCGGATAATTGAGCTTGGCCTGATCAATTAAGCGCTCGGCTGCGGCAACATCTCCTCCTAACTTGGCAATTAGTTTGTTTTTGAGATGGTTATCGGCTATTTGCGCGGTGATTTGTGTCTGTGCTTGCTCTGGTCTTTGTTCTGGCACTATCTGTGATTGTTCTCTGCGTAGCTGCCAAAATAAAACGTAATAGAGTGTACCAAAAATCAAAATTAGGCTGAATGTTCCAAAAAGAGTTAGGAGGTTAAACGCTAGGAATCCCAAAACTAACTGTGAGAGAACATAACCGAGTAACAAGCCAGTAATTAAGAGAATAAATGTGCCGACAATAATAACTACTTGGTTCCCCATAAATCCTCGTCTTCTTCCTCTAGTCCTGGTCTGGATATTGCCACTGGTTTAGGGTTCCAAGGGGCAAACAATGGTAACAGAAGTAGTCCTGGAATAGCAGCGACCATACTAATAATGAAAAATAACGGCCAACCTGTGCTTTTTGCTAAAGTGCCAGCTGGCGCAACTAGAATATCACGACTTACAGCCATAAAACTGGATAATAAAGCATATTGGGTGGCAGAAAAGCGCTGGTTACACATATTCATCAAAAAGGCCACAAATGCTGCTGTTCCCAACCCACCACAAAAGTTTTCAATGTTGATTGTTAACACTAGAGCCTGGTAGTTTTGACCTACGTTGGCTAGAACATAATAAGCTAAATTACTCACGGCTTGCAAAGCCCCAAATAACCAAAGTGAGCGATTTAGACCAATTTTACTCAAAATTACGCCACCTGAAAGCGTACCAACAATGGTAGCTATTAGCCCCATACCGCCTTGAATAGCCCCGATATCGGTTTGGGTGAATCCAGTTTGCAATAAAAAGGGTGTAGACATATTGTTGACAAAAGAATCACCCAGTTTATATAGAACGATAAACAGCAGCATTAAAATGGCTTGAACTACACCCTGACGCTGGAAAAATTCCCCAAAGGGTAAAATTACCGCCGCAGCTAAAGATTCTGGGGGGCTGGTTTCTTGGGGTTCTGGGGCAAATAAGGTGGCAATAATCCCAATTACCATGCCCAAAGCCATTAATAAGTAGACTGATGGCCAAGGTAAATTATCGGCCAGAATCAATGCTAAAGATCCGGTGAATAAAAGTGCTATCCGATAACCTAAGACAAAAACAGCAGCACCGGCTCCTAATTCTAATTCTTCGAGAACGTCGGTGCGGTAGGCATCAGCAGCAATGTCTTGGCTGGCACTTAAAAAGGCGATCGCTACAGCGTTAATCGCTAATAACTGTAGTGCTTCTGTGGGTTCTTGGAAAGCCATGAGAGCGATCGCAATTAATAACCCAATTTGCAGTGTAATTAACCAGCCGCGTCGCCTACCTAAAATTGGGATTGTAAACCTGTCTATTAAAGGCGACCAGATAAATTTCAAAGAGTAAGGGATACCCACAAGGCTAAATAAACCAATGGCGGTTAAATCTACCTCTTCTACAGTCATCCAAGCTTGCAGGGTTTTGCTGGTTAAAAACAATGGTAAACCTGAAGAAAAACCGATTAATGTCAAAGCTGCCATTTTACGGCTACCGAAAACTGTCAGCAGCGATCGCACTGGTTTCATGTTGTGCAGGTTCCTCTCAATTTTGTAAATTGCAGTTATAGCAACCGCCAAGGCGGTTAGGACATGAAAAAATCCCAAAAGCCAGTCATAACAAGTATTTCAATTTTGACTTTTGACTTTTGCTATATCTTGCCATAGCTGCTGTGTCATTCTACGCAAACATCTAAGTTTACCCAGGTTTTCCCCACGGAGATCATCATCAAAGATGCCGTCACAGCCTCAGTAGTTCCTTAATTTTCCTGATTTTGCTCAATTTGATGACCGTTAATTTTTGCCCCGTGTGCAGCCAGACATTTTTCCCAACCGGCACGAGTCCCAATTTCACTTTTCTGCTTAAGCAATCCTAATTCCTGTTCTTGTTGGGTGAGTTGAGCAAATTCCTCATAGCGGGGATAGTTGGAAGTGACAAAATTTTCTTTGCGGTGCAGAATTGGCGGATTAGTTCTTTCTGCATAATCACGGTGAGTTATGTATAAAGTTTTTAGATCAATTGTGATACTGGCTTTTAAGGCGGGATGAGGATCACTGTCAAATTCTGGGTAAAACAAATAGGATATTTGCGGTTTTTCAATGTTGTATTTGATTAATGTCGCCCCATCGACACGCCCAATAGTACGGCTGGCACAGCTTTCATAAATGCGTAATAAGGGGTCTAATGCTGGGAGTGCGGAAACATGAACATAAAGTGCGCCGCGTGTGTGTTTACCAATTTTGCTTTTTTCACAAGCTGTTTGCACAACTTTGGGATCACCTAAACTAAATAGTTTTTGGTCGGCGACTTCACAGGCTTCTGCATAACTACCAAAAAAGGCTTTGATATCGTGACGCATTTCTGGCGCTAGTTTTTGCCATGACGGACGTTGATCAAAGTGGCTGAGGGCAAGATATACTTGGATGTCTAAAGAACGACGATAGGCGATCGCATCCCATTCAGCTTCATCGGTAGCTTGTAACACCACATTAAAAGCCCGGCGGTAACTACCAAATTCACTGAGTAATTCTGTTTGATTCGCTAATTCACCTTTAACGGGTAATCTGCCCCGGTTGGCAAAAAAGTCCATCAGTGGTTGTAATTGCTCTTGGTAGTCCTCAAATCGCTTGCTGGGGACACGGACTCTAGGTGTAGCAGTGCTAGAAAAGAAGCGGATAGCTTTGAAATTTTCTTTTGCAGCTTCATCACGAAAGACAAAATAAACACCCAATGCTACTGGTACTGCATCGACATTGAGAATTTCATTAATATAAGTTCTCAGTTCTTGTTGTTCATAATATTTCTGAAAGGTGTTGCGGCGCGTGACAATACCATCGCTGTAAGCTAGTTGTGCTTTACTAGGGGCATTAATTAATACTTGTGCCGCCACAATTAACACTTGCTGAGTCAGTTCCCAAGCGTGAATGAGACTTTGACGGCGTTCCTCTTGGTCTTCAATCACATTCAGAACATAACCCAAGTTAACCACATCAGCAGAGGTAACGGTTTCATGGGGAAAATAATAAGGGTCCCAGCCAGCGCTGGTGTAGCCTAAATTTCCGACTCGCTGCACATCACCACCGTAACCACAGCCGTAATCAAAAAATGAGGTTTCCTGATTGAGTATTGCCCATTCTATTGCTAAACGCACGGGGCGAGAGATATCATTACGAGCGATCGCAGCTCGATGACGCTCGATTTCTAAAGATTCAGCCATATCAGTTAACAGTCAACAGTTAACAGTTAATTAATATCCTTTCCATCTTTCAGCGCTAGTTTAATTAAATCTTCAATTTTCTTGATATTTGGATCACCGGCTAAATAACCAATCCCTCGATGCAAATGCAGGCGAAATTGGGTAGCGAGGTTATCTTTATCAATGGGGTAGCCGTCGTTGTGACAGCGTTGTTTCAAAGCCAGGAGAAGGATATCAGACATTTCGCCGCCAAATACGCGCCAGGTCATTTCCACATTGCTATCTTGGGGAATTGGTACAGGTGAGGGTGCAGTTGATTCGGCCAGGGAACGACAAAAAGCCCAACGACATAATATATTCCATTGGTCAATCTTTGTAGTGCGTCTGAGTTTAAGAAGTTGGTCTTTAGCTGTTTGGGAGAGTTTAATTCTTTCAATTGGAGATTCCATAATAAAGATAATTCTGGGAACATTCCTAATTTATCTGATGTTTGCTGTTTCTCTTGGCGCTCTTGGCGACTTGGCGGTTCGATAGTAAGATATTTATTACCAAAAATATTTATCTTCTATGATTGTAGTTTGGCGGGTGGAGGAATCGTATTTGAGCAGATATTCACGAGCGATCGCTTCATTATTTCTCAATGTTTCTACTTCATGCTTGCCAATTTCAGTATCAGTAGATAATAAAATTACTTGATGACTAGCAGATGGAAAATAGCGTTCTACGAGGTTTCCCCGGTGGGATGAGTCTAATCTTCCCAGAGGCGTATCTATGGCTACAGGTAAACGGTGTCCAGAGACTCGCGCCAGTCCCCAGAGAAATGCGATCGCTAACAGTTGTTTTTCACCGGCGGAAAGTCGATGTTTGGGAACTGGTTTACCATTGAAGTCATACAGTGACAGGCTGAAACTATCCGTATGAATAGCGACACGATGCACTAAATCTGATTTGTGTAGCAGATAGCGGAAACATTCTGTAACTTCAACTTCTAATTTATTCAGTTTGCGGAGAGTCAGTTTCTCGCGGAAAAGTTTAAGTGTATCTTGAACTTTAGCTGTTGCCGTAATAATATGTTCATTATATTTGCGATCAATATTGGTTTCTGTATATTTTTCTAAGATTTTTTTAGTAGTCCGAATTTGAGTTTCTAATTCGTTTAAATTGTGTTTGGCTATTTCACAAGCTGCTTGCGCTTCAGCAACTTCTTTTTGGGCTGCTTGCAATGCATCTACCAACTTTTGATAATCTTCTGGAGATGCGGCTGTTTGAATTTGTCTTTCTAGGGTAATAATTTCTTCTTCTTGAGTTTGGTGTAATTCTAGCTGCTTCTGTGTAGCATTTTTTGTATGAGGTAAATAATGATGAATAATATTATCTAAATGATGCAGAGTTTCGGTGTCAGATAATAGCCAAACTTCCCCTGCTGTATCTTGCTGGAGGATATTATTTTCTTTGTCGATAAAATCTTGAATTTTTTCTACTTGTTGGTCAGCAATAGTTAATTGTTTAATTAATTCAATTAAGCGGTAATCTCGTTCTAATAATAAATTATATGCTACCTTGGCTTGTTGAGTCCGAAATTCCTTTTGTCCTTGGATATAAAATTGATTTAGCAAAGGTTCAATGAAAGCTAACGGTAAAATATCAGCAGCTAATCCGCGCATAGCTTGACGGCTATTTTCTGACTCCGCAATTAGTTGAGATTTTTGTTTTTCTAAATAAGTGCGATCGCCTGCAATTTTACCACCTTCAGAGATGAAATTATCCACAGCTTCTTGCTGCTTTTTTTCTGCTACTACTAAATTATCAGTCAGTTCCTTTAATTGAATTTCAACTTCCTGATATTCCTCTTGTTGTAGCTTTAGTTCTTGTTCAATTTCCTCTAAATTAGCTAAATCTTGAGTATCCGCAATTTCTTTGCGCTTGCGGTTGACGATAATTTCTAAATCACCGCCTAAACGTTCAGCTAGTTCTAAACCTAAAAGTCCGCGAATTGCATCAACTACAATCGATGGAGGTGTTTCTTGTTCTGCGAGTTCCTTAACTTGTTCACCATCAAATAAAAACAGATTAGAAATTCCTAAAGGTAAGAGATTTTCTATATACTCATCCCAAATATTAACTAAAGCCGTATCCAGCCATTCTTGAGCATCTAAAATTCCTAATTGGTCTTTACCATCTTTAGGGTTTTTTGTCCAACGCCGAACAACTCTATATTTTACTGGTTGGTCATTTTCAATATGTTCAAAAACCAATTCAATGCGAGTATCTTCAGTGGGTGAACTGTGGCTATTAACGCATTGATTGAGAAAATCATTATAACTCAAGTTCCCACGGGTAGAACATTGGGCGCGATGACCATATAATGCTAGACGAATTGCATCCATCAGGGTAGTTTTTCCGCCCCCATTCATCCCACCTAAGAGGATAATTGGATAGGAATTTTCTTCATCAATTTTTGGGTCTAGGTTAATTACCTGACGACCACAGTAAGGGCCAAAGTTTTGTAATACGAGTTCAAGAAATATCATTTATATTTGAGTTTTTAACGGAACAATACCAGGCGAATCAAGTATTTAATTGTAGGGTGTGCATTGCCAACCCACTAAAATTAGTGTCAATTTATCAGAATATACCGAGTTAAAATACTCATCACTTCACCGGGATTTGGGGTAGGTAATAGAGGACTCCATTCATTAACTTGGGCAAAACCAAGCTTGTACAAACTGAGAATTGTGTTGTTTACTCCTGTTTTAGAACCCAATATCACCACCTTTACAGATTCTCTGCTTGGTATGGTTTCGGTAGATACGCTAGAGGAAACAGACGGGGTGAGAGTTTCAAAGGCTTCTGCCAAAAAGCTTGTAGTCATTGCAATTAAGATGTTTGTTGTTAAGAAGATATGTTACCTATGGGTAACAATCCTATCTTACACCTTTAGTTACCTATGGGTAACATTTACTCTGTTATGAGCTTTTGACACAATCAAAGGCATGGGAAAAGCAGGTAAAGCACTGAAACTGGTGTTAGAAGTTCATGGCATCAGCCAAAATAAGTTAGCAGTGACGATGGGAACAGGACGGCCAAATGTTCATCGTTGGGTAAACGAGATTAGAGATCCTGTGGCGGATACGCTGCTGGAAATTCGTGATGCGCTCAAAAAAATCAGTCCGGCGGCGGCGGAGGAGTTTATCAGGCTGTATTTGGAAAATTCCTCTGAGGATGAG